>CBDBHA010000001.1:0-352907 GCA_965205495.1 Dehalococcoidia bacterium
GGATGGCCCGGTCCTCCTCCAACTGCACCTTTTCCAGCTCCCGCTCCGCCCTAACGGTCTCCTCATTCAGCCCGTCTTCTCCCTTCTCGCCCAGGGACTCGATGCCGGCGACGATGACGGCGGGGTCCTCCAGCACCTTCTTGACCTCTCCCCAGACCAACCCGTCCAGCCGCTCCGCCCGGATCATCGTGTGCTCCCGGCAGGCGGTGCGGAAGTGCTGGACGCCGTAGCACTTGTAGTAGCGACGGGGCACTTCCATCTGATACTTGTAGGTCTTGTCGCCGTGCTTGACGGTCCGCTTCCTGGTGGCCATGCAGCCCATGAGCATCCCGCACTCGGTGCAGCGGACCAGGTGCTGCAACAGGTAGAATATCTTGGTGTTGCGCCCCGAATAGGTCTTGCGCTTCGTCCGCATCTCCTGGCACCGGTCCCAGGTCTCCTCGTCGATGATGGCCGGGAAGGGGACGCCGATCCAGGTGTCCGGTTCCTGGTCGTAGACCTTGATGCCGTCCTCGGTGGAGACGTAGCGGGCCCGGCCGTACCACCAGGTGCCCTTGTAGGTCTCGTTGGTGAGGATGCGGTGAATCTGGCCGTCCCACCACCGCTTGCCTTCCCGGCCCAGGGGAGCGTCCTCGGCCATGAGCCGCTGGCCGATGACCCGCGCCCCCAGGCCCTCGTGGACGCACCAGCGGAAGATGCGGCGCACGACCTCGGCCTCCTCTTCCACTATCTCCGGCCTGCCGTCCTCCCTGACCCGGTAGCCGTAGGGCACGTTGCTGACCGGGATGCGTCCCTGCTTGGCGGCGCCGCGCTTGCCCATCGAGGCCCGCTCCCGGAAGTTGTCCAGCTCGATCTTACCGATAGCGGCCATCAGGCCGAAGGTCTTCATGTCAATGGAGTCCATGACCGCTTCCAGGTTGAGGTGATACGCCTCCACCACCTCCATCAGGGCGGCGGCGGGGTACATCCCCCGGCTGAGGCGGTCGGACTTCCAGCAGACGATGGTGTCGAAGCGGCCCTGCCGGGCGTCGGCCAGCATCCGCTGGAACTCGGGGCGCTTCTTGGACCAGCCCTGGCCCACCTCCTGGTAGCGGACGGTGATGGTCAGCCCCCGGCGTTCGCAGTAGGCTTCCATCTCGCTGGTCTGCTCGGTGATGGAGGTCTTGTCCTCTGCGTCCTGGCTCTTGTCGGAGACGCGGGCGTAGATGGCCGCCCGGTTTCCGGTGGTCTTCTGCCGTTGCACTTTCGTTCCTGGCATGGTCGCCTCCTGTGGGTTTCACCGGCTGCAAATAAAAGAGACCCGCCTCCTGCCGGGAGCGGGTCTGCAAGTAGTACAATACCAACGCATCACCTGTTCAGGCAGGTGGCGCCGCGGCCCGGGGTGTTGTCAGCACCGCCGGGCCAACCTGTTGCGGTGATGGTACCGGAGGAGCGGGGCGGAGTCAAAGGGGGTTGCACGGCCCAGCGCGTATCAGCCTTGGGCCTCGGCGTGGTCTTCCGCATGGGGGACCTGGTCGGCGGCATCCTGTTCCGGCCCAGTCATATCGCCGCCGGCCAAGTGGCCGGCCAGCAGGGTGAAGAGGCGGCGCAGCCGGTCGTCGGCGTCGGGAGCCGGACGGCATTCAATCTTGCCGATGCGCGGTTCCGGCCCGGCGTACCTGGGATTCTTCGGTTTGCCCTGGTTCCTGGTTCCTGCCAAATCGCCGCTCCGGGAAGTATTGGCGGGGGTCCTTTATCATAGAACTCCCGTTCCAAACCAGTGTGGACGGCCGGAGCGCCGGTTGGAACCGCTTATAGGGTGGTTCACCCGTGAACCATGGAAGACCCGAGAAGGAATCCCACTGGGCAGGGCGGTTGAGCTTTCCGCGACGGCGGTGGCAACGGGAACGGAGGGTACGGCAGGAAGGGGATGGAGAGTGCGCAAGGCGGGACGGGGCGTGCTTGACCCGCCTACTCCCGGTGCAGCGCCCTGGCCCGGGGCAGCAGGTGGGCCAGCCCCAGCTCTTCGGCCAGGTCCTGGAGGGCCAGCAGGTAGTGGGAGGTGGGCTGGACGCCAGCCAGCCAGCGCCGGATGGTCAGCGGGCTGGTCCCCAGGCGGCGGGCCAGCTCGCTCCAGAACAACCCGCTGGCCTCCTTCAGCCGTCTCAGGCACTCCGGGAAGTCGTCGGGGAACTCGTAGAACCGTTGTAGAAAAGGTTGACTTTAGTCACATGACCGCCGTCAACCATACCGCCGCTGCCCCAACAGTTCAAGGCAGCTCCGCCCCGGATTCTCACCAGGGAACACCGTTCTGGTCCCCGCTCATGCCACCCGCGGGCCCTGGGCCCGCCGGACAGCCTGAACCGGATTGGGGTCTGCGTTTCCGCCAGTTTCCTAGCCGCTTCCCCTGCCGGTGTTGCGCTGCAAGCGCCGGTCTCAGCTGTCCCAGAACAGCACCCCAGTAGGTCCATACGTGCTTCACCCGCTTCCTCTCGGGTACGGTGAAGGCGACATGGACCCCATTGCCGATGGGTGCCACCCACCGGTGCGGGATGCGCTCGGAACAACCAAGTAAACGACGGGCCAGCACCAGGGCCGCGGCCTGGTGTACGCTGAGCCCGTATCGCTCCATGAACTTCACCCGGCCCACCACCGAACTGAAGGCCGGGTTCACCTGTTTGACTTCCACTCCCTCCCGGTAACCCCGGGAGATGAAATATGCCTTGACCTTGCCGTAGCTGAAACTGGACAGCATCCGGCGGTACCTGGGTGACTCCCCCTCGAGAGCAGCCTTCTTATGCCGGAAGTCCAGCTTCTCGATGACGATGGGCTTGCCGACCTCACGAGCGTACTCCACGACACCGGCCACCGCATCCCCAATCAGAGCCTCCGCCTGATGCTTCGACTTCCCATAGGTCACCAGCGGCACCCGCCAGGCGTTCACGTAGTTGCCGCTCGAGTCCGTCTCCGCCACCGCCAGGTGGTCGGCGTTCAGGTCCACGCCCATGGCACCCCGCCGCTGGTCCGTAACCGCTGGCACCTCCATCATCTCCGTGCTGACAAACACCCGCCAGCCCTTGGCGTCCCGCTTGAACCGGTAGCTGATGGCCTGCCCCAGCTCAGTGGCCCGAGCCGACTTCTCCCCGTGCTCCCGCCGGTGAGCCGCGTACTCCCCATTGCTCTCCAACGCCGCCAGCACCTGCTCCTCACCATAGGCAAAGCGCACGCCCTGGATGACCAGGTACTTCCCATGCTTCTCAGCCAGACAGTCCGGCAGCCGCACCCGCAGCGTCAGACTGCCATCATCAGCCACCTGGGCCACACAAAGCTGGCAACCACCGGTCTCATCCCGGCTGCCAAGCACGAAGAACTCGCCGCTCCGGGCTGCCCGCCAGTCCCCGAGCCACTCCTCGCGGCCCGAGTAGCCATTGGACCTCAAGTGGTACTGCTTCCGCCACAGCCGCTTAGACCCAAAGCACAGCCGTACCCGATCTTCAACAATGTCGGCTCCCAGCACCGCCAGCCTGGACCGGAGGCTTGCCAGCCGACGCCTCTTCTGGTGCGCCTTATGACGCCACCCCTGCTTGACCGCCCGGGCAACCTGCCGCTCCACCTGCGCTACCCTTCCCTCCAACTCATCCCGCTGCCCTTGCATCCCCTCCCGCACCGATGCTATCTTCCCCTCCAACGACACCCGCACCGCGTTGAACATCCGCGCCGGTATCCCGTACTCCCGAAGGTACTCCCCCTTCAGAGAGGTGACCGACCGACCAGCGGCAAAAGCCGCGAACAGCTTGCGCTGCACCCGGCCGTACAGCTCCCCATAGGCTGCCAACGTCGCATCCCCATCCAAACGGTCCACATCCCTGTAATCGGAAATGCGCGTCTGGTATGTGCCAGGCTCCTGCATCAGCCCTGCCGCGCCGCCGCCAGCGCCCGTTCCGCCCGACGCCGGGCCGAACGCCGCCCGTAGAGCCGGGCACACAGCCAGGTCATCACCTCGGTAACATCCCGCACCAAATCGTCCTCCAGTTCCCCCTCATCCATCACCAGAATGCGCGCTCCCCGCCCAGCCAACGCGGCCTCCACGTACTCAAACCCGAAACGGCTCAGTCGCTCCCGATGCTCCACCACTATAGTGCCCACCGTATGGTCCGCCACCAGACGCCGCAAACGGCGACGATTCCCATTCAGACCGGACCCGACCTCCTTGACCACTTCGTGCGGCTGATAGCCCTGCTGCGTAGCCCATTCAACAACGCGCCCCACCTGCCGCTCCAAGTCCTCCTTCTGGTCCCCCGAGGACACCCGCGCATACACCACACAGCGTCCGTCATTCTCGGGAGGCACTACCACATAGTAGCGTCCATTGGGCAATTGCTCGATCCGAAGCTCAGGAGGCAGCTTGCCAGCATGGTGCAGGCGAGAAGTCGTGGCCTTGTCGAAACCATAGAGGCGGCCCCAAGCAGTCAGACTGATACGACAGACTAACAACATCTATAATTACCTATTATACACTAAAATGCCAACAGTTGTTAACCCCCGCCGGTGGTGCATCTGCTGCCGGGGCATAGACTTACGGCCTCCGCAGGGACGCCAGAAAGCCGTCCCCCATGATCAGGTCCAGGCCGCCGGGCACCACCCCGGCCAGGCGGACAATGGAAAGCATGGCCCCGCCGCAGGGTTCGGTGCCATCGTTCCAGCGGAGGGCCTGCTTGCGGTCCGCGCCCACAGCGTCGGCAAAGCCGTTCCGGGTGAGGCCGGTAGCCCGTCTCAGACGGTCCAGGCGCTGCCCGAAGTCCTCGGGCAACACGCCGGAGCCGTAGAGGAAGGGTCTTCCCGCGATGAGGAGTTGCGGCCCGCCCCGGTGGAGAACCGGGGAAGGGCTACTCCCGGTCGCCTGGGTGCTCGATGAAGAACAATTCATGGAAATCCTCCACGCCCAGGACCCGCTGCATCCGGCGGCGGAGGCTGCCCGACGCGGCGCGTTCCCCGTTGACCAGCCGGGACAGGTGGCTGCGGCTGATGCCGAGCTCATCGGCCAGCCAGTTCTGGGAGCGGTGCAGCAGGGCCAGCCGGTCCCAGAGGCCCTGGGGCTTGAGCCTCACCACGGTGCGTTGTCGGCGTGTCATTGCGCGGTTGCCGGTCCTGGTGTAGTCTAACCGCAGTTAGTTTACGGTTAGAATAATTGTAGGCAGCGGCAATCCTGCCTGTCAAGACAAAAGCGAACTGATGTGCTATTTTGTTCGCGAGAATAACACCACTATCCGCCGGGAGGGACGACCCTCATGCCCGAAGCCAGGGAGTACCAGTGGAAGAACATCGGCGACCGGATCCGCGAGGCCCGGAATAAGCTGGGGCTGACCCAGGCGCAACTGGCCCAGCAGGTGGGAGTCAGCTCCCAGACCGTCTGGGCCTGGGAGGCGGGGCGGGTCAAGCCCACCCACGAACACCTGGAGGATCTGGCCTTCCACTGCGAGGTAAGCACCGCCTGGATACTGGGACGGGACGTTTTGGAGGCCGAGTTGCTCAAGGAGGCCAGCGTGTCCTTCCACGATGCCGTCGAGGGCCTGCCCCTGGAGGACGTGGAAACCATCCAGAACTTCATCAACTTCGTCCGCCAGGAGCGGCGGCGGAGAACGGAGGCGGGTGAATGACCCGGGCGCATCAGAAGGGAGCGTTACTCCGGCGCAAGCTGGGGCTGACGGGCCGGGTGGACGCGGAGACGGTGGCCAATATGATGGGATTCAAGGTGAAGCTGGCCCCGATGGAAGTGCAGACGGAGATCGAGGTCGGCGGGTACATATTGGTCGCCGAGCGGCTGGGGCCGGAGTGGCGGCGCTGGTACACCGCCCACTCCCTGGGGCACAAGGTGCTGCACCCCGGCAATCAGTTGTGGGTATACCGCAAGACCATGCTGGGCTCCAAGTTGGAGCGGGAGGCCAACGACTTCGCCCATGCCCTGTTGATGGACGGGCGGGAGGCTATAAGGGCGGGCCTGATCTACTCCTGGGAGGTGGCGGACTACTTCGGGGTGCCGGAGGAGTTTGTCCGGCTTCAGGCGCCGCTGGTGTTGGGGACAGTGAGAAATGGACTTGACTAGTCGCCAGGGCTTGCTGGGTAGAGCCGGGCACAGAGATATCGAGGCGCAATACTGCCCCGGCGTAGAAAAGCAATTCAATAGCCGTCCAAACCGACGGGCGGCCTCTGCTTACAGGAGGAAAAGCTATGGATGCGGGTACACAACTTATCTACGAAAACCTAAAGGCATTAGCCAGAAGCCGGGGAAAAGACTACTATTCCTACATTGCACCGCTGGCTGGGCTCAGCCATCGGAGCCCTCGATTTCACCGGTTGCTTGATGACATCAGTGCAGGCGAAAACGGGGCGAAGAGGCCTTGTTGTCGGCGGTCGTCGTGTTGAAAGGACAAACGAAGAGGCAGACGATCCCCGGCTCCGGGTTCTTCACGATGGCAAAAAGGTTGGGCTTGTATCACGGCGATGATGTCAGCTTTTGGAATGAAGAGGTCGAGCGGGTGTTTCATTATTGGTCAACGCATTAGCGGCGATAATATCATCCCGCGCTGATGGGTTAGTCTTGCCCCTCTCTAACCGTGACAATGATGGTGCCTGCTTTTAAGTTTTCTTTCGGCTGGAAGACAATTTTCGACGAAAAAGGGAAGGCTGTTCCAGATTGACGTCGGACATTGTACTACTGGATTGGTCTGGCGACTGCTATATTAGCTTTGGTCCTATGGGTCGTTGCGGCGTTGGAAGTACATTACCCGGGGCTGTAAAGGGAGAAGGGCTCACCGTCTCCATGACTTTGGCGGGTTAACCCGTTGACAGACCCAATGTGGTCGACAGCCTATCAATTGGGCCACGCTTACAACCGGACGGGTGACCACGGGGCCAACTTAATGGGCTATCCGTGTTTGTCGGCTTCCGGTCGGATTTGAGGCTTGTGGGAGTCCGTGACTGCTTTGGCGGAGGAGTCGAGACCAGGGAAGAGATTCTCACGGGTTACTTGCCGGAGTCGCAAGTCGTCGATGATGCCTGATTTGCTGACGGCCGGTATCGTGAACGAATGATAAGCGTACACGGGAATCCTGGGATTGTGTCCCAGAATCTGCAATCGCTCGAATCGTTGGTGAAAAGCCGATACCAGGAAGGCACCTGACTGAGCCCGAATGCGTTCCGAGGACTGTTGCGGCTCCACTACGAAAATACGGTACAGGTCTCTCTGGTCAATTCGTTCGTCGAAGAAGGGTTTCTCCTGTTGAAGCATCTGGTAGAGGCGGCGTCTGGCTTCCAGATACTTGTTTGTGTCGACTTTTTCGCCATGGCGCGAACAGCGTTTATTGCCCAACAACATCTCCTGTTCGCATGTTGATAGCTTGGCGAAATTGGCGATAACACTTACGGTATCGCTCGTGAACGGCTTGACCATTTCTCTCGGTACCGCGAAGACATGAACAAGGCCGTCCACCGGCTTGCGGTCCTGTTCTTCCTTAGTCATGCGGTCTTTTTCTTCGGATGTATCACATGCGTGAAACAGGGCAACCAGTGGATTTTTCGTGACGTCCAAAAACCGGGTCCTGAGGCCATGATGCTGTGCGAGAACCCACTGGGCCAAGGCGGACGCTCTTCCGTTGAACTCTTCGGGACGCCGTGACAGAAGGTCAATCAACATTTCTCTCTCGGATGACAAAAACCCCTCTCTCATTACAGAGGTGCGTAACTCCCATCCACGCTGGGGTTCCCCCCGAAAATAGAGCAGGGACTCCGAATGGCGGGCTTTAAGCTCCCGTATGCCTCCGAGCAAGTCTTCGATGGTTGCTATCGACTCCGTTTGGCCTGAGCATTCCGCTGTCGGTGTGCCGTTCGAATGATAAAGAGTCGACTTCCAAGGTTCCGATCCGATGAACATCGCCCCCACAAGGTTGGCATCCAGGAGGTTTGCGCCGGTGAGATCGGCGTTCTTGAGATGGGTACCTTCAAGATTGGCGCCCTGAAGGTTGGCGTCGGTGAGGTTTGCCCCCGTCAGGTCGGAGGCAGCCAAGTTGGCTCCTCCCAGGTTGGCTCTCGTGAAGTCGGCGCCCCTGAGATCGGACCTGCCTAGATTGGCACCATACAAATTGGCATCGGCTAGGACTGCTTCCCAAAGGTCAACTCCGGTGAGCTTGGCTCGCTGAAGGTCAGCCCCGGTGAGGTCGGCGTAAGAGAGGACAGCCCCCGTGAAGTCGGCATAACCGAAATCGGCCTTCGCAAGCGGAAGTTTCTCTCCAATTTCGATCTTTCCGGCTTCGTGGAATTCGTTAAAGAGATTAGTGCCCGCAAAATCCGGCCTGAACTTGCCGTTGGCGACTTTCAGATTCCAGAGGTCTATCCGAATGGCGGCTTCAAGGAGCCACTCCATATGTTGGGGGTCGGCCATTTCTCTACTCCTAAACTTGGCGGAAAGGCCAGGGAGATACTTGCCTGTGTTCGGACTCAACCTGCGCTACTCTTGGCATTGAGCCGGTTGCTTGAGCCTAAGTGGAGATAGTGGCTGCGGGCAAGTTATCTTGGCTGGTATTGGGAATCCGTGGGTTCAGCAGTGCCTCGGCTCTACCCAAGCTCCCACTCCCTTGACCAGATCAACCGTCACCTTTGGCTTGTTGGGCCAGATCCCCCATCTGCTCACCTACGCTGGTCAGCCGGTATCGTTGTGCCGGACTCCTTGGACGATCCGGCAGGGTCATTTCGACCACGCCAGCGTCAAACGCCGGTTGCAGGTAAGCCCGGTAGAAGTGGGGCCGGTCCTTCAAGCCCAAAGCCTCCATCAACTCCGCCCGGCCCATTTCCCCCTGCAAGGCTGCCATGAGCCGGGCGACTTGCGGGATAACATGTGGGGCAACATGATGGGCGACATGATGGGTTGGGGCTTCCTGTTGACGCGGGAAGGTCACCGTTAGCCAATCGGGAGACACCTGAAAGGATGGCTCGGCAACGCCATGCTCCTGGCAGGCGTCGTGAATCCGGCGTATGCCGCTCCCGATCTGCTCAACCAGCTTCATGCGGTATAGCATACTGAAGAGCAACGGATTTCGGGGAACGCTCTTGCTGCCCAGGTCTTCTTCCCGCATTCCGGCGGGAAGACCACCGGGCGTCACTATCTCCACCCGGTCCTGGAAGATGTAGACCTGCACGTTTGCCGTGCTTCTATAGTTGCGGTGGGCGATGGCGTTGACTACGGCCTCCCGCAGGGCGCTCTCGGGCAACTCCAGACGCTCGTCCCGCCCTCGGGCATGGGGAAGCAGCGCCGAGTTGAGCTTGGCCTGGAAGTAGGCCATGACCTCCTGGTAAATTGCGTACAGATTCCCGTGAAACTCCTTGCGGTCCAGGATGTGGGTCTTGGTATTGCCTTGAAAGACGGCGCAGGTTACGCTGGCCTGGAGGGTGAACCTGGTGATGTCGTCGGCAAGCAGCCAAGCCCCGGCGTGGGTCATTCTAGCGTCTCTGACCAGGTGTAGGTTCTCCAGCACCGTCATCGGGTCCAACCCGGGGTCGATGCCGGCGCGTTCCGCAAACTGGTCCCAACGCTGGGAAGAAATCTCCACGGACGGGTCGAAAGAGTTGCAGGGAGTCTCTTCCAGCCGGATAAGACCTTCCTTGAAAAAGAACTCCCGAATCTCATCGCGCGACAACTGCTGGCTGTTCGCACCCTCACGGATATAGAACCTTCCCCCGAAAGAGTAGGGCTTGCCGTGTTGTTCCGGCACCGTCACCCGGAGTACGTTCCCGTCGCTTTCCACTTCCACCGCGACGGGCGGGTCAGCCGAACGGGCGATGCTCTGCACCTGGGATTTCACCCGGTTGTGGTCCCCGACGCCGACGACGGTTCCGGCGTCGTCAACCCCGACCAGAATTACCCCGCCGGTGGCGTTGGCGAAGGCGCATATCTCCTTGCCGAGGTCGGACGGCATGGACCGCTTGAACTCGGTAGTAAATCCTTCGCCCAAGGCGATCAGGTTGGCGAGGAGAGGCTGATTCACGTTGCACCTCCCTCGTGAATCGGCCGGTTAACTCTTCCTGAAGGAGAGCATGCCTCCAGTCCGACCGAAAGCGACTTCATAGCCGTCCATCAAGGGCGTCTCGAATCGCTTTCAGCAACCCGGCATCGTCGTCATGGTTCACGAAAGTCTCTTTGGCTCTACCGTCCTCGCGGCGCTCGATGCGATAAGGAGCATTTTGCGCAGTACCGCTCTTGACAGTCTGAGCCACGTAGATCGTATCGTCACCTAGCCAATTGAGACGGGCTCCTCGACGGGGTGTCACGGCCATCATTCACTCCTCAAAGGATTCCAGGTGGCCTTACGGGTTACCTACTCCGTATTGTCAGGGCCATTGGTGGCACCACAGTGGTTCCCTGCTTGTCATAGGACTGCTTTTTGGCGGCCTACCTTGCCGCGCCATCTTGGATTCTACGCGCGGATTGTTATTCTTATCCCTCCACGCCCTGGGCAAGCTGAGCAAAGGAGGTCGTTTTCATTAGACCGGCAAACTCTAAAGACCGGCAAACTCTAACGCCCTTTGGCGTACCGTCTTCCTCGAAGAACAGGAAGGCGATGCTATGCCCTGGTTGTAAAGGTCCCACATATCCCGCGTCCGACACGGGAAGTTGTTCGAAATCGTCGCGACTCACCGTTACACGAACGTCGTCGGTTCCTCGATGAGGCTCTTTGAGGACGCGCAACGAATTCAGCAATAGAGTGAGCTTCTCGAAATCCTCGGTAACGGTTCTCCAGAGAATGACAGCGTCTATGTCCCAAAACTTGTGTGCTAACCGGATCCTCATGCCTTTCAAGGCTTCCCAAGATAGTTGTTCCGATTGTTCGGGAAGTCCAGAAACAGGAATCTCAATGAGACACCCGTAAATCTCCGGACAAAGTTCGTCTAGGTTCGTGATGGACTCCTCGACGTTTTCCGCCAGCTTCGCCAAGGCCCAGAACAATGGATTGGATTCGTCCAGTTCATCAAGGGACAAATTGCCAGACAAGTCGATGGCTCTTTCGGCGTTGACTCTCATCCGATCAAGCCATACTTCGACTTTCGATATTTTTTGTTCGTCCATTCGCTTGAGTTAGCTCGCGTTATCACATGCAAGGGTATTGGAGGGTGCTTCGGCAGGACGATGGATAACCTTTTGACGCTGCCTGATAATAAGTTTACGCCCGCACCCTACGGGATGCCAGTAGAGCCAGAAGAGAAAAATTGGTCATCCCTTCGGAAAGGCGTTGGTGAATTGCCATCCGTCTGTGGATTGCCAGGCCCGACCCAGCGGCCCCAGCCGTTCCAATGCCGCCCTGTGGGATACCCAAAGCGGCACCTCCACCCCGGCCCGCCCCATCTCCTCCCGGGCCACCCGCAGGAAGTGGGTGGCGGCCAACTCGTCGTCGAAGACCACCAGGACTATGGGCGCCTCGCCGTGGTCGTCCAGGGGGCGGTTGGAGGAGTAGTAGCGTAGGTAGGGGGCCAGCCGCGCCGCCATGGTGACGGGGCGCACCGCCCGGCGCTCCCACTCCAGGAAGAAGGGCAGGGTGTCATTGCCATGCCGCAACATGCCGAAGGCGTCGGGCAGCGCCGAGTGCAGCCGTCCTTCGTGGCGGAAGTAACGGGAGGCCCGCCGGGGCGGGTCGAGCTGCACCACCTCCCAGCCCGCCGCGCGGGCCTGTGCCGCCAAGGCGACGAGGAACCAATGGACCGCGCCGGTGTGCTCGACGTTGCGCAGCAACTGGCGGCTGCGGGAGCCGGAGACGTTGCGCCAGGTTAAGGGCGCCAGCGGGTCGATGGGCGCAACGCCCCACCGCCGCCGCGCCGTGCCGACGGATGTGCGGTCGCGGCGTGCCAGCAGCCCCAGCCCCCGGTCGGTGAGGGCCAGCCGCCGTGTTCCCTGGGCGTTGGCGTGATTCACCAGGCCGAACCCGTCCAGCCTTGCCACCAACTGGGACACCCGCCGCGTGGACACACCCATCAGCCCCGCCAGGTCCCGCTTGGACGCCCAGGGCCAGTCGGAAAGCAGGTCCAGGACGCGCTTCTCGGCGGGACCGAGCAGGGCGGGCAGCAGGTAATCGGACGCTGGGCCGTCCAGGTCGATGTTGGCGGGCAGGGCTGCCCGCGACGGCTTCGCCTCCACCGGCAAGCCGCCGCGCCGGTCCAGGTGGGACAGGACGTAGCGCAGGTCCAGGGAGGCGGCGACGGAAGGGGGACGCCACACCGGGGAATCCAGGCCGGCCAGGGCGGCGTCCCCTTCCAGGGCCAGGAAGACGGGGAATCTCGCACTGGCCAGCATCCGGCGGGCCTGGCGCAGCCGCACCTCGTCGGGGGCCAGCACCAGGACACCGCCGGGCAGCGGCCCCTCCCTGAGCCGCCACAGCCGCTTGGAAAAGCCGGTGCGGTCGGCGGTGAGGCCCTGCCGCACCACGGCCACGGTGCGCCCGTCGGGCAGGGCGATTCCTGCGTCCAGCGGGGCGGCCCGGAACCAGCGAAATCCGATGGGGAAGGCCACGTTGGAGATAGTGTTGGCCAGGCGGTAGATGACCGCCAGGGCATCCAGCCGCCCCAGCAACACCCGCTGCCATTGGCCCGACACGGGACGGCGGCGCAGCAGTTCGTCCAGGCTGGTTGCCTCGTCTTCCGCCAGCCAGCGCAGCCCGTGGGCAGTGAGATAGTACCGGCGGGTGGGCGGCAGCAGGGGCGTAGCGTGGGGGATGGCGTCGGCCATCCCCCGTTCCGTGAGCCTGTCCATACCGGCGTACACCGCGCCCCGGGACCAGCCGGAAAGGGCCGCCAGGTCCAGCCGGTCGGCGAAGGGCGTCTCCGCCAACCGTCGCAGCAAACCGGTCTCGCAATGGGTCAAGGTCATTCCTCCACCTCCCCGCCGGCGGCGGGCTCTTCGCCGTCTTCACCCGCCGGGTTGCGCCTGCTGCGCTGCCTGTTGCGGCCCGGTCCGGGGTCCTGATCCGGTTGTTGCGGCGCGGGATTGGCGCCGTTCTGCCGCTCCGCCAGCAGCCTGCGGTAGTCGCTGATCTTCTGCTCCCCTTCGGCGTTCCCCGTGGCGATCTCCCCGGCCCTGGTGGTGTAGTCCCGTGCTTCCGCCCGGATGCGGTCGGCGATATGGGGGTCGCCCGGCTCCGGCTTCCGGACCATCATGGAGTAGGCGGGCAGGCGGTCGGCGCCCACGGTGGCCCGCACGTAGCAGTGATGCACCGGCAGGGACGTGATGTCGTCCTCGCTGACCCGGTCCTTGCCCAGCTCCCACACCAACCGGCGGGCGTCGGAACCGGACACCTGGAAGACGGCCAGGCAGCCCACGTTGGCCAGGATGGTGTCCTGCATGGTGCGGGACAGGTCGTCCAGCTTGGCCAGGCTCTGGGTGGCGAGAATGAAGCTGGCCCCGTACTTGCCCAGCTCAGAGAGCATCGACTCGTAGTCCACGCCGGGCATGGACTGCATCTCGTCCACCACCACCAGCGCCCCGCGCCGCCGGTGCAGGGGCAGGTTTTCCTGCTCCCGGACCACCGAGTCCACCAGGTTGAGCAGCGACGCCCCCACCAGGGCCGCCACGTCCCGGCCCGCCGTCCCCTGGGCGGTGGACACGAAGAGGACCCCGCCCTCCAGGATGGTCTGCCGCAGGTCGATGGTGGAGCGGGACTGGCCCAGGATGGCCCGGGCCTTCTTGGAGGAGGCGTAGTAGGCCAGGCGGGTCTGCACCGGGGCGATGGCCTCGGAGCGGTACTGGCGGTGCCAGTTGTCGAAGTCCCGCACCCACCAGTCCATGATGTAGGGGTCGCTGACCTGGGCCAGCACGTCGGCCCGGAACTTGCCGTCGGAGAGCAGTTTCAGCCCGTCCAGGATGGTGTACTGCTCGGCGGCGTCCTGCTGCTCGTTGGCCTCGTGGAGGGTCTTGACGGTATGCTCCAGGATGGACTGCATCCGGGGACCCCACTGCTCCCATAAGCCCTTGGCCACCCGCACCACCGAGTCGGCGGTGCGGTCCCGGTCGGCGAAGATGCGGGTGTCCAGCAGGTTGACGCCGGGCGTGCCCTGATCGTCGGCCAGGTCGATGAGCCGCACCTTGTCCACCAGGGACTCCGGCACCTGCTCCAGCAGGCCCGCCACCAGGTCGGCGTGGGGGTCGACGACGATGATGGCGTCCTGGTCCCGGCCCGCCGCTTTCTCCCGCAGCTTGTGGGCGACGACGTGGTGCATCAGGGTGGACTTGCCCATGCGGGTGCGGGCCACGTAGAGGTGGTGGCGGCGCAACAGGTCGTCGGTGAAGTTGACCTCGCGGGGTACGCCGCCGGTGGCGTCGCCCACCGGCGCGCCGGTGCGGACGCTGCGGGCCTGGGGCGCCAGCGCCCTGGAGCCGGAACGCTCCACCAGGGGCGTCTCGTCCCCCTCGCCGGGCGGGTGCCACAGGGCGGCCACCTCGCGGACTCCCAGGACGCTGCGCTTGCCGAACAGCCCCGGCCCCGCGGGGTGCAGGGTCGCCGCCGGGAACAGGGGCCTGGCCTGGCCAGCCTTGAACCGCGCCCCGGCGGGATGGTCGTAGTGGCGGTAGGCGGCGGCCACGCTTTCCAGCAGGTCGCAGGCCCGCTCGGCGCCGTCCTCGGCGGGCAGGAAGGCGGTGATCTGGAGCTCGGCGTCGAAGGCGATGCGGGATACCTTCTCCCGGATCAGGAGCGGGTCGTAGACCCGGCGGCGGGACTTCTTCCAGCGCCACCAGCCCCAGCCGGCCACCACCAGGCCGGAGACGCTGCCCAGGCCCAGCAGGGAAGCCTTGAGAATCTCCCCGTCCTGGACCCACAGGTAGCCCCGCAGGGCGGCCAGCGCCCCGGCGCCCAGGACGGCCATGGTTACGCCGTCCACCTGGAGGGGCCGGGTCTGGTAGGTGTAGGAGGGGTCTCTGGGTTCGGGGACGGCCTGCTTATGGGCCTTGGCCTGGTGGGACTGGGACCACTCGGGACCCAGGGACCGCAGCAGCAGGCGGGCCACGATGCGCTCGCCGGGGCGCAGGGCGGAGAGGGAGCCGATGACCGCCAGCAGTGGGTCGGAGCCGGGGTCCAGCAGGTCGTCGTCCCGGAAGGTGCGCAGGGGCACGTATTCGGGACCGTCAACCCGCAGGGCCAGTTCCCAAGCCAGCTCCCCTTGCCGGCGGCGCATGGGGTCGTCCTCGGGGGCCACCTCGCGGACGCGGGCCTGGGGGTAGTGGGCGGCCAGCTGCTGCTTGACCACCCGGTCGTCCTGGCAGCGGGCCAGCAGGGTGACGCCGTCCAGGTCCCCGGCCAGCTCCAAAGAGAAGGGTTCGGGGACGGCGACGGACTGGAGCAGGTTCTCCACGCCCAGCAGGGTGCGCTCGCCGGTGCGGTGGGGCGTCACCGCCACCAGCGCCGGGCGCTTCTGGGCCTGCTTCTCGCCGAAGAGGATATGCTTCACGTTGATACTCATACTCGTTGCCTCTTTCTATTGGATTCGGGATTCCGGTCTAGTGCCTGGGGCCGGGCCGCCACTCGATGACCTCGGTTTCCTCCGGTGTGGCCTCGATGCGGACCGGGAAGCGGTTGCCCCGGGCCAGCAGCAGGCCGTCTCCCCGGGGGCAGGACAGCAGCCAGCGTTGCAGGTCCGGCGGCAGGTCAAAGGCGTCGCCCACGGTGCTTATCGCCGCCGCGTCCTGCTGCAAGAGCAGCTTGAAGGCGGCGTTCTGGAGCAACGCCCTGCCCGAGTGGCCGGTGATGGTGCGGGAGGAGTCCTCGCTGAGCAGGTCCTGCACGTCCTGGGTGATGAACTGCAACCCCAGCCGGTGCTTGCGGGCGCGTTTCGCCATGCTGACCATGAAGGCCGCTCCTTCCGGGTGCTGCATGATGCTCCACACCTCGTCCACCACCAGCAGCCGGGGCCGGGGGTCCTGGGCGGCGGCGGCCCACACCGTCTCGGTGCAGACCATCGCGGCGGCGGGGCGCAGCTCCGGCTCCAGCAGGTGCAGGTCGAAGACGGTGACCAGGGCCTCGTGGGTCAGCAGGTCGTCGCCCTCGTCGGAGAGCAGGTGGCGCAGGCTTCCGGTGGCGAAGGGCCGCAAGAGGTGGGCAATGTCGCCGTCGCCGTTCTGCTCCAGGTAGGCGTAGAAGTCGCGGAAACCGGTGCGCTCCCTATGCTCGGCGTAATAGCCCGCCAGGGCGTGGTCCAGGGACGACCGCCGCTCGGCGCTGAGCCGCTCCCCCACCATCACCTCGATCAGACGGCGCAGGCTGCCGATTCGCTGCAACAGCTCCTCGCTGTCGCCCCGGTCGATTACGAAAGGGTTCATGCCCTGGCCCGCGATTCCAGGGGACAGCACCCGCCCGCCGGCGGCGCGGGCCATGTCGGCGTACTCGCCCTCGGGGTCGATGACGTAGGCCCGCACGCCCCGGCAGATGCCCCGCAGCAATCCCAGCTTGGTGGCGAAGGACTTGCCCGAGCCGGACCGGGCCAGGACGGCCGTGTTGGCGTTCAGGTGGGTGCCGTCGAAGGGGTCGTAGACGATGGGGGCGCAGGCCCTCAGGTCGATGCCGTACAGCGTCCCGCTGCGGGTGTCCAGGTCCGGCGGCGAGAAGGGGAACAGACGGGCCAGGCTGGAGGTGTCCAGCGTGCGCCACACCGCCACGGCGTTGAGGGCCAGGGGCAGGGTGGAAAGCAGGCCCTCCCGTTGCCGGAAGGCCAGGTTGTCCAGCTTGCCCAAGGTGGCGGCGAAGTGGGCCCGGGCCTTCTGGGTCAGCTCCTTCAACCCCTCGGCGTCGGCGGCGTGCAGCGTCACCGACAGGGAGGCGTGAAACAGCCGCTCCCTTCCCCGCTGCACCTCGTCCCGCAGACGGGACACGTCCTCCAGGGCGATCTCCGCCTCGGGCGACAGGCTTCGGCCCCGGTTTAGGGACAAAGACTGGGCCGACTCGAAGCGGACCTTCTGCCACTCCAGGGTGCGGGCGGCCTGCTCCGCCGGGATGGCCCCCAGGTGGATCGAGAGGTCCATCGGCGCTCCGGCGGCCATCAGCCCTTGCAGGAAGCCCGGTGCCAGGCTGCGGGGCCACTTGCCCAGGTGCAGGGAGCGGACCAGGTGGTTGCCGACGCGGATGTCGCGGCGGTTGATTTCAACTTCCAGCTCGGCGTCCTCGTCGCGCTCGTTGGGCGAGCCGCCCAGGGCCGAGGCCAAGAGCAGGAGCCGCAGGGGTTCTCCGTTCAGGGGGAACACGCCCAGCCCGCCCCGGGCCAGCAGTCCGCGAAGCTCGTCCATCCGGCTGTGTTCGCAGACGGCGTAGAAGCGCCGGTCCAGGATTCCCTCGCGGCTCTCCAGTCCCGTCAGCAGCCTGCCCAGGGACTCGGCGGCGGCTTTCGTCCGGTGGGGCAGGTCTTGGGGCTGGGCCTCGGCCAGATTCTTCCGCAGGGTTGCCAACACCGGCGGGTGCTGGCGCACCAGCAGTTGCACCGGGAAGTCCAGGGCGTTCAGCGCCCCGGCGAAGGCCCCCAGCTTGGGTTCGTCCAGCTCCAGCCCCATCACCTCGCACACCGCCAGCTTCACCCCATCAAGACGAACCGGGCCGTCCTCTTCCAGGTGGGACAGCATGAAGAACAGGGACAACTGGGGCGGCGGCTTGGGTTCCGCCGCCGCCTGGTCAGTCTGTCCGATGTCTTCGTGTTGGTTGTCTTCGGAGCCGGCAGGATGGACAAGTCTGCCGGCTCCGGCCAGTTTCTTCAGGTTGGGTAGTGTCGCTTTCATTTCTCGTACCTCCCTTTCGTTCTAAATACCCGGCATCACTTCGAGGAGCTTGCTGTTCAGTGCCAGGGCAATGCCCTTGGCCAGGAGCACCACCACCAGGCCGACGACGGCCATCACGACGGCGTTCCTGGTCCGGCTCAGGCCCCGCCCCTCGGCTCCCTCGGCCATCAGCAGGAACCCCGCCCACACGATGCCGAAGAAGCAGAGGCCCACCCCCGCGTAGGCCATCCCGGTCAGCACCGTGTCGAAGGCGGCCAGCATTTCTGGCTTCGCGTCCTCCGGCGCGGCGGCGATGGACGCCAGGGCCGCGCCGGAGGACAGCAGGATGCTCGTGATGCGCCCTACCACGGCCAGCTCCACCAGCTGGAATCGCCGACCGGCGTCTGCTCCGCCGTTGGCGGCGGGGGCTTGGGCGGGGGAACATGGAGGGCCTGGTGCGGGTCATCCGCCCCAACGCTGGTAGCCAGGGGGATGGACTCGGCCCTGGTGCGGGTGGCCGGGGCGCGCTGCGCCTCGACGGCCCGCACGTGCTCCGGGTGGTAGACGTAGACCCGCACCGTCCTGCTCACCGATGACCCCTCCCCACAGGGCAGGCTCACCCGGCGGGTGATCACCTGGGTCCAGGCCGGGTGGTGGGTCGTCTGCAACATGGGCGGCAGGGGCACGTTCAGCGTCGCCGCCAGGTCCGCGGTGATTTCCAGGTTGTGTACCGCCTTCCGGTTGGGCACGGGCAGCCGGAAGCGGGTCTCGCCGCCCGCAACGAAGGACGCGCTGGCCCGGTGCGTTCCGGCGGCGACGTTGACCGTTCCGGTGATGCGGGTGACCGTTGCGTCCAGCAGCGCGGGCGACGTCTGGCTGAAGTGGCCGCCGTACACCGGCAGGGCCACCTCCTGCCGGGTCTCCGCGATGCACTCCGAGGCGATGACTCCGGTGATTTGCCCCGGCGTCCATTCCAGGGAGGTCACCTCCAGGTCGCACAGCCCGCCGTCGGCTTGGGGCAGGGGGTAGGGAATCTGGTGGCTCTTCAGGGACACCGCCCCGGACCGGCCCAGGGTGTCCGCCCAGGAGAAGGTGAAGGAGGGCGACGGGCCGTTGAGGGTCAGGTTGAAGCTCTTCGCCTCGCCTGCCACGAGGCTGGTGTTGGCCCCCATGCGGAGGGTCTTGCCCTCTCTGCCGCCGAAGACCCGCACCTTCAGGTCCAGGTCGTGGGCGGCCCGCAGGGCCACGTTGGCCGTGTTTCCCGACACCGCCAGCCGCTCCAAGTAGATGCGGCGTCCGGGCACCGGCTCCGGGGGCACGAAGTAAATTTCGTCCAGCCGCCAGCCCGGATCGTCGAGGACGTCCTGTTCGGCGATGACGTGGACGCTGCGGCTGCCGAGGTTGTCGAAGACGAGGACCCGGAGGGCGAGACCGAACAGGACTCGGAAGGTCCTGACGACGCTGAGGGCCAGGCCGCCCCACCGGAGGAGCTGAAGGTCGTCGTGTCCATCAGGGGAGACCGGGCCACCATTGGGGTGCAACAGCCATCGGCGGACCCGCACATCGAGTCCTTCGATGACCTGGACCTGGCTGGGCTGGCGCAGGAGGTCCAGGCGGTGATCGAAAGGGCGAAAGCCAGGTGGGAGGACGAACCCAGGTATCCGGCTCACACGAGACCCGCTCCGCCGGCCAGGCGCAGGACCCGGCGTGAGCAGGGCTCGGCCCAAGCTCCAGCCGCCGAGGGAGGGGAGGACCAGCAGCAACCGGAGACGCTGAGGCTGTTCTAGGGGCCGGGCCTTGGAACGCAATGTCCGGCTTGGATTGACTTGGCAGGTGGCCGTACGCACTGGCGTCGGCCACCTGCCTTCCGGGGCGACCGCCTGTGTCGGCGTTTTTTGTATTCGTGGGGACAACGGACTCCGGGAAGACGAGGCCGCCGCGACACAGCAGTCGCTGTTTTCCCTGGCCAAGTTCCCGGCCAAGGAACGGGCGCAGTCCCAGGGACGGAACGGCAAACCCAAGCCCTCATCCCTGTTCCTGTTAGGGTGGGCGCTGACCGCCGGGCAGGCACGGGAGAAGGAACTTGTGGGCTCGGTACGCTAGGCATTTACAAAAAAGGAGAGACCATCGTTGATCTAGCGATGGTCTCCTCCGGTTGCCCATGTGTGCGGCCTTTTTTGCGTTCCAGGTCAAGGGCATCAGCCCCCGGGTGTGTTCGCCCGTTACTCGTCCCCTTCCTCGTCCTCCTCCACAATGACGAACAGGGTGTCAAAATCACTCACCCCCAGCACCTCCATCAACCGCCGCCGCCGCCGCGGCGACGGACTGCGTTCCCCCCGCATCAGCTGGGACATGTAACCCCGGGAAATCCCGCAGCGGCGCTCCAGTTCGTTCTGAGAGATGTTGAGTTGGTCCAGCAGTTCCCATACCACCCCCTGCCGGAGCTTCACCCTGACTGAGCGGCGCCTGGGTCTCATCTCGCCTGCTCCCTCCCAACCGGTTCCGCCACTTCCTCAACCGGGACCTCTTTGCCTTGGGCCGGGGGCCGGTGAGGAGGCCGCCGGGTTGGCTGCTGCCTCCTCCGCTCTTCCGTGTTTGGGTGCCTGGTTGCTTTGCTGCTGCCTCGAAACCTCCCTCTGGCGGCGGGCCTACTGGCCCGGCCGGCTGACCGTCAGTTCCAGCCGGTGGGACAGCTTCCGCCCGTCCCCGGTGCAGATATGGCCCCCTGGTCGTCGCAGTCCGTGGTCTCCGGCAGGACGACGGCCACCTGGCCGTTGCCGTCCGGCCTGACCGTGATCCTCCAGCCTACGTTGCTGCGCTGCTCCAGCCGCTGCGCCTTCCGCACCGTTCCCCCGGTCACCGTGAAGGCGTGGTCCCGCAGCGTCTTGTAGCTCAGGCTGAACTCCTCGCTGAACCGCAGCTCGAAGGTGAAGGCGCTCTCCCCGTCGTGGGAAGTGGCAACATTTTCCAGGCTGGCCGTCAGAGGCGGGAGCGGGGCGGCTTCCACCGCCGCCGTCGCCGCGCTGGCCAGTTCCTCGCCGTGGCCCCGGTCGTCGGTGAAGGACACCGCAACGCTGATCGCCTTGCCCATGTCGTCCACGACCAGCGTGTAAGTGTCATCGGTCGCACCGGATATGTCCGCGCCGTCGGCCTGCCACTGGTAGCTGAAGGTAACGTTTGTCAGGCCGTCCTCGTCGGCGATGCCCGACGTGGCCGCCGTCAGCGCCTCGCCCACCTGGGCCGTGCCACTGATGGTGGGCGCTCCCGTCGCCGGACTGTTGGGTGTGGGCGCTGCCGCCACCGCAGCCGTGGCCGCGCTGGTCAGCGTCTCTTCATTGCCCGCGTCGTCGGTGAAGCTGACCTGCACCTTGATGGTCTTGCCCTCGTCGGCAGCCACCAGGGTGTATGTGAAGCTCGTTGCTCCCTGGATTTCCGTGTCCCTGCTCGAAAGCCACTGGTAACTGAACGTCGCTCTGGTCAGTCCGTCTTCGTCGGTGATGCCCGACTTGTCCGCCGTCAGCGTCTCTCCCGCCTGGACCGTGCCGCTGATGGTGGGCGCTCCGGTGGCCGGGGTATTCGCGGAGCGGGTAACCGTAATAGTGTAGGTGCGGGTCGTGGTGTCGTCCTCCGCAGTAACCACAACGGTAATGACATTGTCGCCCCCTCCGAGCGGGACTACACGATCGCCGTCCACGACGCCGTTGAGCTTGATCACATAGCTCGCCCCGGCATGTTTCAGCGTGGGTGAAACCGTAGTCTCTGTCACGCCGCTTGAGGCGTTGCCGATGTAACTGACGGCATCGCTCTCGAACGGGCCGGCGATAAAGGCTTTCTCGGTTGGGCCGAATTCGACGCTGCTGAGCGTGAGAGCGCTCAAGGTAGCGTCCGTGGCGCCGGTCCCATCGGGCAGCGGGGGTGTGTGTACCGTTACCGCCTGCTCAATGACAATCGAGTCCGATTCATCCCTGAGCAAGAGCGTGTACTTGTAAAGAGTATCCGGTTCTACGGAGTCGTCTCCCCACATCACATTGGCGCCGGCGCCAGTCGCGGGGAAGTACAGATCGCTCTCAAAGCGCCAGTCGCTGCCTGACGATACGAATTCCTCGCCGTCCTGCTCACATCTCTGCAAAACTTCATGGGTAATGCCCAGGTTGCTTGGAACTTCCCATGCCAGGTCTACGTAGTCGTCGCTGTACCTGCTGACTCTGAGCTTCACTGCCTGGTCCTGGTCGGGAACGACGTCGCAGCGCGGCGGATTGAGGACTGGCCCTACCTCGCCGGAGGTCAGCGTCTCGTCATTGCCCGCGTCGTCGGTAAAGGACACCCTTACCCTTACGGTCTTATCCCCGTCGACGTCGCTCAGGGTGTAGGTCAAGCCGGTCGCGCCGCTGATTACAGCGTCGTCCGCAAGCCATTGGTAGTCGTACTGGACGTTGCTAAGCCCGTCGGCGTCGACGACCCGGCGGGCCGACGGGCGGGAGATCTCCCTGGAGGAGTTCCCCCTGGCCCAGGCGCTGAGCACGGGCGAGACGGTGCGCGCCGAGGAGATCGTCATCGAGGTCCCCGGCGGGCAGAGCGTCACCACCCTGGTCAACGCCACGCGCATCCGCTCGGAGGAGGGCGAGGTCGTTTCAGTGGTCGTCACCCTACAGGACATGACGCCGCTGGAGGAGATGGAGCGGCTGCGGGCCGAGTTCCTGGGCATGGTGAGCCACGAGCTCAGGACCCCGCTGACCTCCATCAAGGGCTCAGCCGCCACGCTGACCGAGGCGGCGTCCGACCTGGACCCCGCCGAGATGCTCCAGTTCTTCCGCATCATCGGCGAGCAGGCCGACCACATGCGCGACCTGATCGGTGACCTGCTCGACGTGGCCCGCATCGAGACGGGCGAGCTGCCGATCGCCCCCGCTCCTGCGGATGTGGCGACCCTGGTGGACGAGGCCAGGAGCAGGTTCCAGAGCGGAGGGGGCAGGAACAACCTCCGCATCGACCTCTCGCCGGAGCTGCCGCTGGTCATGGCGGACGGGCGGCGGATCATCCAGGTCCTGAGCAACCTGCTCTCCAACGCGGCCCGGCACTCCCACGAGGCGTCGGCCATAGGGGTGTCCGCCGTGCGGGAGGGCTACCACGTGGCCGTCTCCGTCACGGACGAGGGCAGAGGGATCGCCGCCGAGCGGCTGCCGCACCTGTTTCGGAAGTTCTCCCGCATCGACGGCGAGGACCGGGGACGGGACATCGCGGGGTCCGGCCTGGGCCTCGCCATCTGCAAGGGGATAGTGGAGGCCCACGGGGGCCGTATCTGGGCCGAGAGCGACGGGCCGGGCCTTGGGGCGCGTTTCACCTTCACCATTCCAGTGGCCCAGGACGCCGCTATCGGGGCCGCCAATCTCCCGGTGCGCTCCAGCCGGTCGGAGAGGGAGAGGGAGCGCATTCTCGCGGTGGACGACGACCCGCAGACGCTCAGGTACGTCCGGGACGAGCTCACGAATGCGGGCTACGCCCCTGTTGTGACCGGAGACCCGGAGGAGGCGCTCAGGCTGGTGGAGGCGAACGACCCCCACCTGGTCCAGCTGGACCTGATGCTGCCGGGGACCGACGGCATCGAGCTGATGCGGGGCATCCTCGACATGGCGGACTTCCGGTCATCTTCCTGGCCGTAGGCGGACAGGAAGAGACCATCGCCAGGGCCTTCGAGAATGGGGCCGACGACTACGTGGTCAAGCCCTTTTCGCCGATGGAGCTTGTGGCGAGGATCAAGGCGGCCCTGCGCAAGCGGGAAGCGCCCGAATGGGCCGAGCCGTCGCAACCCTACGTGCTGGGGGACCTGACCATCGACTACGCCGAGCGCCGCGTGACACTGGCCGGGCGTCCCGTGCAGCTGACGGCCATCGAGTACGGACTGCTCTTCGAGCTTTCGGTCAACGCCGGTCGCGTGTTGACCTACGACCGGTTGCTGCAACGGGTTTGGGGCCTGCGGCGGTCGGGCGACTCGCGGCGGGTGCGCACCGCCGCCAAGCAGCTCCGCCGCAAGCTGGGCGACGACGCCAACAACCCCACCTACATCCTCAACGAGCCCCGCGTCGGTTACCGCATGGCGAAGGGGGATGCGCCGGGACCTGAGACGGGGCCGTGACCTTCAAGGACTACACTGGCAATGTCGGGTCTGTCGGACTCTGGCCTTGTGGGGAGCGCCCAGCGAAACCGCCGTTACCGTCTTGTCTTCGCGGGGGCGCAGCAGCAATAATAAGCGCAGCAATGCCCTCGCGCCCGCTGGTGGAGTGTGGCGTGGCCGCCCCCGATGAAATGGTTGAGCCTCCAACCCTGGCGGGCCGGAGGCTCGTGGGCTAAGCCGGGGCTCCCGACCTGCTGCTTATATAAGGACCTCCCAGCGAAAAGTTTGCAATTCAGTCTTATCAGGCCCACCAGTTTATATCTAAGACCTGAGGAGACTCGAACTCTCCCGCTGTGGCATCCGACTGAGACCCGCTAGGGCATTTGAACCCACATTGGGCTCCACTCTTATGTCGTCGATCAAGCTGGTGAAGGGCACAAGCTGGGGCCGAAGGGGCGGGCTCTGGTACCAATAGCCGTGCTGTACCGAGTAGGTAAGCACTTCCGCATGGTCCCGGTGCATGCCAAACACCGGGCGCGCGGTTTCGGGAAGGTGGTCGCCCAAAGGCCCGGGCCCTCCCGCGGGAAGCGCCCCAACCCCGTCGCAGCCCCTACGCGCAGATGCCGCGGCAACGGCGGCCCAAGGAACTTGTGGTGGATGCGCCAGGCGTGCCGGTGCAGGTTGACGGCAAGCAAGTTGCCCCTGAGGTCCGATATTGCACCAATTCGGCGCCGTAACTCGATTTGCCCCATTGACAAGTGGCTGAGGTTTGTAGTTTCATAATGGGGAATATGCAGGGCCAAGGGATCTGTGGTCTCCCTGTTGCCAAAGATTGTGTTAGGAATTAAGAGGTAAGGAGCAACCCGCAAATGCGCAAATGAATGATGGATAACTCGGTATCGTCCAATGGCTTCCCGGGTAGTTCTGCAGGTGCAATGCCTGCAGTTACGAATTCCACCCCCACCCCCCCCCCCCAATTAGCGACTGAAACCGTACCGAGACCATCACCAAGGCAGCGTCTCCTAGCTGCTTTAACATGGCTCCTCCCCCGCAACCTCTCCGCTTCTAACCTCCCATCCCGCCGCACAACTTCCTCTTCCTTCTATAAGGGCGCAAGCCGCGCTCTAAGTGTCACTGCTTTTCTCGCGGCCTTGGCCGTCGGGCTGCTGTTCCTGCTGCCCGGCGGACTGGCCTGGGCGCAGGACGCCGACGGCCCCATCGAGTACCCCGAGAACGGCACGGGCCCGGTGGCTACATACACGGCAACGGACCCGGAGGGGACGGCGATCACCTCGTGGACGCTGACAGGCACCGACGCCGACGCCTTCACGACAGTGGGCGGCGTGCTGAGGTTCGCCAAGACCCCCGACTACGAGATGCCTGCGGACGTTGCAGGCACATTTACAAATTGCTGGACGACCCTGCGCACCTGTTCCTGCACCTGCTGACCCGGTCAATCATCTGAATCGGGTCCTTGCCGGATTCGCGGCGGGCAGGGCCGCTCCGCCAAAACGGGTCTGATAAGTGGGCAAAACACGTTGACATTAATTCTACCTGATGCTATGTTTTCGTCCGAATGTTGCGTAACTGCGCAACCAAGCACATGAAAACCTGTGCCACCAAAAGTTCGGGAAGTGAGGAATTGCATGTTGAACCGGCCTTCTAAGGCAGTAGTCACGCGGGTAGTTGGGATCGTCGGCGCCCTGGTGGCGCTTTCGGCATTTTTAGTTTTATCCAATGTACCCGGTTCGGTATTTGCGCAAGAGACAGGGGCCATAATGTATGCCGAGAACGGCACGGCCCCGGTGCGAACCTTCACCTCTAAAGACCCGGAGCGCGCTGGGATTCACTGGGACGTAACGGGCGTCGACGCCAACGATTTCATGATCTCGGGCGGTGTGCTCACCTTCAGAGAACCGCCCAACTACGAGAATCCGACGGACCGAGCGTACGCTGTCGACCTGAACAATAACGGTGACACTTCGGACGACGGAGAAATGGACGCTGCCGGCAACAATATGTACAAGATAACCGTGCGGGCCAGCGAAATGAGAGGCAACGGCGAACTGGGCCGGGCCCTTTCTACTGAAACGGACGTCACAGTACAGGTCACCAACAGGAACGAGATGGGCACGGTGACGCTGAGCCGTCTGCAACCCGAGGTGGCTACTGCGATAACAGCAACCCTGAGCGAGCCGGACGATACAGACGACCCCACCACCACTGATGTCACAGAGGCTCTCGGTGCCGTCGTGTGGCAGTGGTACGTCTCCAACAACAACAACCCCATAATCGACACCGAAAGCCACTGGATCGCGGCTACCGGGACAGCAGCGGATGGTGGCGCTACTTATACCCCGACCGGAGACCGGGTCGAGGGGTTAGCAGCGGGTGTGGACGACCCCGGCAGGGCAATAGATGAAGGCAAAGTCCTGAGGGTCGTGGCGACTTATACCGATTCCCTTGACGACGAGAGGATGACCAGGGCGGTATCGACATACCCGGTACGGGCCGAGGTCTCTTCGGACCTCGACGGGGTTCCCAACCCTGCCAACGGCTCCCCCGGCTTTTCATCCCAGAACGACTACACCAGGACCGTTTCGGAGAGCCTTGGCAAGGGTATGAACGTGGGCGCCGCGGTGGTGGCCACGGACCCGAACCTCGACACGTTGACCTATGAGTTGGACAACGATATAACCCCCGACGCCGCCGACACTTCCGGGGACGTCGGGTATTTCTCCATAAACAGGGCGACGGGCCAACTGATGGTGGAGAAGACTCTGGACTATGACATGAAAGGGACCGGGGCGGACCAAGGGAAGTACAAATTCTACGTCCGGGCCTATGACCCCAGCGGCGAATGGGCGCAGGTGGAAGTGACCGTGACGGTCACCGACGCCAACGACGCCCCGAAGATAATGGGGAGCCGGGACCAAGGTCAAATTGACACTGACGGAACCATACCACCCGAAGCGGCGACGGAGCTTCGCGTGATGGAGGAGGACAGCGACGACCGCGACGGCAACAGCCAGCCCGACACCATGTATAACGGCATGCCCGACATGCTGGTGCCGGGCGTTCTGGGCAACCTGAACGTCTTCACGGCGCCGGACGACGACGAACGCAGCCAGATTAGCTGGACCTTGAGGGGAGACGACGCGGACGACTTCGAGCGCAGCGACACCGTGCTCAGCGGCCCCGACGATCCGATCGCGCTCCGGTTCAAGAACGCGCCGGACTACGAGATGCCGACGGACGCCAATGGTGACAGCGTCTACAAGGTGACCCTGGTGGCCGATGACCGCAAGGGCGGGGTTGCCATGCACCACGTGACCGTATTCGTCGACAACTTGCACGAACAGGGAAAGGTCACGTTGACGGCCGAGGGGAACGACCCGGAACAGCCGCTTATCGGAATGAAGGTAACCGCCACGATAGATGACCCGGATGGCGGCGTGGGCGTGGTGACGTGGCAGTGGGCCAGGTCCATTGATGGGGACAATTTCTCAGTCATTCCGGGGGCCACGATGTACAGCTACACTCCGGTGCCGGCGGATACCGGACGCTTCCTGGAGGTCACGGCGACCTATATCGATGAGACCAGCGATATGGACGACCCGGAGACAGGTATGCGCGACGAGCGTGTCCAGGGGACAGACACGGACCCGGTAGCCCAGGTTGCAACGACCGGAGACGGGGTACATGAGCTGGAACTGGACGCGGATGGGGCCCCGGCTCCCTCGGCGGATGGCAAGGTGTACCGGGTGGTGGCCGCGTCGACGAACGCAGTGCGGGTAGACCCGGACGAGACCACACAGACTGCTGCTGTCGAGTTCTCCGAGGCGTCCTATGAGCTGACGGTGGTGGAGAACGCCGAGGTCAACACCATCGTGGGTGGCCCGGTCATGGCGATGGGCGCCATGTCTCTTGCATACGACCTGGACGCCACCGAGACCAACGACGACGCCTACTTCACTATAGACAACAATGGGCAGATCAGGGTAGGCGAAGTTGCCTTCCCTGATGTCCTGCCCGCCGGGGTTATGGCCGTTCCCACGGATGCAACCCCTCCGGGGATGGACGACCCAGAACTGAACTTCGAAGGGATCAATGCCTTTGGCCTCACAGTCACGGCCACCGACACAAGCGACAATAGCCGCAAGGCGACCGCCAGGGTGACCGTCAAGCTCAGCGACCTGAACGAGCGTCCGTACTTCGACCAGGAGTCGCGGGAGGCGGTGACGGGCACCAACAGCCCGATAATGTACGCCGAGTCCCAGTCCAACCGGGTAGTGCCGCTGGCGGCTACGGAACCGGACGGCGACAGGCTGAATCTGCGCTGGGAGGTCACTGGTGCCGATGCCTTAGACTTCGAGATTCGCGACGTTGAAGACATCGCCCTCGACGGGAAGGACCGGGTGGAGTTGCACTTTAGAGACCAGCCGGACTACGAGAATCCGACGGCCCGAGGTAAGGATTTAGACGGTGACACCCTTGAGGTTAGGAACGTGTACTCGGTGACGGTCAGGGCCACCGAGAAAACCGCGGTAGGCGGCGGTCCGAACATGGCGACGACGCTGGCCGTCATGGTCCAGGTCACCAACGCGGACGAAGACGGTGGGGTGGAACTGAACTGGCTGCAGCCGGAGGTCGAGACCGAGATTACCGCCAGTGTGTCCGACCCGGACGGCATGGTCACCGACGCGAGTTGGACGTGGTACAGGTCCAAGAATCAGAATCCAAACCGCGACCCCGGTACCGCCGTAGCTGACCTTGCCCAGGAATGGGAAGAAATCACAGGGACTGGGCGATTCAGCGGTACAGGGAACATGACCTATAATCCGCAGGGGAGGACCGCGGATACCCAGAATCCCATGGTAGACGAGACCTGGTTCTTGCTGGCGAGGGTTGTGTACACCGATGGAACAACGGCCACGGACAGGGTCGCAGTGGGAATATCGGCCAACGCGGTGCAGGCGGACGTGTCCGACGCGGACAACAACTCGCCCGACTATACTTTGAATGAGACTAACAGGACAGTGCTGGAGAGCGCCTCCAAAGGCACGAATGTCGGCCGTCCGGTGATAGTGAACCGGAACGAGGACCAAGACATCCTGACCTACGAGTTGGACAACAACAATGTGGACGATGATTCCTTGGCAACCACGGGTGACGTAACCCTGTTCTACATAAACAAGGAGACGGGACAGATAAAGGTAAACGGGAAGCTGGACTGGGACAACAATCCAGACCGGACGAACCCGGATGGGAAATACGAGGTCTGGGTCAGGGCGACGGACCCGTCCGGCGAACCCGATGGCGAGGACAGCGACCACATCAAGGTGATAATCACGGCCACCGACGTGAACGAGGCCCCAAAGATAACCGACGGAATGGCGGAGCTATCGGTAAACGAGGTGGACAGCAGCAAGAAAGACACCGACGTTACCAAGTATGTCGGCCTTGGCTACGAGATAGTACAGGGGACTGCGGTACAGAGCCTCATAGAGGGCGCCCCCAACCTCTACCACAGGGACGAGGACGATAACGTTGACTCCGCTACGTGGAGCATTTCCGGCGCCGACTGGAGACTGTTCGAGCACAGCACCCCGGGCGACGGCATTGGGCGCAGGCTGCACTTCAAGAAGGCGAACCTGCCGGACTACGAGGACCCACAGGACGCCAACAGGGACAACGTCTACGAGGTAACGATAGTTGCCACGGACAACGCCAATGCCCAGGGCACGAAGAAGGTGCGGATCACGGTGAATAACGTGAACGAGATGGGGAAGCTGGTGCTGACGCCGGAACAGCCGGACGACGGAATGTCGGTAATGGCGACGGTGACGGACCCCGACGGCGTGGAGAGCATCACCGACGTGAAGTGGGCCAGCGCACCTAGCAGAGTGGCCGGTTTCGAGGCAGCTATCGAGGCAGGTATGCTGATAGAGGGCGCCACCACATTGGAGATACCGGGCACGGGCCAGGTAGGCAACTTCCTGTGGGCGATGGTGGACTACCGGGACGGCTACAGCATGGAGAACGACCCGGTGACCGCGCTGGATGAAAGGAATGATGATTTTCTCGGGACGCCGACGATTATTGAGCAGCATAAGCTGCCGGATGATCCAGCCAATCCCCAGGTGGACACTCTGGACTACAATTCCGACGAGATGGAGGAGGCGGTAACGGACAACGCGGTGCAGACAGACCCTGGCACTGGCACCGGTCCCGGCGAGACGCCTTCGACGGAACCGATTCTGGTGGACCGGATGGTCTACGAGAACGTGCCCTCAACCGGGTACGTGGGGATGCCGCTGGGCATGCTGGGAGCGCGCGACATGATAGGCGGCCCCGACGGAGCTTCCTTCGTATTCGCCGAAGATATGGACGACAGCGTGAACCTCGGCTTCTACGACATGACGATGGTGGATTCGGATGACATAGTCGGCGTTCCTGACGAAGACTCCATCGACAAGCCGGGACAGTTGGCGGCGAACGTGGTGACGCACTTCGACTACGAGTCGGACAAGAACGAGTACATCGTCGAGGTGACGGACCCGGACGCCGTGGTAGACATGGGCCCGGTGCGGGTGACCATCACGGTGATGAACGTGAACGAGGCGCCGACTGCGCCGGAGATCAAGAAGGGTCCCAACGTAAACGTTGCCCCCGAGTTCGCTTCCGCCACGACCAGCAGAATGGTGGCGGAAGACACGGCGGTGGGCGAGGACATCGGACATCCGGTGGCGGCAAACGACGCTAACGGCGACGCCCTGACCTACGCCCTGGGCGGGACCGATGACGCGTCCTTCGATATAGACGCGGCCACAGGCCAGCTGATGACCCTGGCGGCACTGAACTACGAGACCAAGTCCACCTACTCCGTCACGGTGACTGCCAGCGACTCAGGCGGTCTCAGTGACTCCATCGACGTGACCATCACCGTCACGAACGTGGACGAAGGCTTTGAGGTTTCGGGCCGCGCCGCGGTGGACTATGCCGAGAACGGGACGGCCGCGGTGGCCACCTACTCGGCGACAGACCCTGAGAATGGCGCCATCACCTGGACCCTGGAGGGTGACGACGCTGCCGACTTCGAGATCAGCGCCGGTGGCGTGCTCACCTTCAAGAGCTCGCCCGATTACGAGGCTGCCAAGGGTGGTACGGCTGGCAACTCCAACACCTACGAGGTGACGGTGGTGGCCTCCGCTGGGACCAACGAGGCCAGGTTGGCCGTCACCATCACCGTCACCGACGTGGCGGATGAGACGCAGCCTGCTGACTTCGACCCGCTTGCCGAGTACGACGCCGACAAAAGCGGCGTGCTCGAAAAGGACGAGGTCATCCGGGCCATCACCGACTACCTATTCGGTGAGGGAGCCGACGCCATCAGCAAAGACGACGTGATAGAGACCATAACCCTCTACCTCTTCGGCTAATTCAAGACCCCATAGATGGAGGGGGTTCCGCGTAAGCGGAACCCCCTTCCAAATCTGACCGAAGAGTGAGGTAAGCCAAGCCAATGATGCTCAGAATAGCTTTAGCGGCCATCATGGTCGCTTCAATAACGGGTGTGGTGGCTTTGACGGGCATCCTCCCAACATCCGCGCAGGAGGGGGCACAAGCCAGCGCCACCCGGTCCTTCAGTCCGGCAACGGTAGCGCCGGGGGGCCAGGTGACGGTGACCATCGGCGCCACTAACTACGGGCGGGCCGGCGGGGTCACGGAGACGCTGCCCACCGGGTTCGCCTACGTCTCCAGCCCCCTCGACGCCAGCCAGGTGACGGAGCTGAGCGACAACCGGGTCAGGTTCGTCCTCTAGGACGAAACCTCCTTCACCTACGTGGTCACCGCCTCCAGCACAGCGGGCTCCCACAGCTTCTCCGGTACCTTGGGGACTCCGACAGGATCGACTACACCGTAGGGCGGCGCTACAAGCGTCACGGTCGAGGCCGCGCAGGGGGCACAAGCCAGCGCCACCCGGTCCTTCAGTCCGGCAACGGTAGCGCCGGGGGGCCAGGTGACGGTGACCATCGCCGCCACTAGCTACGGGCAGGCCGGCGGGGTCACGGAGACGCTGCCCACCGGGTTCGCCTACGTCTCCAGCCCCCTCGCCGACAGCCAGGTGACGGAGCAGAGCGACAACCGGGTCAGGTTCGTCCTCCAGGACGAAACCTCCTTCACCTACGTGGTCACCGCCTCCAGCACGGCGGGCTCCCACAGCTTCTCCGGCACGCTCAGGGACTTCGACAAGACCGACCACACCGTAGGCGGCGCTACAAGCGTCACGGTCGAGGCCGCGCAGGGGGCACAAGCCAGCGCCACCCGGTCCTTCAACCCGACATCGGTGGCCCGCGGTGGAAAGGTAGTGGTCATCATTCGGGCCACTAGCTACGGGCAGGCCGGCGGGGTCACGGAGACGTTGCCCACCGGGTTCGCCTACGTCTCCAGCCCCCTCGCCGCCAGCCAGGTGACGGAGCTGAGCGACAACCGGGTCAGGTTCGTCCTCCAGGACGAAACCTCCTTCACCTACGTGGTCACCGCCTCCAGCACGGCGGGCTCCCACAGCTTCTCCGGCACGCTCAGGGACTTCGACAAGACCGACCACACCGTCGGTGGCGCTACGAGGGTCACGGTTCGTCGGCCGCCATCCACAGGTGGCGGCCGAGGCTCCACAGGCGGAGGGGGCGGCTCCACAGGTGGCGGGGGCGGCGGTGGTGGCTCCACAGGTGGCGGCGGCGGAGGCGGAGGCTCCACAGGTGGCGGCGGAGGCGGTGTTGGTGTTGGTGGCTCCACCAATCGTGCTCCTGTCTTCCGGGAAGGCGGCACAGTAGCGCGGTCAGTTGCCGAGAACGCCGCGGCCCGCGCCTCCGTCGGAAGCCCTGTCACCGCCTCCGACAACGACGGAGATAGCATCACCTACAGCCTCGCCGGCGACGACGCTAGCCTCTTCGCCATCGACACAAGGACGGGCCAGATTTCGGTCGCCCAGGGCACGGCTCTGGACTTCGAGACCCGGAGCTCCTACTCGGTTAGCGCGCGCGCCAATGACGGGCGCAACGGCCAGGACACCATAGCCGTCACCATAGCCGTCACCAATGTGGAGGAGGCGGGGACGGTCGGCCTGTCGTCAGCGAATCCCGAAGTTGGAGTGACGCTAACGGCAATGCTCGAAGACCCCGACGGCGGCGTATCCGACGTCAGCTGGTCGTGGGAACGGTCGATGGACCTGACGACATGGATGGCGATTCCCGGGAGCGGATCAGCCGCCTATACGCCCACCGAAGCTGATGAGGGCTATCATCTGCGGGCAACGGCGGCGTACAGCGATGACCACGGCTCCAACAAGAGGGCGCACATGGTGTCGGCCAACCTCGTGCCTGTTGCACCAGAACCTACGGTAACGCCGACCCCTGAGCCGACGGTGGGGCCAGGGCCTACGGCAACGCCGACCCCTGAGCCGACGGTGGGGCCAGAGCCTGCGGCAACGCCGACCCCTGAGCCGACGGTGGGGCCAGAGAGCCTGCGGCAACGCCGACCCCTGAGCCGGGTCCAGAAGACGACGACGGCGGGTTCCCCATTTGGGCGATCGTGCTGCTGGTCGTTGGAGTCCCGGCGCTGATAGGGGGAGGCTGGTACTTGCTGCGTCGGTTACGGGCTTAACGAGCATAGTCCAGCGCAAGGGGGTCTCACCCGGGAGGATAGCGGGTGAACCCCCTTGCCCCTTTACAGGCGATCAATCGTCAAGCCCAACTGCCCATGAGAACCGTATTTTTTTGTGTTGATTGAAAGACAGAGAACTCGATTCCCGGGTACGTCAGGTAGGTTGAGGAGACTCCGGCGCAAGGCAAACCGCCCTGCGCCGGAGTCTCCCCTCTATATCGAGACCTCCCACCGAAATGTTCGCAATTGGGTACACTCTGGCCCACAGGGGAAGTATCGAACCCCCCGTGGTATCTGTCCCCAAGCTTGATTCGCACGGTAGTCCGGCCAGTACCGCCGCTGCATCCCTTCCAGGTCAGCCCTTCTCGGCCTTGGTGCTCTCCAGAAGTTCAGCGGCGACCTTCCGGTCAGAATCGGCGTATGGGTGCTGGGGGTTCACGCAGACGGCCTCCTCCAGGTCCTCAATTGCCCGTAGTACTCGCCCAACTCGATGCGGGCCATGCCCCTCTCGTAGTGGGACTCGGCGTCGCCGGGGTCCAGTTCGATGGCCCTACCGAAGTCTCGAACCGCAGCGTCGTAGTTGTCCAGGCGGGCCAGCGCCTTCCCCCGGTGCAGGTGAGCCTCGGCATTGTCCGGCTGGAGGCTGATGACCCTATCGAAGTCCTGAACGGCCCTCCCGGGTTCGTCCTCGTTGAGGTAGATCGCCCCCCGGTTGAGTAGGGAGTGGGCGTGTTCCGGGTCCAGGCGGATTGACCTGCCGAAGTCGTCGATGGCCTGGAGGGGCTGGTTCATGAAGGCGTAGGCGCAGGCCCTGCCGTAATAGGCATCGCTCTGGCCAGGCATCAGTTCGATGAGCTTGTCAAAATCCCGCAGGGCCTCCTCGTACTCACCAGACTCGAACCGGGCGAAGGCCCTGCCGCAGAGGGCTTCGCCATGGTCCGTTTGGATTGCCAGGGCGGTGTTGAAGTCGTCGATGGCCTGGTCGTACGAACCCAGAAACCCGTAGGTCATTCCACGGTGGTAGAGGGTCTGGGCGGAGCCGGGGTCAAGCCCGATGGCCCTAGTGCATTCCTGGATTGCCAGGTCATACCGTTGCTGGCCGTTGTATGCCAACCCCCTGGCGGTGAAAGCGTCGGGATTGTCGGGTTCCAGGCGCAGGGATTGCTCGTAGTCCCTGATGGCTCCGTCGAACCTGCCCAGGGTGCCCAGAGCCAGCCCCCGGTCGCGTAGGGCGCCGGCGTTGTCCGGGTCCAGGTCCAGGACGGCATCGAAGTCCTCGACCGCGCTGTCGCATTTCCCCAGCAGCATCTTGGCGACCCCCCTGGTTTGGCGGGAAAGATTGTTCAGCGGTTCTAGCCCGATGGCCGCATCGAAGTCCTTGATGGCCAACTCGAATTCCCCCAGGTCCTTGTAGATGCTGCCCCGGTTGTGGTGGAAGCTGGGGTTCCCGGGTTCAAGGGCGATGGCCTTGTTGAGGTCTTCCACCGCCCGCCACAGGTCTCCCTTTTCTGCGTGAACGCTCGAGACCGGTTGTAGTAGGGAATAGCGTCGCTGGGGTCCAGACCGATGGCTGTGTTGTAGTCCTCCATAGCCCGGTCCGGTTCGCCCAGGTTCATCAGGCACACCCCCCGGCTGTCATAAGCGACGGCGTCGTGCGGGTCGAGCCGGATAATGGCGTCGTAGTCCTCCTTGGCCAGGCGGTGCTCCCCCAGCCCGGCACGGCACACTGCCCTCATGTGAAGGGCGTCGGCGCAACGTGGCAGCAGCTTGATGGCTCTGCTAAAGTCCTTTACCGCCCGGCGGTCGTCCCCCAGCTTGCTGTGAAGCATCCCCCTGGCCAACAGGGTGGGCGCACTGTCCGGATTGGCCCGGATTTTCTTGTTCAGCTTCCTGATTCCCCGCGCAAGGTCGCCTGGAGGCAGCCTGTTCATCATCTTGTCAATGGCGTGACAGCGCGGGCACCATCCCCGTTGGTGCCCTTCGTAGTGTCCTCCGTTCATGGTGTTGCTCCTTTTCCTGTTCATCATCGACACGCTGGCTGTTGAGCCTGTTCCCCGACGCTGACGGGGGATCACTCATATAGTACATATGTTCGTTTACTGGAACAAGCCCCTGTTGTCTGAGTGCGCTCACGGGGCAAGCACTCGCGCCGGAGGAAAAGAAGCGGAAGGCCGCCCCCAGCAGAGGCGGCCCTTCTTCTAACCCCAAGTAGGCTGAACTTACAACCTGTCATTCACCGGGTTGTCCAGCTCTACTTCCCAGGAGTGCCGTAGTTTTTGGTGTTGATTGGATAACTGATAAGCTTGCCCAAGAGGTTGTCCGGGGTATGCGGGAGGCCGCGTCACGGGGCTTCTTCCTTGCTCCCATTGCCCCCTTCGGCTACACCCGCGTCAAGATCAGCGAAGGAGCGAAGGAGCGTCCCACGTTGGAGGTTGACACGGCCGCCGCTCCGGTAGTGTAGGAGATATTCGAGAGCTCACTCAGTGGCAACGGCCTCAAGGAGATATGCAAGACTTTGAACGGCCGGGGCATCACCAACAGGGGCAAACGCTGGAACAAGGGCGGACTCCACTACCTGCTCACCAATGAAGCCTACACCGGCGCCGCCGTCTGGGACAGAACCAGCAAGGGAGAGAGGGCCCAGGACCCTGTACGTGTTGAGGGAGCGTGGCCGGCGCTGGTGTTGAGGGAGCTGTTCGACGCCGTTCAGGAAGCGATGCGGGAACGTGCTCCAAAGGTGCAGAGGCCCGCGAGAGTGGGAAGCAAGTTCCTGCTGAGCGGGCTGCTCAAGTGCTGTGTGTGCGGCAGGCCCTACAGAGCCCAGGGAGCCAAGAGCGGCCAAGTTCGCCTACTACATCTGCGGCACCCTGTTCACGGAGGGTGTAGGGACGTGCAGCGCCCGCTACCTGAACGCCCCCAGGCTGGAGGCGTTCGTAGTGGAGAAGATCAGGGAGCGGATTCTGACCGAGGAGACCATCGTGGCGCTGGTGACGATGGTGGCTGAGGAGATCGACGCGATGGCCGGAGAGCTGTCCGGCAGGTTGGAAGTGGTCGAGGCGGAGCTAGGAGACGTGAGGAAGCGGCTTGAGAAGCTCTACGAGGCCATTGAGTCAAGCGAGCTGACGTTGGGGAGGTCCTGGCGCCCCGCATCCTGTCTCTGAGGCACCGCGAGGAGCAGCTGGAGGCTGCGCGAGATGATGCCGAGCGCCAGCTTGAGCAGCGCAGAGTGGAGCTGCCGACCACGGAGGAGATCCAGGAGTATGTGGCGGACTTCCGAGACTTCCTGGAGGAAGGGACTATCCCCGAGTGCAAGGCGCTCATTCGCAACTTCGTGGAGGGCATCGAGGTCAACGGAGACGAGGCCGTTCTGACGTACACCATCCCCATGCCGAACGATGGTGTGACGTCGGAATCGGCCTCGGTTCTTGATTTCGTCAAGTCCGGCCCACCAAACTGGACGGTAGACAGTACCGGCTCATGAAGGGCCACCTCTTCAGCGTCACTTCCAGGTATCTGGCTGTCCTTTGGCGTGGGGATGGAGTAGCGGACCACGGAGTTGCAGGGACTGACCACGATCTCCTTGACGGGTGTCTCTACGAAAGCCCTGCGTTCGGTCAGTTCGCTCTCGTCCAGTAACTCGCTCATGTCCTCGGCGTTGGTCCCCCATACCAGCGTGCCCGTGTAGGTCTTGTTTCTGAGAATGATGTGGACGCCGTTTTTGGACTAGCGCTTTTCTGTGGGGTTGGTGATGCCTAAGTCGTTCAGGGTGCGGGTGATGTCCAGGATGCCCTTGCCCGCTTGGGCCAAGTCGAATATCCGCTTGACGATGGGCGAAGTCGCCGGGCCGGGCTCCAGGGCGAGGCGTTTCTTGGCCCAGTTCTACACCATCAGCTTGCGGCAGCCGTAGGTCACTCGGCTGGTGACCCAGAAGCCCCGAGAGGCTGCACCGCGCATCCCCCGGGTAACCTCCTGGCCCAAATTCTCTGAGCAAATTTCGTCCACGCTCTCGATGATGGCTTCCGTGAGCTTGCCGGTGGGGGTGTCGTCGGCGTGCTCGGTGATGGAGACAACACGGACGCCCTTGCGCCTTGGCATGGACTTGAAGGCCACGGCGTGCTCCCCCTCTGAGAATTTCCAGACGAGAATCTCTCGGAGGGGGAGTTGGACCTGCTGGCCTCGTCGATCATCTTGCGGAACTCCGGGCGGTCGGCGATGCGGCCGCTCTCGGCTTCGCCCACGTACTCGCGGGCGACCAGGTAGCCGTTCTTTTCGGCGTAGTCCCTGAGCGCCCGAAGCTGGGCGGCGACGGAGTAGAGAGCGGCGGTCATGTGCTCCTGGGTTGCTGGGAATGCCGTCGTTGTCTCCGCGTTGTCCATCGCCGTTCCCTCGGTTTCGTGAATTTCACCCATACCGCACTTTTAATGTGTCTCAATGGATACCAGAAACACAAGGGCGAACGGAGGGGGTTGGGGTGATCCTTCGACGGGTTCAGGATGAGCGGGGGTTAGAGGCGGAATTGGATAGAAGGGAAATGCCTTGCCAGCGGCCCCCTCAGGGCTTGACGCTGTGTGGCGATTACCCACCGGCGCACGATGCGAGGTCTTCCTCCTCAGATGCTCGATTACTGGACGAGGAGTTTTAAACCGCTTTAATCCCTCGCCTCAGGTTTGCTATCATGTTCAGGTTGGTCTAGCCGAGCTAATCCGCTGGGAAGAGTACTCGAACAGAGCAACGCGCAACCTCGGCAACTACTGGAGATCGCGGCTTCTCTGGTGTCAAAGTTCCGTAAGGAAGTTGTAATCACTCCCCATGATTGAACCGGATGCCCTTCGCAGAACAGCCCTTATTCTGGTCTTGGCGGGTCTGCTATGGAACCTGGTGGAAGCCGGGGTTTCTTTGTGGGCAGGCGTTGAGGCTGGTAGTGTGGCCCTGCTGGCTTTCGGCCTGGACAGCGTTGTAGAACTTTTCGCTGGTGGGGTCCTGTTGTGGCGGTTCAGCGGGGTGCGGGAGGGACTGGAAGAGGGGGCCGCCGAGAGAAGAGCGCAAAAGTTACTGGGGCTTAGTTTCCTTTTGTTGGCGGCATATATTGCCATCCATTCGGGAGCCAACCTGCTGGGGTGGTTCCCCGAGCCACAGCCGAGCCTGGTTGGTGTTGGGATTGTGGTCGCCAGCGCGGTTGTGATGAGTATTCTCTACGTGAGCAAGATGCGCATCGCCACCCGGATGCAGTCTCGGTCGTTGAGAGCGGAGGCTCTTGAAAGTCTGTTCTGCGACCTTCAGGACCTGAGTATCCTGGTAGGATTGGGCTTAAACACCCTGCTTTCCTGGTGGTGGGCTGACCCGGTGTCGGCTTTGGTCTTGGTCCCTCTTTTCGTCAAGGAAGGGTTGGAGAATCTGTCGGGTGGTGAGGAAGGGGATGAAGATGAGGACCGGCGGGTCTGCTTTTGCCTTAGTTGTTTCTACGGTTTGCGTAACTGCCGGGCGGCATGTTGCGGGGCATAGCCGGGTGATGTCCGGTGGGCCGCTGCCCCAGAGCGCGATGGCGAAGACGCTTATCGCCCCTCCGCCGTCAGAAGGTCGAATTCCGCCCTGATTCATTCTTGGGGCTTCCTTTCTGGCATAATATTGTTGCCAAGCCCCTTAGTCTGCGCGACGCGGGCCGTTAGCAATCAGGAATCGCCTTTTTAGTTTTGGGAATGAAGTGGAGGGCAGGATGAGCACTTTTGAAGAGGGATTTGCCGCAACCGAGAAGGCTGCGGAATCGGTGCTGCAAGCGCTGGGGGATATTTCCAGGCTGGCAAGGCAACTCCAAAGGGACGCGAGAGCAGGCAACATCGCGGCCATTAGGCGAGGAACCGCCCGGCTGGAAGAGAACCTGAGCGCGATCCGACAACAGGTTGGCAGCGCCACCCAAGCCTGGCCGTTCAGCCCAGAAGAAGAACTAACATACTTGCAAGACGGGTACGTCGAGGAATTACAAGACGAAGCCAGAAAGAAGGGTCTCCGAATGTTTGCCAGGGACGGGAGGTTGATTGCTCACCCTTCGGTCGTTCGGGTCCTGCCGGGAGAGCGAGCCGTGCGGATCGACCGCCGCCAAAGCTCGGCAATCAGACCTGCTAAAATTGTGGCGGACCTGGAGAAGCTCCAGCAAAGCCCGCCCAGGTTTAGACCTCAACCCTTCTTAGAATCATTGTACGGGGCCTACTTGGCCCTTTCCCAATCTGATACCGCGGATAGACTGAGACTAGGCGGGGTCGGCCGGGTAGTCCAGTTGGACCACATTTACAACCTGTTCACTGGGTTGCCTGGGGCACAACGGGAATACAACCAGTTGGACTTCGCTCGGGACTTGTACAGTTTGGAAAACAGCGGTGTGAAAGAAGTCCGTTCGGGGGCCCGGGTGTCTTTTCCCGCATCTACAGCCACCAAGAACCCCAGGGGGGCCATTTCTTTCGTGGGGCCCAATGGCGAGACCGTACTTTACTACGGGATCCAGTTCACCGGAGCCGGCCAATGACCAACACTCTTCCAATCCAGGAATGGCTGACCGTCATTGAGGACGAGTACTTGGACGGGTTCGTCAAGGACGGCGGCTCAGCCATCAAGTTTGTCGTGCCGGTGCAAGAAGACCTGGCCCCGTTGCTACAGGCGAGGCTATCAGCGATGGCTGGCGGTTTGGGCTATCTAGTGGTCAAAGTGGATTCGGGGGAAACTCGGGTCCACATGCCCCAGGAAATTTTCTTTCGCATCGCCCAACAAATTGACTGGCCGCTGCTGGCCCGGAGGGTAATGCTGCGGTTGTGCGAGGATGCAGGGTATCATACCGGCACGATAGACCCCCAAGGGGAGCCGCTGATTCTCGAAGCTGTCAGCACTGCCAATTCAGTGGAAGAAAGCATGATTGCCCTAGAGATGCGAAATCCTTTGTTTCGGGCCGTGGCCCAAAATTACAATATGTCCAGAGATTTTCGCATGGCGATGACTCATTTTTGCCGTGCCGAAATGGGCGGCATTGGTCAGGACCAGGAAGCGGCGCCCCTAATCGATTGGGTAACCGGCGCGAACCGAAGGGTCTCGAACGTGCGTCGTTACTCCATTTACAATAGCATCGTCCGCACCAACGCCCGACATTTGTTGGAATCCCTCTTGTACTGGGTGCGGTTCGCGGGATACTCGGGCTCGGTGGTCCTGCTGAACAACTCCCGGGTAACGTTGCGTCAAAATCCCAGGGATGGTTTGTTGTTTTATTCCAGACCAGCAGTCATGGACCACTATGAGTTGCTAAGGGAACTAATTGATGGAACGGACCGGTTGAACGGCTTGCTTGGAATCGTCCTCTCCAAGGAAGATATCCTGGATGATGACCCCCGCAGGAAAGGTTTTTCCATCTACCAGGCCCTGCAGGCGCGGATTGCCGACGAAGTTCAAGCCCGCGACTTGGCCAACCCAATGTCAACGTTGGTGCGTCTTACTGATTAGTCCGAAAAGGAGTTCCCGTAATGGTAGAGGCCTTGGATAAGTCCAGGCTGGAAAACCGGCGCGCGCTGGAAGCCCTACGCAACGGGGTGCCCAACGGTGATGCAGTGAGCGTGTTGGGTTGCAACCAACCGGTTGCCTTGCAGGACTTCAACGCCCTGCTGGACCGGGCCGCTGGCAAGTCGGGAACGCCGGACACCGCCCAAGGAATGTTGGTGGCCGGGGACTTCGGGTCGGGCAAGTCCCACCTGCTCAGTTACCTGGAAAAACAGGCCTTGGACCAAGAGTTCGTTTGCAGCCGGGTGGTCATAAGCAAGGAAACGCCCCTTTCCGATATGGACAAGGTATACCGGGCCGCCGTGGAAAATGGACGGGTGCCGGGCATTACAGGGCACATGGTGGAGGAAATCGCCCAAAGGGTGGACTACCAATCCCAAAGTTATGCCGATTTTTTTCTGTGGGCCAACCGGGACGAGAATGGCTTGCACCGCATTTTCCCCGCTACCCTGATGGTCCGGGAAAGACTACGCGATGACGATGTGGAGAACTATATAAACCGATTTTGGTCCGGGGAAAGGCCCAATGTGCGGGATATCCGCGGCGGGTTACGGGACATCGGACAACTCGCATCGTACCCTTTTGGGCGGGCCCCTACGGCCAGGGACTTGCCGCCGCAGAGATTAAGGTTCTTGCTAGAACTAATCAAGGCTGCCGGTTACCGGGGCTGGGTGGTCTTGATGGACGAAATCGAACTGGTCGCCAATTACGGTGTCCTGCAGCGGGCCAGGTCCTACGCAGAATTGACCCGCTGGATGGGGCAGGCAACGGATGAAAAGTACCCTGGTTTGGTCGTTGTCGGCACAATCACCGCCGACTTCGCCTCGGTGGTCCTGGACCAAAAGGAAGACCGGGACAAGGCCGCGCCCCGCCTACGTGCCCGTGGAAGGGACGCGGACATTTTGGCTGCGGCCCGAGCCGAAACCGGGATGCTGCTCCTGGAACGGGGGCCGCGTCAGCTAGCCGAACCCGATGACACCATGCTGGCCAATCTGCATCGCCAACTAAAGGACATCCATTCCCAGGCTTACAACTGGGATGCTCCGGACATCGATCCGGGAATCGGGCTGGGAGGCCGCCGCCGAATCCGCTCCTTCGTCCGGCGCTGGATCAACGAATGGGACCTGCGCCGGTTGTACCCCAATTCAGAACCGGACATGGAGGAAACGCCGTTGCAGTTCCGGTACGAAGAAGACCGGACGTTGGAACAGCCAGCCTCCGACGACTCTAACTCTGACACCATCAAGGATAACGAGGGGCCCGGCTACGAGCTTAATCCCGGCCCGGAATCAAGCCCAGATTAAGGAGCCGCTATTTTGCCGATACCCTTCCGTGATTTGGGCGAGGACGAACCTTCCGGGGTGGCCGGGTTTCTTCGCTTCATCGACGAACCCGACGGCAGGGGAATACGCGGCGCTCTGTTCATCATGTCCTCCCGCGGCGAACCTATAGAGTTCGTATTCACCAGAATCGATATAGGTTCCGGGTTCCTGTGGCGGCCGGGCCAAGCCCGAAGCTGGGCAGTCTCCGCTCTAGCCAAGGCCCTGTTTGAATCGGCTAACAACGAGGCCGACGTATTGCTCTCATTGGCGAATGAGACGCCGCCGGCAGTATTCTCCGATGACATAATTCCCGAAGTCCCCCTATGCCGCGTGGCGTCCGAAGACACGGTAGCAACGGCCCCGTCGGAAAACGAGCAGCGATTATCCGAATCCCAGACCTTGTATTGGGCCAACGGCTTGCCTCCGCCCGATTCAGTAACAGCCAAGACGATTGAACTCCTTGAGCAACACCGGTTGCTGATCGAACCTTTTGAGCGCGCCGCAATCGGGATTCAAGAGGCGTTTGAGTCGTGAAGTTGTTGCCTACCTGGCTGACCGGCGCGAAGTTTTGGCGCCGGCGTACCTGGATACCGGTCCTGCTCCAACTTCGTCCGCAGGAAACTCGCACTATCTCGCTGCCCGAGTTCCAGCAGCCCACGGTTAACAGGACGCTCTGCGGACTGGGTCCGACTGCCGCTGTCGGCTCAATATTTCCGGGTGCGGAGGCTCTCCCGGAGTCAGTGACCTCGGTAGTCCTGGTCCCCGTTTCCGGCCCCCAACCAGAAACGGCGTCCGTTTCCCGGCGGGAAACCCGTTCCTCTCCCCCAATTGCCGGCAATCCTCGCGCTAAAGGTTCATCCATCGGACGCTCCCTGGCCGAGGGGCTGCGGTTCGTGCTCTCACCTCCGTTGGAGTTGTTGCTGCCTGGCCCTCATTCGGTCCTATCCTGGGCCGGCGAATTGATGCCTTTCCAATTGGACGGGGTCCGAACGTTAATCGGCAGCGATAAGTTGCTGTTGGCCGACGACATGGGCTTGGGGAAGACGATCCAGGTCATTGCGGCGTTGCGGATATTGATAGTGCAGCGGGTCATCGAGACGGCGTTGGTAGTGGCTCCGGCGCCGGTCTTGGACCAGTGGCGCCAGGAATTGCTCAAGTGGGCGCCGGAACTGAAGGCGCTGGTCATCCGGGGGGGCCCCGGCGAACGGGCGTGGCAATGGGTAACCGAGGTCCATGTCGCGATGGTTAGCTACGACACGCTAAGGGCGGATTTCACCGACAATCTCCAGTCCCCGGTACGCAGGAAGACTTGGGGCGTTTTGGTTGCCGACGAAGCCCAGCGCATCAAGAACCGTAACCCTACCAGCTCGGCTGTTAAAGGACTTCGACGGCACCGCTCGTGGGCGCTGACGGGCACACCGCTGGAGAATAATGAAGAAGAGTTGGCGTCCATCATCGAGTTCGTCGACCACGGGGAGTCGGTCTCTCAAGCCCACTATTCCCCCGGTTTGAAGCTACGCGAGCGACACCGGCAATTGCAAGTTAGGCGGAAAAAGGCCGACGTGCTCAAAGACCTTCCGCCCAAGCTAACCACCAAGGTGGCGATGGAACTGCTGCCAAAGCAGCGGCGCAGTTATGATCGGGCGGAACGAGAAGGCGTCGTATATCTCCGGGAGTTAGGGGCGGATGTACGAGTGCAGCATGTTTTGGAGTTAATCCAGCGGCTGAAACAAATCTGCAACGCAGAACCGGAAACCGGGGAGTCAAGCAAGTTCGAGGATGTTCGACAGAGAGTCGAATCGTTGTCCCAACAGGGTCACAGGGCCTTGGTTTTCTCTCAGTACGTCAGCAACGGGTTCGGAACCGACGCCATGGCGGGTATATTGCGGGAGTTCGACCCTTTGACATTCACGGGCGGGCTTACTCCGGAAGAAAGACGAGAGGTCATAGGCCGGTTTCGAAACGACGACCGGCACAAAGCGCTGATCGTTTCTTTGCGGGCAGGCGGGGTTGGCCTTAACCTTCAGGAGGCGTCCTACGTGTTTCATGTTGACCGCTGGTGGAATCCGGCGGTGGAGCGCCAAGCCGAAGACCGCAGCCATCGCTACGGGCAGTCGATGCCGGTCCATGTTTTCAAGTATTCCTGCATCAACACAATAGAGGAACGCATTGACCGGATATTGGCGGAAAAGCAGGAGTTGTTCGACGAACTGGTGGACGACGTTACCATCGACCTTGGGAAGTCGCTGTCAGCCGACCAACTCTTCGGCCTGTTTGGGTTGGCAGACCTTGCCCGCCATAGCAGGAGTTAGAATACATCTCCAATGGCTTATGATTCCTGGTCCTATTACCCCACTTAAGCGGAGGACTTTCAGCAGGTAGTCCTGTCTCCAGCCGGCCTCTAGGATGTCTGTCGATGGGCTTCTTGGTGGGGAGACACGGTACGCGGGAAAGCCGCTATACTACCGGGGTTAAGGCGCGTTGGTGTAGGCGCTGACCGGAAAATATTCCGAACGCGGTTTGCGCGTTGCCAACGTCGTGATAAGACATTAACTTCAATTGGCCGCTTCTTTCCAACCCGCCGGCATCGGGGGAACATTGCCGGTGTGAACGGCCACTGAATGAATCAGAGGGAGTGTTCTGATGGATGTCGGAATGATGATGATCTTCTCGAGTTACGGCTGGGAAGAGGGCTCAGACCGCCAGATGTGGGAGGAGGAACTTCGCCTTGCTGAAATAGCCGCCGATGCCGGGTTCGATTGCCTCTGGTCGGCAGAGCATCACTTCAACGATTATTCCTTCGTGCCGGACAATATCCAGTTAATGACCCACATTGCGGCAAAGCATCCTGATATTGATGTGGGGACAGCCGCCGTGATCCTTCCCTGGCACGAGCCGTTGCGGGTGGCGGAGAACGCCGCGGTCCTCGACCTGTTGAGTAATGGCCGATTGCGGCTGGGGTTAGGGCGAGGTCTGGCGCGGCGCGAATTCGAGGCCTTTGGCATCAGCATGGATGAATCGCGGGAACGCTTCGACGAAGCGGCGCCGATGATTGTCGAGGCCCTTAAGACCGGCTTCATCGAGGGCAACGGGAAATACTACCAGCAGCCCCGCGCGGAAATCCGGCCCCGGCCGCAGCATTCCTTCGACGGACGTATCTACGCCGTCGCGGCTAGCGACGAATCTGTTCTCTCGGCAGCCAGCCTGGGCGCCCATATCATCATGTTCGCGGACCGCCCCTGGGAAATGCGGATGCCTGGGATCGAGCGTGGCCGCGCCTTACACCGGGAGTTTCACGGCACGGAACCACCAGCGCTAATGCTCAGCGAATTCGTCGTCTGCGGCACCGATATAGTCCAGTGCGAGGCAGAAGCGCGCCAATATCAAGGTAAATTTGTCGAAAGCAATTTTTACCATTACGAATTTCTTGGGGATCATTTTCGATCGGTGAAGGGTTACGACGCTTATCAGCAGAAGGCCGAGATTGCGCGTTCCGCTGGTCTCGAAGGGGCAGTCGACGGTTTCATGAAGGCGGCCAGTTGGGGCACACCGGACAAGATTCTGAGAGGGCTGGAGGAACGGCGGGCTTTGCTCGGCGATTTCGAGTTGAACGTCGGCTTCCGCTTCGGTGGTACGCCTTTCCATATTGCTGAGCGGGGCCTGAAGTTATTCGCTGAAGAAGTGCTGCCGGTCCTGAAGTCCTGGTAGTCGCTGAGGTTGTTACTCGAAGCGGCAAACCAAGCAGGGCATGGCTTTCCGACTAAACCCTGGCCTCGTCGCCCACCTCAGAGCGCCCGGCCAGGGTTGGAAGTTGCCGATTCTTTAAATCTAGCGTGAATTGGGTCTTGGGCCGCCAACGAAGTAACGTATTTTTGATAGCGCTACGACCAAGACGACGTCCATATAAAATAGAATAAGAGTAGAAGACCCCCACCGAATACAATGAAATACAGCGCCACACAGCCTATGGTGGCTACGGGATTCCTCCTCATCGCCTCCTGGCGCATTGTGGTGATTTGCTCATCACTTACCGCTTCCCTTCTTTTCGCATCTGAGTAAAACTCCGGCCCTCTGGTCTTGAACCACCCAACCCAAATGCCGACCATGAATCCGCCCGCCGCGAGGGCCCCCTCCCCCTCTAAAACAAGCCCCACCACATATCCCAGCACCGTACAGCCGATAACGTAGGTAATGAAAAGACGGTCCCCTTGAAATTCAATGACCAAGGTCGATAATGCATTGCTGCCTCCCTTTCCTGGCCAGCCGCAATTGGGCGATGGGCCGGATTGTTCTCGACGTCAGCACTGTTTGGTGAATTTGGCCGGACACTCGGCGTTGGTGTGGTGGTGACTTAGCCGCTCCAGAATATTCTCGGTGGTTCGGAGTCGCCGTTAACCGGGGATCGAGGGCAGGGGCCTTTGTTGGCGGCGGCGCCGTCCCTAACGGCCATGCCTTCCACGGCCCGGCCGGACGCTAACCTCTGTCAACCATGACTTCCAACACCGCCGTCAGTACCCCGCCTTCCTTGTCTGCGGCAGAACCTGGATTGTCCTCCAGGGCTGTCATCCGGATTGAGATGCCTTCCAAACCGGGCTGGGAGCTGGGTACTCTGGTCCACGGGCTTTGGGCACCGGAGCCCGGCTCAAAGGACAGACGAACGACAGCGCTTGTGTCAGCCTCAGCCACAGTCAGTTCGATCACCACCTGCCCGGCCGATATACATACGACGTTCGCCGGACATCGGGAATCCTCCACCACCCGGTCAAAGGAGATTCCGGTCCCCTGGTCGGGCAGTTCGACGGACCCGCCAAGCCCAATCTGGACGCGGTGATTGGCCGGCGTCGGCTGCACCGACGGAGGCCTGCTTGGAACCGGTGGTGTTGCTGACGATGGGTCGCAGCCTGTGGCAATCAACCCGATCATGGTCACTATGGCTATGGTGGCAATTAACGTCTTCATGCGACTTTGGCCTCTTCTGGGTTCAAACGGCTCTCATTTTATATCTCTAAGACGCTCGTAGACGCGGATCTGTTCCCCGAAGGACGCTTCTTGACGCCTTAGGGACATTCCAGACTGCCGCCACTCCCTGGCAGTACTGGCCTGAACCTTAGAGAGGAGGTTCTCGGTTTTGCCCAGTTTGGCGGTCCGGACCGAACGGTAGGGGTGCCGGGTCCCCTGCCGTCGCCCTCGGCGATTGCCTTCATGGCATTGCGGGCCGACCGAACGGTAGGGGTACCGGGTCCCCTGCCGTCGCCCTCGGCGATTGCCTTCATGGCATTGCAATGTCTTGGGGTAGAGGGATTGGGCAAGGAATGGCGGCGGCGAGTCCAGGAAGGTTTCCGGCGGCCGCCGCCGCTAAGTTGACGCCCTTAGAAGCTCGGCTTGGTCGGGAAGGGAGTCAATTGGAGTTCGTGAGTCCAACAGGACTTGTCCTGGGTGTGTAGATAGTAGAAGGCCTCGGCGATTTTAACGGGGTTGATCACCGTTTCAGGGTGTTCCTGGGCCCTGGGCATAGCGCGGGTTCCGGGAGAGTCAATGGTGCCGTCGACCACGACGTTGGCGACGTGGACGCCGTGCTCGGAATACTCCTCGGTCAAAACCTGCGCCAGCGTGCGCATCATCACCCGTGGATAGTAAAGGGACTGCCCGGTGTACCGCTTTCGGCCCCGCAAGGATGAAGAGTTGTTGGTAATGAAGAAGGAGCCCTCGCCTCGTTCCCGCATGGCGGGCAGAACTTCTTTGGCGACCAGGAACGGCCCCCGGCTGGAGATGTGCTGCGCGGTGTCGAATATTTCCACCGGCATATTTTCCAGCAGTTCCATCTCCGGCGGAAGGTCACGCCCCTCCAGATAGCCCGCGTTGTAAATCAAGACATTCGGGTCCCCAGCTTGCTCTCGGACCTGGGCGAATGCTGCGGATATTGAGTCGCTGGACACCAAGTCCAGCTCGACAATCATGCTTTCGCCACCTTGCTCATGGATTGCTTCCTGCAACGCCGCCGCATTGGCTGTAGTACGGGTGGTTAGAACGACGAAAAAGCCCTCCATCGCAAACTTTTGGGCTATGGCGCCGCCCACGCCCCAACGCACTTCCAAGGGGAGGTCGCTGTCGTCCAGCACCCTGCCATGTGCCAGTTGGGTATTGCGGCCGTCGGACTGCCACTTGGACGTCGCTCCCACCACGACTGCAACAGGTTTACGGTTCGAGTTCATCTCTTATTCCCTTCCTTTCTAATTTTAATGTCGACTTCGGGCCGGCTTGACGGGGACCCCGCCTTAGCAGATTCCCGTGCCCAGGTTCCGTGCCCAGGTTGGCTCGCTCCAAGGTTTGCAGGTTGACTCCCGGTCTGCCGCAGTTCCTTAGACGAAGCCTCTCAGATGGACGGTGCGGGCCACCCTCTCCACCGCAATATCGTATGCGGCCTGCCGCGGGCTTAGACCGCCTTCATTAGCCCTGGCCATTACGCTGTGGTAGGCCGGAACAATTCGGTTGCGGAGTTCTTCGTTGACCCTTTCTTCACTCCAGTCAAACTGCTGGATGTTTTGGGTCCACTCGAAGTAGGAAACGGTAACGCCGCCGGCATTGACCAGCAAGTCGGGCAACACGTGGACACCCCTTTCCTGCAAGACCGCGTCTCCTTCGGGCGTGGTGGGATGATTGGCGGCTTCCAGAACGATCCGCACGGGTAAACCTCGGGCCACCTCCTCCCCAATCACGTTTTCTATGGCGGCGGGAACAAAAACGTCCGCTTCCATTTCCAGAAGGTCGCCCGGGCCGCACAGCTCCCCGCCGGGAAACCCTGCCACTGAGCCGTTGCCAGCCACAAACTCAACTAACGCGGGAATGTCCAGGCCACTGCTGTTATGCACTGCGCCCCGAATGTCGGACACCGCAACGATTTGCGCCCCTGCCTGGTGGGCAAGGCGGCAGAACCAGGAACCTACGTTTCCAAAACCCTGAACGGTGATGCGAGCCTGGGTCAGGTCCAGGTCCAGGTCCCTTGCCGCTTCCTGCAACACAAAAAGCGCTCCCTGCCCGGTGGCCGCCTCCCGTCCGGCGGACCCACCGACTTCCAATGGCTTGCCGGTAACAATGGGCAGTGTATACCCGTGGGTCTGACTGTATTCGTCCATTATCCAGGCCATGGTCTGGGCGTTAGTGCCCAGGTCAGGAGCGGGGATATCGCGATAGGGGCCCAATATGTGTTGAATGTTCTGGACATAGCGTCGAGTCACCGCGTTAAGTTCCCGCTCGCTGAGCGCAAGGGGGTCCAATTGGATGCCCCCCTTGGCTCCGCCAAAGGGAAGATCCAGCAGGGCGGTCTTCCAGGTCATCAGGGTTGCCAGGGCCCGCACCTCGTCCTCGTCGGCCATGGGATGGAAACGCAGGCCGCCTTTGTAGGGGCCTCGGGCCCCGTTGTGCTGGACGCGGTATCCGGTAAACACCTCTATCCGTCCATCATCCATGCGCACCGGCAGGGATACTCTTAAGTCCCGCCAAGGTTCACACAACATTCGGCTGGTTCCAGCGTCCAACCCCAGCCGGGCGGCGGCGACATCGAAGTGGCGTTTTACGTCATCCTGGGCGCTGCGTTCTTTGCTTGCCGAGGTCATTTCTTCTCCAGTTGTTCTTGGTTTTCGGGTCAGCCTTGGATTGAGGCATCGCTTTCGGCCCTGATGGTGTGGGCCTACGCCGCCGGCTTCATACCCCTTTGCGGCCCCGCTTTAACAAATACCTCTCGAGAACTCAGGCCCAAGAATCCATCCAACCCGCCGCTTTTGGACAGTGTAGCGATAGGGGTGGCCATTTGGAAGCAACGGTGTTCGCTATGTCCCGCCGCCGAGCGCGGCAGGAGACTTGAGGGGCCTCCGCCGACCGGACCTGGACTGGAAACCGTGGAACCTCCAACAGACTGCTAGCTAGCAGTGATCCCCTCCTTCCCGCGTCTCACGGGTTTGGATTGGGAGAGGCGCCACCAATAATTCCTGTTTGTCTTGCTTGTATAGTATCAAAGGTCTTGTGGTATACTATGAAAATTAAAACACGAATCAAATACCATGATATTTATGTCATGTAAAAGGTCTTTATGACAACTTGATGATAGGACTTGCTGAGAAGCCGGCTTGGGACTTCATTACCAACCACGGCGGGGTGCTGTTGGCCGTGTTCCGCCAGCCGAGGATCACCGCCAGGGAGATCTCGCAGGAACTTGGCATTACCGAGAGGGCCGTGCTAAGGATCGTCGCCGAATTGGACGAAGCAGATTATATAACCAGGACCCGGCAAGGGCGGGCCAATACCTATACGGTTAACCAAGACCGACCCCTCCATGGACCGATGTTGAAGGATATAGCTGTCGGGGATTTGCTGAGTATCCTCAGGGCCGAGTCCGTGGAGTCGGAAAGAGACAGCTAATCTCCGAGTGTCCGAAGAGTTTAGGAATTTCACTAAGGATGGTGTTCCATGAAATTGATGTTCTGGTCAGAAGCCAAGGCCCGGGTGGCGACTCCGGCGATCAGTAGGTACCTGAATTCCGAGTTCCGGTTGGGGCCCCAATCACTGGCTAAACTCTTGGTCCTGGAAAAGAATGGGAAATTCTCCAACCGAAGCGTCAAGATGGTCCGGGTCTTCGATCCTGGGCTGATCTCAAACGGAGAAGGGGCCAAACTGAAATACGACGACCTGAAGATCAACGGAAACCAGAAGGCGCTTCGATTTGAGGGGCGCTTCGAAAAGGACGGGTCGCTTTACCTGGCTGACCGGCGCCCGGCAGCGGACGGTCCTGGCCAGGACTCCACTTAGGGAACATCGGTTTCTTTGGCCTTGGTGGATGGCTGCCGTGCGGCGAACGGATGGCATCTAGGGCCGGGCCATGCTGGACGCTGGTGATTGGAAAGTCGTCGGCGGTAGCTATTTGCTTTAGTTGACGGGGGTTGGGCGGTGAACCGTTGGGGCGATTGCTGTTCAATTAGGACGTCCAGCAGGTGGCTGCCGTCGGCAGCTACCTCACTCGCGGGTAATCCTGGCCTGTAGCGGATGGGGAACAGTACGAATACGCTAGGCGATTCCCCCTTCGACTGGAACCAATCTTACTCGGGCGATGTGACGGACTACCCTGAGCCCGATCCAATGAGGGCCCCCAACTCACCCAGGTAGCCACCGCGCAAGCAGGGATAACGCGCATCGTCATCGACCCGGCGAGGTCCCAGTCTCCCACGTTTGGGGGGCTGTCCTTCGGCTCCGTCGGCCAGTATGAAAAGCTGCGGAGCACCGCTTATGGGGAAGTTGATCCCGCGGACCCGCGAAACGCGGTTATTACCGATCTTGCCCTGGCGCCGGTAAACGCCCGGGGGATGGTCGAATATTCGATGGACATCTTCATTCTGAAGCCCATCAATCTCAGCCAGGGCAACCATGGGATGCTTTTTGATTTCAACAACCGAGGCCAGATGCGGGTGCGCCTGCTCAACGACGCCAAGTCCACCAACGACCCGACCACGGCCTGCGCCGCCCTGGTCGTTCGCGTCCACATCACCGTCCCCGTCGAAGTTCAGGCTCGCCGCAAGCTCGTAACCGTCGCAGCCGTCCGATGGACAGCCCATGTTCGCGGCCGGAAGCGCCGGCGGCCTCGTCCAACAGCGGGTCGGGGATCTCGGGCAAGCGCATCATTTGGCGGCGTCCTTCGGAGTGGTAGTAGATATGGGCGCCGCGGTAGGAATGCAAACGGGTGTCGCTGCCGCGGACCGCGATTTGATAAGGGGGTTGATTGGCGACAATTTTCTCAATTTCCTCGGGGGTCTTGATGGCGTTGTCGAAGGTCTCTCGCAAAACCGGGCCGTCTACGACGGACACGAAGGTATTGAGGCCGATGGCTTCCAGGTAGCCCGCAACGGCTTCAGACAAGCCAGGCTGGTCCACGAAGTCAGCGTCGCCGGAGAAGGTCATAATCTCGATCTCAGCGCCTTTGAAATCGGCATCTTTGACGAGCTGGGCCGCCCGTTCCGGATCGTAAGGGTGGGGGTCCACGTCGCCGGGGTAACCAACGTTCCCTTCTACAACCCGATAGCAGCAAGCGGGAGTGGTTTGGCCCGCGTAAAGGACCTGGCCAATGGCCTCGCGGTCGATGGTGATGGAGATGGCTTCGCGGATGCGCCGGTCAAGGAAATGGCCGGCACATTCTTGTTTTAGGGTGGTTGCAAACTTGATTGGGCCTGGAGTTGGCGGCGGGGTGACCACCCACTTCGGGCGAATTAGAGAAGTCAGGAGATATTCAATTGAAAGTGGGGACGGGTTGCTACCTGGTCTTGCGTTGAGTGGATATAATGGGGTTTTGGGCGGAATGAATTGGTATTTGCAACCGACATAAGCAAGGCCTACTCAGACAGGACTCTGTTCGATGGCCTCACCTTTAACCTAGCCGCCGGAGACCGGGTCGCCCTGGTTGGGGCGAACGGCTCGGGGAAGACCACGCTGATGGACATTCTGGCCGGGGAAACGCTGCCAGACACCGGGTCAATATCGAGACAGCGCAACGTAACGATGGGCTATCTCAAACAGGAGCCCGCATCGTTTTCCGGCAAGCGCCTGCTCCGGGAGGTGCTGGACGCCGACTCGGACTCCGTTGCTTTGATGGAACGGATTACGGCCACCCGGGAGATGCTGGCGTTCGAGACGGACCCGGAGCGGCAGGCCGCTCTGTTTGACCACCTGGGCAAGCTTGATGCGGAACTGGAAGCCGTTGGGGGCGGCGACCGGGAGCACGAGGCCAAGGCCGTTCTGTCGGGCCTGGGGTTTAAGCCAAGCGACTTCCAACGGCCCATGAGTGAGTTCAGCGGCGGATGGGTAATGCGGGCGGGGCTGGCCAGGCTGTTGTTCGTAAACCCCGACCTGCTGCTGTTGGACGAGCCCACCAATCACCTTGATCTCGAAGCCAACCTTTGGTTTGAAAAGTACTTGGCTTCGTTTCAGGGGGGAGTGCTGGTCACGTCTCACGACCGGGCGTTCCTGAACCAGGTGGCTACGAAGGTACTGGCCATCGAGTCGGACGAAGTGGCGTTGCATCGGGGCAACTATGACGATTACCTGGTTGCGCGGGAGCGTTCGCTGGAAATCAAGCAGGCGGCGGCAGCCCGGCAGGAGCGCGAGATGCAGAGGCAGATGCGCTTCGTGGAGCGTTTCCGCTCCAAGGCCAGGAAGGCCAGCCAGGTGCAGAGTCGGTTGAAGCAGCTTGAAAAGGTGCAGATTATCGAGCTGCCGAGGGCGACCAAGAAAGTCCGCTATTCGTTTCCGGAGCCGCCCCGGGCCGGTTCCAAGGTCATTTGGCTGAGCGACGTTAGCAAGTCCTACGGCGACAACGCGGTCTACCAGGGCATGAACCTGGAGCTTTCCCGGGGCGACCGGGTGGCGCTGGTGGGGCCCAACGGCGCCGGTAAGACCACCATGTTGAAGTTATTGGCGGGGGTTCTTCCGCTGGATGCCGGGGAAAGAAAGACCGGCCACAACGTGGTGACAGCCTATTACGCCCAGCATGTGCTGGACCTTCTTAATCCCAACAATACGGTCATTGAAGAACTGCAACAGGCGGCGCCCAGCGAGCCAGAGCAGAACCTCCGCAACACCCTGGGGGGTTTCCTGTTCAGCGGCGATGATGTCCGCAAGCCAATATCCGTGCTATCGGGCGGGGAAAAGGCCCGGGTGGCCCTGGCGAAATTGCTGCTCCAGCCGAGCAACCTGCTTCTGATGGACGAACCGACCAACCACCTGGACATTACCTCCAGGGAGATACTGGCGGACGCCCTGGAGGACTATCACGGTTCAATCTGTTTGATTACCCACGACCGGACGCTGATCCGGCAGGTAGCCAACAAGATAATCGAGATTGACGGCGGAAAGCCCACGGTCTACCCCGAGAACTATGACAGCTATCTCTACCGGAAGCAGACCGAGTCCCGCAACGGAAGCGTCCACCCGGCGGCCAACGGCGCGGGTAACGGCGTTTCGGGGGAGAGCGGACCGGCCAGGAGACGCTCCGGCCGGCCCCTGAGCGCCGAAGAGGAGCAGCGCCGGTCGCTGAGCAGCGAGGCCCGCAGGCTGGCGATGCGGATCGAGGAGATTAGCGTCTGCCTGTCTGACCGGGAGGCCCAGATAACGGAGTTGGAAGGCATGTTTTCCAGGCCGGACAAGTTTGACGACCCGGCCCAACTCGCGACATCCGGAGAGCAGTACACTGTGCTCAAAGAGGAGACGGAGTCGCTGTGGGAGGAGTGGGAGAAGTTGTCGTTGAAGGCCGAGGACATCGACAGCCGGTTGGAGGGGTTGAAGGCCGGTTAGGTTGGAAGCCCCGACGTAAGAACTCCTAAACACCGGCCCTACCAGAGCTCTTGGGATGCGAGCCGGGCCCCTTCAACCATGGAGGCCAGCTTGGCCCAGACGATGTTGGTCTCCACCTTGCGGCCCCAGGCGGACGTGCCGAAACCGCAGTCGCTGCCGGCCATCACGTTTTTCCTACCCACTGCGTTGGCATAGTTGAGGATACGCTGGGCGATTAGCTCCGGGTGCTCGATGAAGTTGGTGGTGGTGTCCAGGACACCTGGTATCAATAACTTGCCATCGGGCAGCTCGACATCCTGCCAGACCTTCCATTCGTGGGTGTGCCTGGGGTTGGCCCCTTCGAAGGACAGGCCCAGCGGCCGGGCCTTCAACACCAGGTACACGATTTCCTTGAGTGGAACGTCGTGGTGGTGGGGGCCTTCGGTGTTCCCCCAGCAGAGGTGCAGCCGCATCCGCTCCGGGTCGATGTCCTTCAGGGCGTAGTTAATCACCTCAACGTGGAGTTCCACCACCTTTTTAAATTCCTCCACCGAAAGGTGGGAGAACTGGGAAACGCGGGTCATGGCCAGGTCTGGGCAGTCGATTTGGAGGAGGAGTCCAGAGCCGGCGATGGCGTTGTATTCGTCCTTCATGACTTCGGCCAGAGCGTAGAGGTAGGCTTCCTCGGTGGGGTAATAGTCGTTGGGCAGGAAATTGGCGATTACTCCCGGGGAGGCCGCCGTCATAAACACCTCTTCCACCGGGGAATCCACCGATGCCTTCTGCAAGGTAGCGATGTCGCGTTCCACCGCCGGCCAGTCCTTCCAGGAGATGGGTCCGGTGCAGGCGGGTTGGGGCATGTTGCGGGAGGAAAGGTGGGTCTGGGCGGCGGCGAACTCGGGGAAGTCGGCATCGTCCAAGCGGGGGTGGGAACGAACGAGGCGTTCGCCTTCGAACCCGGTGAGCCGCTCTTTTACGTAGGTTGCATACTGGGCCCGACCCTGTTCGCCATCGTTGACCACGTCTACCCCGATGGTCTGCTGCCGGGCAACCACGTCGGAGACCGCATCTCGGACTCCGGCGGCGAACTGGTCCGGGTCGAAACTAGCGCCATTCTCCCGTTCGCGCAGAAGCTCTTGGAGGGCCGGCGACCGGGGCAGGCTGCCGGTATGGGTGGTAAGAATCCTGGAGGCGCTTCTCTTCATAGGTCCTCCCTTGGCTGGGGTTGGCTTTATTAACTTTGTTGTAGACCTGGGAATGCCCGGTGATGAATCCTAGTCCATTACTTTGAAGGAATGCCAGCGGTATGACGAGGGTTAACCAGCGGAGAGGGGCAGGTAAACGGCCTGTCCGTCCATGGCGCTGCGGTACACGGCCTCGGTCCACTCAATGTAGTGGACTCCGGTTTCGAAGGCCACCATGTCGACCTTCTCCTTGCCTCTTATGGAGTTGGTGAACTGTTCTTCCACCCGGTACTTGGCCTGGGTTTCCGGCGGGTTGGGGACTTCGGACAGTTCCCGGTCACCGCGCTTGCCGGCCCAGACCTTACGCTGGGAATCGACGTGGATGGTGCCTTCCGTGCCAAACATCCAAATATGGTTGCCACCGTTGAGTCCCGAGGTTGCGCTCATCTGCATGTGGACCTGCGCGCCGTTGGCCAACTCATAGAGAATATCGACGTGGTCTGGAATCGTAACTGAGACAGAATTACCGTTGTCGTCTCGGCGGAAGGGGACGTGCAACTTGGACATGGCCATGACCCGGTTACCCCGGCCCAACCAGCGCATCATGGACTCGTAGGATGCCCCGATATTCAAAGTGTTGTAACCGCTGAGGGAACGGTCGTGGCGCCAGTGGAGGGGGCCGTCTAAATCGGCGAAGTTGTTTTGGAGGGAGGTGAAGTCCACCGATAACAGCTCGCCCAGATGTCCCTCGTCGATCAAACGCTTTAGGACGTTATCAATGGTGTAGCTGGTGGAGGTTGGGGTGAGTTGACAGACCAGATGGGGATTAGCCAGGGAAGCGGCGAGCATGTCGCGGGCTTCCTGGGCGGTGGAGGCCATGCGGGCCTCGGTGAGGACGTGCTTGCCGGCGTCCAACGCGGCCAGGACCATCGTGCGGTGCATGTAGGGCCAGGTGCCGATACATACGGCGTTGATGCTGTCGTCTTCCAGCAGTTCCCGCCAGTTGGCGTAAACCGTGGCGATGTTGAATTGGTCGGCGATTGCCCGGCCCGACTCGACGGTGCGGTTGGCGACGGCCACAATCTCGCAGTCGTCCACACCCTGGAACCCGGGGATGTGACGCGCCCTTACGTTGCCGCCCGCTCCGATAAGTCCCACGCGAATCTGTTCGTCAGCCATCGGTTACCTCCTCAGCTAGTGCGCCGGAAACTCCGGTTAAGAATGGGGTACGGTCATGCCCGGCCGGGGCAGTTTGGGACTCCTGCTAGCTGTACCATTCTGTCCCATTTGGCTTCAGTGGGTGATTATAGGTTTGATATTTTGGGGTTCGTTCGACAAGCTTGGGGTGATGGGAGTGGGATGTTGGATGGTTTTAGTTTAGCGGGGTAGTGTCGATGTTGGGAAGGGGCAAGTGTCAGTAAGGCAGGGCCTTTTCATTGTCGGTGTGGGGAATTTGCGACGGCCAATCAAGGGCCAAACCGGCTGGCGGCGATGGATTTTAGATTTCTCCCTACGGTCGAAATGACAGGTAAGGGGCCGGAAGCCTCCTTCGACGGGCTCAGGGTGAAAGTGGGGGCGGCATTTGGGGAGCGGCATTTGGGGAGAATGAAAAGGCCCTGGTCAGTAAGGGCAGGACGATTGCGAAGTGATGGAATTCGGAGGGAAAGGGACACTTGCCAGTCCTAGGTGCAACCTGGATTCCCGCCTGCGCGGGAATGACGATAGGTGTTCGTGGGGCCTTGCAATTGTCCTGGGGTCAAGGGGTCGGGGAATTGGCTTTCATGGCGGCGAGGCCGCCGGTTAGCCCTGGGTGTTCCAAGCCCAAGCGGCGGATCGTCGTGGCGCAGTCCAGCCCCAGCATATCGGGGGTATCGGGGGTTTGGGACCTTCCAGGAGGGGAGGCGGCGGGGACGACGAGTTGAGGGTCAAGCTGGAACGCCTCGGCGACGGCGGAGGCGAATTGATACATGCTGACCGAGTCGGAGCCGGCGACGTGATGGATGCCGGGGAAATCCTCTTCCACCAACCTGGCGATGGCGCGGGTCAGGTGTTCAACGTAAACGGGGGTCCGGTAGACATCGGTGGGGCCCTGGTAGATTTCGCCGCTGCTGAGGCGTTGGACCAACCCGGGGACGAAGTTACGCTTGCCGGGGGCCGGCCAACCGTAGACGATACTGGTACGGAGGACACTCCAAGGGGAAGCCAGCTTGGCCACCTCCTGTTCGGCCTGATACTTGGTGAGGCCGTAGTGGGTGGTTGGATTGGGGGGTTCATCTTCACGGTAGTAGCCGCGCCGGCCGTCGAAGACGTACTCGGTGGAGACGAAAACCAGCCTGGCGCCGTGAAGTTGGCACAGGCGGGCTATCGTTGATGTTGCGGTCACGTTAACGGCGGTGGCGAGTTGCGGGTTTCGTTCGGCGGTACCGACGTCGGCCATGGCGGCCAAGTGGACCACCACATCGGGCTGGGCCATCTGGAATACCTGCTCCAGGGCCGCCGAGCCGGTCAGTCCGACTTGGCGCCAGGAGATGACGTCGTCTTGGGGGGCACGGGACCAGAAGGTGCCGACGATGGCGTAGTCTGGGATGGCGTTGAGACGCCGCACCAGGTATTGGCCGATGAAACCGCTGGCTCCGACGATTAAGACCCGCAATAGAACCCCCCCGTTTCTTGACCGCAACAATGGCCGGGGCAGTGTACCAGGGAAATGTTACAACAGAGGCCTGGATAGGTCGTGGGGGAGCGCACGATTGGTGGTTAGCGAGATGGTTGACCCTGGGGAACGGCGGCGAGATGGCGGCCCGATGCCCGCCCGAAACCGAACCATAGGGTAACGATCAAAGTAAGGCCGGCGGCGATGGTGATGGCAAGGGGCCATCCGAACCAACCGGCGGCGGCAGTGAGGGGAAGGGCGCCCAGGTAGTGGAAGCCGGGGGTGAAGTGAAGGACTCCCATGACGCGGCCTCGGACCTCGGCCGGGGAAGCCAACTGGACGATAGTGGTAGCGAGGGGCCAGATGGCGCCCAAACTCAAGGCCCCCAAGGCTAGGAACAGCGCCCAGGATAGCCAGAAGGAGGAAGACCAGGCGAATAAGGTCAAAACGAGGGAGAAGAGCAACAGGGAAGCCAGCAGCCAGCGGTATAGCCAGGCGCGATTCATGAAAGTGAGGCAAAGGTTGCCGGCCAGAGAGCCAATGGCCGACCCCAACAGCAGCAGGCCCGCCTGGTAGGCGCCGCTGCCAAGCTGGTCTTTGGCAAAGGCGGGAATCACCTGGAGATGGGACATGCCGAACCCGCCAAAGGAGCAGGCAAGCACGATGACGGTTAGCAGCAAGGGGGAGTAGCGGATTTGGGCCAGACCGCCAATGAAATTGCGGAGCAGGGATTGGGATGCGGATGGTCTTTCCCTGGCCGGGAGGCGGATTCTGGAGACGGCAAAGACACTGACCACGTAACACGAGGCGTTGATGAAGAGGGCGGCATTGATGCTCCACTGGTCGATGACCGCTCCAATCAAGGGCGGGCCAATGATTCTGCCGATGTGGATAGCCACGTTAAAGTGGGCCACGGCGTCGAGGAGGGTACGGTCGTCGACCAGGTCGGCGATCATGGCAACCCTTGCCGGTTGGTTGAGGGCCTGAAGGGTGCCGAGGAGGACCCCGGCCAGATAGATGTGCCAAATGGCGACCAAGCCGGTGGCGGAGAGGGTGGCTAGCGCGGCGATGAGCAAGCCGACGGTTGTTTGAACCGCCATCAGGAGGCGCTTGCGGTCGATGCGGTCGGCGATGACGCCGCCCACCATGAGCAGGCCCACGTTGGGTACGCCGTAGAGGAAAAGCACCAACCCCAGTTGGGTCTTGGAGCCGGTGACCTCCAGGACCAACCACGCCAGGACGAGGAATTGCATTCCCTGGGAGACTGCCTGGGTGGAGGAACCGGCCCAATACCACCGGAAATTGGCGGCCCGCCAGGGGCCGGACATCCGCCGGAGGTAGGACGCGGGTTGACCCGTGCCGGGACCGGCCTCTACCAAATCCGGGTCCCGGCGGGAGACCCGGTTAGCGGCACCGGTTTTGTGAGGCGCCTGGTTAGGGGAAACAAAGGGGATGAGCAGGGAGAGTCATTCACGTTCCAATTGTAATGGATTGGCGTGTGGGGTGGGGCGTTGATGGTGTGACGGTCGCGGCTAGTGGTACCATCAGTCCATCATCTTCAGGGAGGCATTTGCAATGGACATTGGAGTTAGCGCGCGGGCTTCCAGCGATTCGGTCGACCCGGCGGAACTAGCCAAGAAAGCGGAGGAACTGGGGTTCGAGTCGTTCTGGCTGCCGGAGCACCCCATAATTCCGGTGCATACCACGTCGCGGTACGGCGGGACGCCGGACGGGTCGATTCCGCCCGCCATGGCGGACATGGGCGATCCGTTGATTTCGTTGGCGCGGGCGTCGGCGGTGACGAGCAGCATCAAGCTGGGCACGTCCATCAGCCTGGTGCCGGAGCATGACCCGATACTGCACGCCAAGCAGATTGCCACCCTGGACAATTACTCCGGCGGCAGGTTCCTGTTCGGCATCGGGGCCGGTTGGTTGCAGGAAGAGACGGAAATCATGGGCGGGGACTTCCAACACCGATGGGGGCAGACCCGGGAAGCGATTTTGGCGATGAAGGAGCTTTGGACCAAGGAAGAAGCCGAGTTTCACGGGCGTTTCTTCGACTTTCCCCCGGTGAAGTGCTCGCCCAAGCCGGCGCAAAAGCCGCATCCGCCGGTATTTTTGGGGGGTTTCGCGGCCAACGTGTTCAAGCGGGTGGTGGAGTGGGGCGACGGTTGGATGCCGGTGCGCGTGACGGAAGAGCAGGTTAGGGAGGGCCGGGCGACCCTGGACGAGTTGGCGGAAGCCTCGGGGCGGGACCCGAAGAGCATCCAGCTAATAATTTTCAACGCGCCGGCGGAACGGGACGCAATTGCCCGCTACGAGGAGGCCGGGGCCAACCGGGTGACGGTGGCGTTGCCGGCGGATGCGGGAGCCGATGGCATAGCGGCGTTGGAGCAGTTGGCGGAGCAGGTTTTGGGTTAGGAGGTTCGGGCTTCGCCGGACGCTCAGGATAATAGGGGTCAGGGCATTTTGGTTTTTCCGTGACGTGAGCGTCGTTCTGGCAATGACTCTCAGGCTACGGGGGCGGGGGTGAAGGACCTGGAATTGTCCGGTCACTATAGGGTTCTGATGGCAGGGATTTTAGATTCCTCCCTACGGTTCGGAATGACAGTTTGGGGGGCCGGAATGGCCCCGCAAGCTCAGGGCAGGTCTCCGGCCGGTGGTTCGTCCTTCGGCGGGGCTCAGGACGAACGGATGGGGTTAGCGGCCCTCTTTTATGAAGTCGGAGACCTTTTCGGCGATCATTATGGTGGTGGCGTTGGTGTTGGCGCGGATGCAGTCGGGCATGACCGAAGCGTCGGCCACCCGCAGTCCCTGAACGCCCTTGACCTTGAGGTATTGGTCGACCACGGCCATGGGGTCGGAGCCGGGGCCCATCTTGCAGGTGCCGGAGACGTGGTGGGAGGTGCCGGAGTTGCGGCGGAGCCAGTCGTTCAGCGCCGCGTCGGACTCCAACTCTTCGTCGGTGGGCATAATGCGTTCCAGGAGCATGTTGGAGAAATGAGGCTGCTCGGCGATGCGGACGCCGAGGCGGATGGCCTCCCTCATGCGGCGGAGGTCTTCCTCTTCCTGGTAGTAGTTGTAGTTGAGGCGGGGTTGGACGTGGGGGTCGGTGGACTGGAGGGTTAGCTCGCCGTGGCCCAAGGCCAACTGGAGGCTGGCGCTCATGCCAATGTAGTTGAGGTCGTCGTCGATGACCACCTGGGCCGGGCGGTGCTCGCTGGTCATAAGCATGGGGCTGAGCTGCATATCGTTGCGGAGGTTGGAGCCTTCAACGGTATAGCGGAGGCCGACCTGGATAACCGGGGCTTGAACGTCGGGCGTTTCGCCGACGGCCTGGTAGATAACGGCGGCGGAGGGATGGTCGCGGAGGTTTTGGCCCACTCCAGGCGAGTCGTGGACAACATTTATGCCCAGGCTGCGGAGATGCTCCGCCGGGCCGATTCCGGAGAGCATCAGCAACTGGGGGGAGGCTATGGCGCCGCTGCTGACGATGATTTCATCGCCTTCGACGTTGAAGACCTCGCCGCCGCTCTCGGCTTCGATGCCCACGGCGCGGTTGCCTTCAAAGAGGATGCGGCGGGCGGTGACGCCGCTCCTGATGGTCAGGTTGAGGCGGTGGCGGGCCAGGTCCAAGTAGTTGATGGCGTTGCTCATGCGGACGCCGTCGATGGTGTTACGGGCGCGGGGGGAGACGCCGGAGGACTCGGGATGGTTCTGGTCCTCGTCAATGGGGAAGCCTTCGGCGACGCAGGCTTGCTCGAAGGCCAGGGCGTGGGGAAGCCAATCGGTGCGGGGGGAACGGCGGACCGGCACCGGCCCGTTGGTGCCGTGGAAGTCGTCACCGCCGAAGTCCAGATCGGTTTCCAGCTTGTTGAAGTAGGGCATCACCTTGGTGAAACCCCATTCATCGTTGCCCCATTCTGCCCAGCGGTCGTAGTCCTCGGGGATGCCCCGGAAGAGGACCTGGCCGTTGACCGCGCTAGAGCCGCCGGTGGCCTTGCCCCGGGGGATAACCAACTCGGGCTGTTCGGGGGTCAACTGGGCGGTGTAACCCCAGTTGTGGGGGCCGTAGGCTGAAAGCCAGACGTTGTTGCCCATCTTGAGGTCGTCGGGCAGTTGCTCGAAGTCGGGGTAGTCGGGACCGGCCTCCAAGAGGAGGACCGAACGCTGGGGGTCTTCGGTGAGGCGGGTGGCGATGGCACAACCGGCGGAACCGGCGCCAACCACGATAAGGTCGTACTTCATTATGAACCTCCGTCGATTTCAGGTATTTGACGGTGCGCGGGGGGATGGGCTGTTAGTTAAGGCAATGATAATACATAAGGGAATGCGGGTGTTGGTCACTCCGCAGGGGCTTTTTATTGGCGGTGTTGGAGTTTGCTCCGTCTAGTCCGGGGTGGACGGGCTAAGGGCTATGGATTTTAGATTCCTCCCTACGGTTCGGAATGACAGGTGGGGGGGGTCGGAATGTCCTTCGACGTGGTTCAGGGCGGGACTTCGACGGGGCTCGCTATGATGGGGGATGGGGGACGGGCGACCATTAAAGGGCCTCGCGGAGAGGGCGGAAGAACTCGCGGATTTCGTGGGCTAGGAGTTGAGGTTCTTCCAGGGCGGCAAAGTGGCCGCCGCGGGGCATTTCCTGCCAGCGGCGGACGTCGTAGGAACGCTCGGCCCACTCCCGGGGCGGGCGGGCGATTTCCTGGGGGAAGAGGGCCATGCCGGAGGGTGCGGGGACTTTTTCGTCCTGGGCCAACTCCCAGGTGTGGCTCTGGTTCTCTTTATACATTCGGACCGACGAGCCGATGGTGTTGGTAACCCAATAGATGGTAACGATGGTCAGCAATTCGTCCTTGGTGTAGCGGGACTCGATATCGCCGTGACAGTCGCTCCAGGTGCGGTACTTCTCGATAATCCAAGCGGCCAGACCGGCGGGGGAGTCGTTGAGGCCGTAGGACAAGGTCTGGGGCTTGGTGCCCTGGATATGGTTGTAGCCGCCTTCGTCCAAGAACCAACGCTCCCGTTGGGCGGAGTGGGCTTGCTCGGCGCCGGTGAGGGGGCGTGACCCGGCTCCCAGGTAGGGAGTGGGACGGGTGACGGAGGTTAGGTGGATGCCGTACAACTGGGCGTGGTGGGCATAGCCAAGGCGGGAGGTGACGCCGGCGCCGATGTCGCCGCCCTGGGCAGCGAACTTGGGATAGCCCAGGTTTTCGGTCATCAGCTTGGCCCACAGGCCGGCGACCTTTTGGACCTGCATCCCCGGCTCCGAGGAGGCGTCGGAAAAACCGAAGCCGGGCAGGGACGGGGCAACCACGTCGAAGGCGTCGGCGGGGTCGGCGCCGTGGCTTCCGGGGTCGGCCAACAGGGGGATAATCTTGGTCATCTCGAAGAAGCAACTGGGCCAGCCGTGGGTGATGACCAGGGGCATGGGAGAAGGGCCGGAGCCGCGCTCATGGATAAAGTGGATGTTCAGCCCGTCGACCGGGGTTTTGAAGTGATGGAAGGCGTTTAGCTTGCGCTCCTGGGCGCGCCAATCGAAATCGGAACGCCAGTATTCCACCAACTCCTTCATGTAGTCGAGGTTGCTGCCGTAGTCCCACTGGGAGCCGGGAATCTCGTCGGGCCAGCGGGTGAGGTTGAGACGGGCCTGGAGGTCGTCCAAAACAGCTTGGTCGACGGCGATTTGGAAGGGGCTGACTGCCATGACGGGGCTCCTTTATCGGGCTTTTCTGTTGGAATGTTGGGGTTGGGTGGGAGAATTTTTAAAAGCTGGGACAATTCAGGACATTTGGGGATATTTGCTTCTCAGGGTGGGTTTGAGGGTTGGAGGTTAATGGGAATAAATGGGGTTGGAATTCCATTTTTTGGATATTTTTGATGGTTTTTAATGACGTTCGGTGGGTTTTCTCGTGGGGCTGGTCCGGGGGTTGGGTTCTTGGGTTGGGGTTGTGTCCGCTAGTAATCATGGTAGAGAGTCGTCACCGGAGTTGGCAAGGGGGAAGTGTCAGCAGGGGCTGGGTGTTTTCATGGTTGTTGAGGGGGATTTGTGACGACTAATCCGGGGCAAACCGGCTGGCGGCGATGGATTTTAGATTTCTCCCTGCGGTCGGAATTGCTGATGGGGGGTCGGGATGGCCCTTCGACGGGCTCAGGGCGAACGGGGGGGATTCGGGCATCCTTCATGTTGTTGCGCCTCCTGCCGGGTTGTCCATGTGGGCCGCTCCATCCATGCGCCCAAGTTGGCAGTCAAAGGTATAGAGGGGTAGGGCTCCCTCCCGCTCCGCCGCCGCGAGGATCATCAGGTCCGCGAATCCGACGCCGCCCTGGCGATACCTGGAGGCTGCCTGGCCCACGGCGTTTGCAGCTTCAACGATAATGCTGTCCGTGGCGATCAATTCCACCAGAACATCCGCAATTTGGACCCGGGTGAACCTGTAGGCTCGCTCCAGCACCTAGACTACCTCAATTGCGACCTCGCGGCTGATGAAGCCGGGACGTTCGGGCGTCATACCTTCCAGCAACGCCCTGGCTGCTTCCGCCTGCTCAGCATCGTCGCCCACGAGAAACCGCACTAGTACTCAGTCAACCGTAAAATCGGAAGGGTAAAGGCGGTGAAGTTTGGTTCGTGCGTCCCGGGTGTTGAACCGCCAGTTGATGGTGGCTCTGGCGGCGTTGCGCTCCGTGACCAGAGCGTCTACTTCCCTCCTCAGGGCCTCCTCGCCGGAGAGCCGTTGTCTGAGGCAGGAGCGGGACAGTACGCTGAACTCGATCTCCGCCATATTTAACCAACTCCCGTGCTTGGGGGTGTAGTGGAACTCCAGTCGCCTGGCAATCATCCGGGCTTCCTCAGCCGGGAAAGTCTCGTACAGCGATGCCCGGCGATGGGTGTTCAGATTGTCCAAGACGACCCTTACCACCTCGGCTTCCGGGTAGGCTTCATCCACCAGCCAGCGCATCCGGCGGGCGAAGTCTTGCATCGTGCGCCGCTCGGTCACTGCCACATGCCGCCAGCCCGCCAAGGGCTCACAGGCCAAGAATAGGTTGCGGGTACCCTCCCGCCGGTATTCGTAGTCCTGCCGCAGCGGACGTCCCGGCCGGGGCGGGAGCGGCGGCCGGGTCTCGGCCAGCAACTGGGTGGAGGTCTCGTCAAAGCAGACCACCGGACGTTGGGGATCATGAGGTTCCTCGTACAGGTCCAGGACATCCTCCATGTTAGCCACAAATTCCGCGCTCACCTTGGGAATGCACCACTCCTTCTTCTGCCACGGCTTGAGAGTGTTTTTTTGAGACGCTTTCGGATTCCCTCATGGGACATGGAGGACGCCAGCCCCAATTCGACCACTTTGCCGGCCAGCAGACGCAGGGTCCAGTGGGCATGTCCTTCCGGGGCGGGGCTGCAGGCCAAGGCAATCAGGTGGGCCTCGCCCCGGTCGTCCAACTTCCGGGGCCGGTTGGCCTGGGGACGGTCCTGCAAAACCCTCTCCAACCCTTCTTCGGCAAAGCGCTGCTTGACCCGGTATACCGTGCTCAGGGCCACATCCAAAGCTTCGGCCACTTGGGGCGCGGCCCAACCGTCGTCGCTCTTTAGAAGAATCCGCGCTCTAGCGGTCACTCGGGCTGAGTTTTTGCCAACCCGGACCAGTCGCTGGAGCCCTTCCCGCTGTTCCTGTGCCAGCCGCACCGCGTATTTGTCCCTGACCATCACTCCCACCCCCGCCATCAACACTTCCCACCAGCCAGGATAGCTCAATTGGCCCCTTTCTTAAACAAATCCCAAAACCAAGTTGACTGAGTACTAGTACGTTGGTGTCGAGGGCAATCACAAGCCGGTCGCCCCGGCGACGATAGCGCGTTCCATTTCGTCCAGGGCCACGGCAGGCCCGTCATGCGGCAGTACGCCAAACAGCCGGGTGATGGGGCGCACCGGCACGATCCTGACGTCACAATTCTGGATTATATAACGCACCCGGTCGCCGGCCTGCACACCCAGCGCCTCCCGCACAGCCTTGGGCAATGTGGTCTGTCCTTTGGAAGTGATTCCAGATTCAATCATGAGAAGCGGCCTTTCGCATTACCAACAAATGATTTGCCTTGCAACGGATAGTGTAGCAATGGATTTGATAGTGTTTCAACTCTTTCTCTGCGTCGTAACTATTCAGGGTTAGGGAGTCATCCTGCCACCCCGGTTGATTGGATTACTGTTGGGGAGTAGTATCGCAGGCAGGGCAGGCAGGCGGGGCGGATTGGAGATTGGTCAAGGAGACGAGGCCCGATGGCTGAGGTTAGCGCGACTAAATCGATCCTCAACTGGATGTATTCCACCAGCTATGAGGATATTCCGCCGGAAACGAGGCGGGTGGCAAACCTGGCGTTGTACGACGGGATTGGCAGCAACCTGGCGTGTTCGATGCTGCCGGCCGCCCACCGGATGGTGGATTTTGTGAACCTGGCGGGAGGCCCGCCGGAATGCACGATGATGGGCTTCCCCACGCGGACATCGTTGATCAACGCGGCCCTGGTCAACGGGACTCTGGGGCACGGGGATGAGATGGACGCCCATGACGGGGATGGCCGAGGGACGCACATATTGGCGGCAACCATGGCGTCGGCGCTGGGGGCGGGGCAATTGGTGGGGGCCACCGGGCAGGAGATGCTGCGGGGGATTGTGCTGGGGTACGAGCTGTCGAAACGGCTGGTCCGGGCGGCCAACCAGGTGGAGCGGGAAACGGGAAAGGCGCTGGGGCCGGTGGACGCGGGGAACACGATGGGAGCGACGGCGGCGGCGGGGCTGACTTTGGGGTTGCCACCGGAACGGCTGGAGGCAGCCCTGGGACTGGCGGCGCACATGTCGGGGAACATTGCCGCTTATGCCAGGGAGACCGGCCACATGACCGCGTCGTTCTTGCGGGGCGGGGTTGGGGCCAGGAACGGGACCACCGCCGCGCTGATGGCGAAAGTTGGTTACGAAGCGCCGGTGGATATATTGGACGGAGAGCCGGGGTTTTTCCAAACGCGCCTGGGGGTAGGAGCGGCGGGCTCGGAATTTTTGGAAAACCTGGGACAGGAGTATGGAATCAACGGCTTGATCTTCAAGAGGCAGAACGCCGGAGGGGGAACCCATGTGGCGAGGCTGGTCCTTTTGGAGATAATGTCGGAGAACGGGCTAACTGCCGGGGAAATTGGCGAGATCCGCGCCGACCTGGTGCCCCGGCGGGGAGCGCACCATCATACCGGGTACGGGGATGATGTTTTGGCGCTGGCGGCGGTGCACGGGGGATTGGGACTGCGGGAGGCTTACGACCCTCGGTACTACGACACCGCTGAAGTCGCGGAAATGCGGGGACGGGTCAAGTTCGCCGACCGGCCTGAGTGGGCGGGGTACGAAGACCGGTTCTACGCCGGGGTGACCGTCATAACGAAAGACGGGCGGAATTTCAGCAAGGAGAGCAACGACCAGCAAATGACGGAGGCGGAACTGGACGCCAAGTTTTCCTCCCTGGTGGGGTTGCGAACCGGGAAGGACCAAGCCAAAGAGCTAGGGCAGGTCTTGAAACGGCTGGAAGCGGTGGACGACATTTCCCAAGTTATGGCGCTATTGGAGCTTCCGGCGTTAAAAATTGAGGATGCCTAGCGGGGTTTATGCTGGGGAAAACCAGCGCAGGAATCCGGCGTAGGACGATCGCAAAGTGATGTAATTTTGAGGAAAAGGGAGTCTTGCCAGGCCAGGTACGACCTGGATTCCCGCCTTCGCGGGAATGACGAGGGAATGACGATAGGTGTCCGTAAGGACTTTGCAATTGTTCTTGAACCCGACGGGCCAGCGGGATTTTCGAAAGAGAAAGGAGCAGAAAAATGGTGGTAGTAGACACGCATTGCCACGCCTCTCCCTATTGGTACGCACCGGTCGAATCTCTGTTGGATGAGATGAGCCGGGCCGGGGTGGATAAGGCGACCCTGGTGCAGATAGGGGGGATATACGACAACTCGTACCTGATTGAATGTATGCGCCGCTACCCCGGCCGGTTTTCGGTGGTGGGGATGGTGGATACGGACCTGCCGGATGCCCCGGAGAGGTTGGAGGAATGGGCCGGGCAGGGCATGGAGAGCATCCGGCTGGGACCCACGACGCGGTCGCCGGGCAGCGACCCGTTGGCCATCTGGCGGAAAGCCGCCGATTTGGGCCTGATAGTAAGCTGCCAGGGGTCTGGGGTGGACCTGTTTGGCTCTCCGGAACTGGAGGCCGCGATTAAGGAACTCCCCAGCTTGAAGGTTGTCATCGAACATTTGGGAGGCGGGGGACAGGATACGACGCCGCCGCACGACCGGTACCAAAAGGTGTTGACGTTGTCCCAGTATCCGAACACGTACATGAAGGTGGTGGGTTTGGGGGAGCTATGCCCCCGGCCGATGCCTTTCCGGCAGCCTTTCCCCTTTGAAAATGTGCCGCCATTGATAGAAATGGCCATCGAGTCCTTTGGCCCGCAACGGTTGATGTGGGGCAGCAACTTCCCGCCGGTGGCCGGGCGGGGAGAAGGGTACCGCAATTCTTTGCAGTGGCCGATGGAGCGGGTGACGTTTGGGAGCGAAGAAGATAAGGAGTGGATTTTCGGGAAGACGGCCATGAGCTTGTGGAAGTTTCCTGGGTGAGGGCCACGCACGGGCGGGCCAAGGGTTGAGGGAGGGCCGGAGGGGGCAGGGGCCGGGGATTGGACCGCAAGTGTTCGGAATTGATGAGTCATCCTGACAGTGAACCGTCATTCCGGCCCCGAGCCGGAATCCAGGAATCCAGGTGATTTTGAACGTTGGTCTGTCCCTGACCATTCTGGATTCCCGCCTTCGGGGGAAAGACTGGTGGGGCGCGGGAATTTCGGTAGGTGCGGGAAAGACGGTTGGGGCGCTGGAAAGACGGGTGGGGTGGAATGACGGGCCTTGGGTTGGGCTAACTGCTTCATTCTGGACGGTTACGTTGGAACAGCGCAGGCGAATCGAACATTTCTAATTGGGAGAAGGAAGATGTCCGAAGTAAAAAGGATTTACGTTGGAATGCACGACGGGGTCTGCGCCGTATTCAGTGGCGACGGCGGAAAGAGTTGGGAACGAGGTCCGGTGACGCCCCTGGCCCATGCCGCCGCCCGGTTGACCTCAAGCCGGGCTAAAACGGAGCGGGCCTACCTGGCGGCCTACGAAGCTGGGGTTTACCGCACCGACGACGGCGGTTTGACGTGGGACCACCTGGAGTCTTACTCCAGCGACTACGCCCACAGCGTATTGGCGCATCCGACGGAAGGGGAAACCGTATACGTGGGCAGCGAGCCGGCGACGGTCTTCCGGTCCGTTGACGGCGGCACAATCTGGGAAGAATTCGCGGGATTTCGGGCGGTGCCAGAATCGGCTGAATGGGGATTCCATTCGCCGACGCGGGACTCGCACGTTCGGGACCTGCGGGTTGCGCCCGACGACCCGAAATGTCTTTACGCCGGCATCGAAGTTGGCGGGATGGTCGGCACTAGCGACGGCGGGACTAGCTGGCGGCAACTGCCGGGGTTGAACGACGACATTCATTGCGTGGGGCTCAGCGGCGACCGGCCCAGCCGGGTTTACGTTGCCACGGCCCGCGCACCCTACCGGTCGGACGACGGTGGAGGGCAGTGGGAGCTAATCAACGCCGGATTGGAACGCCGGTACACGCTGCACATCGCGGCGGCTCCGGACGACGCGGACCTGGCGCTGGTTACGGTGTCGGAAAACGCGAGGCGGGGGAATCCCCAGTTTTACCGGTCGACCGATGGCGGGCGGAGTTGGACGTTGGTGGAAGGTTTGGGGCAGGGGGAGAACCCGGAAGACATGGTGGTGGCCTTCGACTGGGACGAGCAGGAACCCGGCCGGGTTTACGCCGGAACCGACGGGGGGAAGCTGTTTGGGAGTGAGGACCGGGGGGTTACGTGGCGGGAGCTGCCAGTGGCGCTTCCGACGGTGGCGGTTGGGGCACTGGCGGTGTCTTAGGTAGGATGGGCAAGGGCACCGAAGGGCTAGCAGAGAAGGGAGGCAAGGTAGATGGCACTGGTGATTGGAACGGTGATTGGAATTGCCGTGCTCATCGCCATAGCGTTCGTTGTCAGGGCCATTACCAACGCGGCGCGGCCCAAGGACTTCCAGGACACTCGGGGCAGGTCCCGTTGCGGTACATGCCAGAAAATCTTGTACCGGAACGGGAGGAGTGCAGAGGCGGCGGCGGAGAATGCCAGGACGCGGGGCACCTATCTGCGGGCCTACTACGACCGTCGATGCCGGTACTGGCACCTGACATCGTAGTTGCCACGAACCCGAGGGTTTTGATTGGCGATTCGGCTTTCGGGGACGGGGTTTTTTGATTTTGTGAGTAGAGGGCAGTTGGTGTTGGGGGGTAAGCGGCATCCCGGCGGCAATTGTGGTTGAGGTTGGAATCCAGGGTTGAGGATGGTGTTGGGCAGGGAGTTTAGACCCCTCGCTACGCTCGGGGTGACAGAGGGGGGACGGCGCTTCCATGGGCTCGGTACGCAACGGAGGCGGGCGGGCGGCCCTTCGACAGGCTCAGGACGAACGGAGAGGGGACGGGTTGCCCTTCGAGCTCGGGGCGAACGGGGGGAATCGGGTTGGTGGGTTCCAAGCGGGAAACCCGGTATACTGAGGGATATCTTGAGGAATAGACCGGCTACCTGAAGGGTAAATTTGCACAAGACGGGGGTTTTGGTATGGGAATTGACTATAGTATTTGCGTAGGAGCGGTGGGTTTTGGCGGGGGGATCTGGCACAGTCCCGACGGAGGAGACAACTGGAGCCGGATTAGAGACCCGTTCCCGTTGGGGACCCAGGTTAGGGCCTTGGCGGTCTACCCGGACAACTCCAACCGGATCCTGGCCGGGGCGGACAACGGGATTTACCGCAGCGAAGACAAGGGGGCCAGTTGGGTGAAGCTGTGGTCGCCCATGGAAGGGATGCCCATTTGGTCGATGGCGATAGACCCGCAGGACACTGATACCATATTTGTGGGAATCAAACCGGCGGCGTTGTTCCGTTCGCGGGATGGCGGACAAAGCTGGACCAGATTATCGGTGCAGATGGCCCAGGAGTGCCATATTGGGCCGCCGATGGTGACGATGTTGATGGTTGACCCCAAGGACCACCGGACGGTTTGGGCCGGCGTGGAAGTGGACGGGGTGTACCGGAGCCTGGATGGTGGGGACACCTGGACCCATGTTGAAGGGGGCGTGAATCCGGATATCCACGGCATGGCAATCAGCCCGGGAGAGCCTCGGAAGGTGCTGGCCAGCACGCCGCGGGAGATCTACGCGACCACCGACATGGGGGAAAGCTGGGAGACGGTGGTGAAGACCGAAGTGTTTCCCCTGCCTTACAGCCGGGGCATTGCGATAAAGCCGGACGACCCCAACGTAATCTTCTCGGCCATTGGCGATTCAGCCATCGGGAGCACCGGAGCCATCCAACGTTCCAAGGACGGCGGGGAGACCTGGGAGACCCGGCCGTTGCCGGTGGAGCCCAACTCCAACATTTGGTCGATTGCCACCCACCCGGCGGACCCCAACTTCGTGCTGGCGTCGAGCCTTTTGGGTGAGCTGTACCGGAGCAGCGACGCCGGTGACTCCTGGGAGAAGCTGAGGCGGGAGTTCAGCGAGGTGGCGGCAATGGCCTGGGTTCCCAACTAAGGGAAAGCCGGAAACAATTTTCAGGACTTGCCGGGGGCGGAGAAATTCTCCGCCCCTTTTTTCGTTTAGGGGGGGCAGGACGATTGCGAAGTGATGCAATTCTGTGGGAAAGGGACGCTTGCCAGGCCAGGTGCATCCTGGATTCCCGCCTTCGCGGGAATGACGGTAGGTGTTCGTAGGGACTTTGCAATTGTCCTGGCTCAGGATGAGGGTGGGCTGGCAGCGGCACTTGGGGAGAATTACGAGGCCCTGGGGTTATGGGGGAGGGGGTTGGCTGCTGGTTGCGGCAAGTGTGGCGTTCAACTATTGGTAATGACGGTTTTGCTGGTATGCGCCGCATTTGCCCCCTGGATAGCACCCTATGACCCTGAGGATATCAACATCCTTGATGCCAAGTTGGCGCCGGCGCTGATTGGAGATTACTGGACCTGGGAACACCCGCTGGGAACTGACGTTTTGGGCCAGGACATGTTGAGCCGTCTAGTCTACGGCGCTCGGACCGCGGTCTTCATCAGTTTGATCGCTCTAGGGACCGGCACTTTCGTGGGGACAGTGCTCGGCCTGTTGGCGGGATTCAAGACCGGATGGACCGACGTATTGATAATGCGGGCGGCCGACGCGGCTCTAGGGTTTCCAACTATTCTGGTTGCCCTGATTATCGTGACCATTCTGGGAGCCGGGATCGAGAACATAATTTTGGCAGTGGCCCTGACGGTTTGGGCCCGGTTTGCGCGGATGATCCGGGGTGACGTATTGGCCATCAAGGAGCTGGACTTTGTGACCTTTGCGAAGATTGCCGGTCTGCCGATGCCGATGATAAATGCCCGGCACATCTTCCCCAACACCATTAACACCCTGTTGGTGATAACAAGCCTACAAATCGGCCAGGTGATTTTGCTGGAGGCCTCGTTGAGTTTCTTGGGTTTAGGGTTGCCACCGGGGTCGCCGGCGTGGGGGATCATGGTGTCGGAAGGGCGCAATGTGATCTTGGACGTGTGGTGGTTGGCGCTCATGCCGGGATTGGCAATTACGGCGGTGGTGCTGGCATTCAACTTCTTCGGGGACTGGTTGCGGGACACGCTTGATCCGAAGCTGAGGCGGGTCTAAGAGGGGTTTTTCAAAATTCGCTCTCGCAACCCCACTCGTTGTTCCGGGTTCAAGCTCTAATCCAGAAATTCCTGCTCTCAACTGCGTTCCTGAGTTGGGCATTCCTGGATGCGGGCTGGCCCGGAATCGTCGTTTCGGTGGTGTAAGACACGAAAGGTTGGTCCTGACAACTTCAGGGTTGGTCTTGGCCCGGCCCGCGCAGCTAGGCGGCTGCCGCTTCATGGGCATGAGCGCCAACCATACCATTCAGTGGGAATAAACCATAACAACCCGCAATGCTAATGCCCGCGTGCGTGGTTTTCCACCGCAATTGTCATTAGTTGGTGACCATATTACGGTGTTCATTTGTTGAACCTGGAATCCTTTTGCGATGTTTTCCTCTAAAAATGGTTGTTGTTATACGGAATACGTCGCTTTAAGTAGTTAGTTATGTTGTTCACTACTATGTTTCCCCCTTTATAATTGACAATCAATAATACACGTGATAGTCTTTTGCCACTTTCCGCAAGGGCAGAGTTGGTCTTATAAGCTTGCAGGGATTTGCAGTGTTCGTCGGGCCGGTACACAGAGCCGGAAAGGTTGGTAATCCCACAGTTTTTGCCAGCGTGGGGATGCGGTTAGCCGACGGTATCAGAGCGTGTTTATAGCTGGCACAAATAGCTTACTGGCTGGATTCAGGCAAACGCCATTTCCACCTACTCCTCGGTGCATCCGGCCGCCAAATGAAAGGAAAACGGCTAACAGGAGGAGCTATGGGATTCTTAACTAACATAGGGCTACGACCTTGGCGAATCTTACCGCCTCTTCTGGCTTTGACCCTTTTTCTAGCCATGGCATGCGGCTCCGCCGCCGCGCCGGAAGACACGGTAATCAGCCCGCTGGAAACGGTTGCGGAATCGGTGCCGACAGCCATACCACAAACCGCGGCCGAATCCGAGGCGTCCGAGGTGGAGGTTCATCCTGGCAAACTAACTTTCATGGTGCCGGATTGGGGCAATGAAAGGTTCGATTATCTGTTGGCGACTGGTCCGGTTCACCAATATGGCCGAGTTTTACACTCTTTCATGGTGGCCACCAACGAGAGATTGGAGTTGATCCCCGGCTTGGCCACAGCCTGGGATATTTCCGAAGATGGCTTGACCTGGACTTTCACCATTCGAGAGGGCGTCAAATTCCATGATGGGACCGAAATGACGCCCGAGGACGTTCTCTGGAGTTGGCGTCATTACTTCGAACCAGGTGTTGAGGAAGTTTCGGTAGGCCCGGTTGCCATCGCTCTTTCCCGTATTTATGACCATGCGGAGCTGGCGGGACCCGGTCAGGTAAGTTTAACCACCAGCATTCCGGACTCCAGCTTTGCCGGTTACCACATGTTCGAGGGAGGCCCTCTCATCTACAGTGTGATCCCGGCGCGGGAAAGTGAGAACTTGTGGGACCAGGCGGAGGCGGAGGCCTACGAAGACAACCCCATTGGGACCGGATTCATGAGGTTGTCCAATTTCGTTCCTTCCGACGTCGTGGAATTTGAGCGATTTAACGATTTCTACTTCCAGCCTGACAACGGGTTTTACGAAGATCGGAGGGTGCAGTTCACCTCCTTAGAAATCCGCCAAGTTCCTGAGGAGGCAACGAGGGTGGCGGCCCTACGGGCTGGAGACGCCGATCTTGCCCCAGTAAGCATCCAAGCGAAGTCGCAAGTGGAGGCCGGTGGGGGGCGGCTGGTGTTCGGCGCTGAGGGTGTGTATATGCGACCCAAGTTGTTTGGGTGTTGGGAGGGGAACGACTACCCGTGTACTGATAAGCGGGTCCGCCAGGCCTTGGCCTACGCAATTAATAAGGAACAGATGCGGGACACCCTCTTTGGCGGAAACGAGGTCTTTGAGGTCAAAGGTTGGGCCCACGTAACCCCCACTTCCATGGCCTACACTCCAGACCTGGCCCCCTTCCCCTTCGACCCGGACAAAGCCCGGCAACTGCTGGCCGAGGCGGGGTACAAGACCCCGACTAACCCCGAAGGGAAGGATTTCGGGAAGTTTATAGTGAATACGTGGGTTTCCACGGCGATGCCTTTCCTTGCGGAGTCGGCGCAACTGGCCGCCGAAAACTGGAAGCGGGAACTGGGCATTGAAACCGAAGTCCGGGTGGGTGACGAAACCGCTCTGAAAAAGGCCCGCAAGACCGGAGAATTGGACGGGCAGATTCTGTGGCGGGAGAACGAGGCCCGGTGGGATGGGTCGGGCATCACCCGTGTAGTTTACGGGGAACCCGACCGGGTGGACCGGCCCCACAACAACCCGGAAATATTCAAGCTGGTGCTGGACGCATTGGCGGTGGTGGATACGGAGGAACGGCCCACGGTCTGGAACAAGGTGTACAAGCGGCTGCAGGATGAACAATATGAGTTGGCCATCGGATATGTGAATATTCCTTGGGGAGTGGGTTCCCGGATTACGCATTACGAACCCTACCCGATGGCTTTTTACCCTTCCGGCCACCACAAAATAACCTTGAAGTAGGTAACGTAACGAACCAGGTCCTACTTTGTAAGTGTACTAACACTATGTCAGGAGGAAGACCATGCGATTCTTGAACAAGCGGGAAACCAAATCCCTGCCCTTGTTGGGTTTGGCCCTGGTATTCGCGGTGGCTTGCGGGTCGGCGGCAGTATCCGAGGAACCCGCCCCAGACACGTCGGTTGCCCCTCCGGTAGTGGCTCCCGTTGCCGAGGCCGCCCCCACCGCCGTTCCCCAAGCCATGACTGAACCGGGGGAAGCTGAGTCAGAGGCCCATCCGGGTAACGTCATCTGGATGATGGCCGCTTGGGGCGACGAGCAGTTTGACAAGGTTTATAGCGAGGGCGCCAGTAACAGCTACGGCCGAATTTTCCAGGCGTTTCTCCTCGAAGCCACCGAGAAGACCGAATTGGTCCCGGGAATGGCTAGCGATTGGGGCTATTCGCCCGACGGGCTGACTTGGAGTGCCACCATCAGGGACGGGATCAAGTTCCACGATGGGAGCGACATGACTATGGAGGACGTGGTCTGGTCCTTGGAACACAACTTCGGCTCCCACGCTTTCAACTACACCTACTCCGGCACGGTATCTACTTTTTCCAAGAAGATAGTCAAGGTAGAGCAGACCGGGCCTAGAGAGGTAAGCGTCGTCTTCGCGGAAATTGATACCGGCTTCCCGGGCTATCTTTCTGCCGCCGGACCATCCTGGGGCACCTTTGTACCGGCGCGGCCTGCGGTTGATGGGCAGGAATTTCCCACCGTCGACGCCGCCCAGGAAGCGGCCTACCAGGAGAACCCCATCGCTCCAGGTCCCATGAAAATCCTGCGGCTGGTCCCCTCCGAGGTTATAAACTTCGAACGCTTTGGCGACTATTACTACCAGCCCAAAAACGGGCTGGACGAAGACCGAAGAGTGAACTTCGCCACCCTGGACCTGCGGCTGGTGCCCGAGGAGGCCACCCGGGTAGCGGCCCTTAGGGCCGGTGAGGTCGACGTGGCCCCCGTGAGCGTCCAGGCGCGAAACCAGGTGGAGAAGGGCGGGGGACGCATAGTCTGGGCCGGCGAGGGCGGATATTTCCGCATCATGCTTATGGGGTGCTGGTCCGGCGGGGAGCGGGCGGGATTCCCGGCCATGCCCTGCGAGGATAAGCGAGTGCGGCACGCCCTGGATTACGCCCTTAACCGGGCAGAAATCCAAGCCCTCTTTGGAGGTTCGGAGGCGCTGGAGGTAGAACAAGGGGGCTGGAACGTCATAACACCCAGCACGATTGGGTACAGCCCGGACCTGAATCCCCCGCCCTTCGACCCGGCCAAGGCCCGGCAACTGCTTCACGAGGCAGGCTACAAAACGCCGGAGCATCCCGACGGGAAGGACTTCGGCAAGTTGGTCATTAACACCTGGGTGTCTGCCTTGATGGTCTTCCTGCCCGAGTCGGCCCAACTGGCCGCCGAATCTTGGCGGAAGGAGCTAGGCATCGACACCGAGGTCGTGGTTGGCGAGGAGGTCGCTATGAAGCGGGCCTACAAGACCAGGGCTACCGACGGTCAGATAATTTGGCGCGACAACGAGACCCGGCTGGATGCCGCCAGCATCATTGGGGCGGGCTACGGTAACCTGGAATACAAAGCCAAGTTCCATAACACCCCAGAACTGGCAAACTTTACCAAGGAAGCCGTTTCGGTATTTGATGACGCGGAACGGCCGGCCGCACTGAATAACCTCTACCGGCGGCTGTACGACGAGAAGTATCAGCTCAGCGTCGGGACGATAAACATCCCCTGGGCCCTCGGGCCGGATGTAGCCAACTGGGAGCCTTTCCCGGTGGCCTTCTACCCCAGCGGTCTGCATACATTGACCCTGAAGTAGCCTTAAGAACGTGACTTCGTTTGGCAGGTGGCTAACATTTAGGTAGGGGAATATCATGCGATTATTAAACACACGACAAATCAAGTTCTCCCCGGGCTTAGTTTTGACCCTAGCCCTTTTGTTCGCGGTGGCCTGCGGGTCGGCCGCGCCCGCGCCTGACACTACGGCTCCGGATACCTCGGCTGCGCCTCCACCGGTAGCGTCGGTGTCCAACGCCGCTCCAACGGCGGTCCCGCAAGTTGCGGCTGAACCTGAAGAGGCAATGGTGGAGGTCCACCCGGGCAATGTAACCTGGATGATGGCCGCCTGGGGTGACGAGCAGTTCGACAAAGTCTACAGCGAAGGGGCCAGCAACAGCTATGGGCGGATTCTCCAGGCCTTCCTCATAGAAACCAATGAGAATACGGAGATAATCCCGGGTATGGCCAGCAAGTGGGAATATTCCAGCGACGGCCTCACCTGGACCATTACCCTAAGAGAAGGGGTCAAGTTCCATGACGGGACCGATGTTACGGTGGAGGACATGGTCTGGTCCCTAAACCATGGCCATGGCCCGGAATCTTTTAACTACACCTACTCCGGCTCCATCGGCTCTTTCTCTAAGGAGCAGTTTAAACCGGTAGAGCAAAGCGGACCGATGGAAGCCAGCGTATTCTTCAAGACCGTTCAAACCGGCTTCCCAGTGCTCCTGATGGCCGCTGGGCCCGCCTGGGGCTCGATGATGCCCGCGCGAGACCCGGTTCCGGGACAGCAGTTCATAACCGTAGACGCGGCGCAGGAAGCAGAGTACCAGAAGAACCCCATCGCTCCCGGCCCCATGAAATATGTGGAGTTCATCCCCTCCGAGGTGGTGAAGTTCGAGCGCTTTGACGACTACTACTTCCAGCCCAAGAACGGCCTCTACGAAGACCGGCGGGTAAACTTCGCAACCTTGGACTTGCACCTGGTGCCCGAGGAAGCCACCCGGGTGTCGGCCCTGCGGGCGGGGCAGGCCGACATAGCCCCGGTAAGCCAGCAGGCGCAGGCACAGGTGGAAAGGGGCGGCGGACGCATTGTTTGGGCCGCCGAAGGCGGGTATTTCCGCATCATGCTCATGGGCTGCTGGCAGGGCGGCGAGAGGGAAGGGCTGCCCAGCTATCCCTGCGAGGACAAGCGGGTGCGCCACGCTCTGGCTCACGCCCTCGACCGTACCCAAATCCAGCAACTCTTCGGCGGCCCCGACGCCATGGAGATTGAACTCGGGGGTTGGAACGTCGTTACCCCCAGCACCATCGGTTGGAGCCCCGACATAAAGCCCGCGGAGTACAACCCGGTCAAGGCCCGCCAACTGCTCCACGAGGCGGGTTACAAGACCCCGGACCACCCGGACGGAAAAGATTTTGGTCCATTGGTTATCAACACCTGGATTTCCGCCTTGATGGTCTTCCTGCCTGAGTCGGCCGAGTTGGCCGCCGGGATGTGGCGGAAGGAACTGGGCATCGATACCGAGGTTCGAGTGGGCGAGGAAGTGGCCGTCAAGAGGCAAAGGTCCGCGGGAGACCTGGACGGTCAGGTAATCTGGCGGGACAACGAGACCAGGGTGGATGGCACCCAGATCATGGGCACCACCTATGGGCGCCGGGACTATCGGGCCCGCTTTCACAATACCGACGAACTTTTCACGTTCACTGAGGATGCCGTAGCGGTGTTCGACGACGACCTGCGGCCTGCGGCCTTGAACGATTGGTACCGGCGGCTGTACGATGAGAAATATCAGATCGGTGTCGGGACTATCAATATCCCCTGGGCCCTCGGGCCGGACGTATCAGACTGGAAACCTTATCCAGTGGCCTTCTTCCCCAGCAGCCTGCACACGTTGAAACTGAAGTAACCATAAGCGCCGGGCGTGCTTGGCACGCCCGGTCCGGTTAAGCGCTCTAGAAACCACCTATAAGGGGGAAACGGTGCAACATTTTTTCCACATCGCGATTTCATGGAGGATACTGGGGTCGGCATTAGCGTTGTTGATGCTTGGAGCGGTAGCCTGTGGCTCTGCGGCAGAACCAGCGACGGAGACGACAGCCCAAGAACCGGTTGCCCCGCCGGTAGTAGCGGTGGTTCCTACAGCGGTCTCCGAAGCAATGGCTGCGCCTGAGGGTAATACTGAAACGATGACCCAGGTGCACCCAGGCAAGGTCACTGTAATGGTGTCGGCTCTGGGGAACGAGCGGTTTGACAAGACGTTTTCATCGGGCGCAGACAAAAACCAGGGGCGGATGCTCCATGGGATGCTAATTGAGACCAACGAGAAAACAGAGTTGCTACCGGGCATTGCCAGCGAATGGGGCATCTCCTCGGACGGGCTGGCCTGGAATTTCACCATCAGAGAAGGAGTACAGTTCCACGACGGGACCGAGTTGACACCAGAGGATGTCCGTTGGACGTTGGACCATCAATATGGCCCGGACGCTTTCGAGTGGGTTTCATCGAGCACAGCAGAAGCATTTTCAAAATTGATGGACTCGGTGGAACTGAGCGCCCCGAATGTAGTTACCACAAAATTTAAGCAAATCGAGACGGGGTTCCCGGGGTATAACTCTGCGGCAGGGCCCTCTTGGCTTGCCATAATCCCGGCGCGAGAAGCCCTCCGGGACGAGGTAATGGAAGCGGCCTACGACAAGAGCCCCATTGGAACGGGACCTCTTAAGTTTGTGCGCCATGTCCCCGCCGAGGTGATCGAATGGGAACGGTTCGGCGACTATTACTTCAATCCGGATAACGGCTTCTACGAGGACAGAAGAGTGAACTTCACCTCTTTGGACCTGCGAGCGGTCCCCGAAGAGGCCACCAGGGTAGCAGCCATGCGAGCTGGGGAAGCTGATTTAGCTCCGGTTAGTCTGGCCGCTCGGGAGCAGGTAGAGAAGGGTGGCGGGCGTCTCATTTTCGGGAGAGAGGGCGGTTATTTCCGGGTCATTCTTGTGGGCTGCTGGTCCGACCCCAATATCCCCTGCGGCGATAAGCGGGTCCGCCACGCGCTTGCGTACGCTCTGGACAAGGAGCTGATGCGGGATTCCCTCTATGGGGCGGAGGTTATGGAATTAAAGGGATGGGCGGCCGTTACCCCCAGCACGATCGGCTACAGTCCAGACCTGGACCCCTTCCCCTACGACCCGGACAAAGCCCGGCAACTCTTGGCCGAGGCCGGGTACAAGACTCCGGACAATCCGTCGGGCAAGGACTTTGACACGCTGGTGATAAACACCTGGGTGTCGTCGGTATTCCCGTTCCTGCCTGAGTCCGCTCAGTTGGCCGCCGATATGTGGAACAAGGAGCTGGGGATTGATGTGGATTTGAGGGTGGGAGAAGAAACCTCTCTCAAGAAAGCACACCGGGCGGGAGACCTGCATGGCACGGTGCTGTGGCGGGACAATGAGACCCGTTTGGACGCCGCCAGCATATCCCGATCAAGTTACGGCAACCGCACCACAGTCCGACGGTTACATGATGATCAGACGATGTTCAACCTGGTAGACGATACCTTGGCGGTATTCGTCGAGGATGCGATGGCACCGGCGCTCAACAGTATGTACAAGCGGATGTGGGATGAACATTACGAGGTCGGCCTCGGTTATATAAATATTCCGTGGGCCGCCGGTCCTCGGGTGGCCAGTTGGGAGCCTTATCCTCTGGCATTCTGGCTCTCTTCCTACCACACGATAATCTTAAAGTAAGCAACACCCGAGACTGAAAATGTCCGGCCAACCTGTCTCAGGCGAACAATTTTTTCAATAGTGGGCCCCAATCCGGAAGGGGAAAGGGCATTTTGGGTTGGGGCTAACGAATCTGGTAAGTACGTACACTGCGAACCCTGGCAGATGGCTAAGGTTTTATTAAAGGAGAGACCATGCGATTCTTAAGCACATGGCAAACCGAATTCCGGTTGACCCTGGGCCTGGCTCTGGTGCTGATATTGTCCCTGGCACTGGGCGTCGCCTGCGGGTCTGCAGCGGCCCCTGAAACCGCTGCTCCGGCGGTGGAGGCGCCCGCGCCTAATATTGCCGCGGAATCGGCAGCCCCTACTGCCGTGCCCCAAGCCAAGTCGGAACCCGATGAGGCGATGGTGGAGGTCAACCCCGGCAAACTCACCATCATGATTGGCGAGTTTGCCAACGAACGGTTTGACCCGCTGTCGGTGGAGGGAGGGCACGGAGGCCGCACCTACGCCGGGATGGTGCATGGGTTCCTGATGTCGAGCAATGAGAAGGTGGAAATGGTCCCGGGAATAGCCACCGACTGGGACCTATCCGCGGATGGCCTGACCTGGACTTTCACCATACGAGAGGGGGTGAAATTCCACGACGGTTCAGACCTGACAAGGGAAGACGTGGTGTGGACCCTCCGCCACTATTTTGGCCCCGAAGCGCAGGAGTTCACCACCCGGTCCACTTCGCTGTTGGTCTCTCGCGTAATCGACCGAATCGAGTTGAGCGGTCCGGACCAAGTTACTTTGGTTACCAAGGAACCGGTCACCCAAATTGGGCAGGTCCTTTCGGGAGCCGGGTCCACCTGGTCTCCGGTCCTGCCCAAAAGAGCCTCACTGCACGACGCCGCGGATGAAGCGGCCTACGACAAAAATCCCATTGGCGCCGGGCGGTTGAATTTACTGGAACGGGTCCCGGCATCATTCATGAAGTTCGAGCGTTTCGACGACTTCTATTACCAACCGGACAACGGCTTCCCGCAGGATAAAAGGGTCAACTTCCGGTCGCTGGACCTGGTCATGGTGTCGGAAGAGTCCACCAGGGTCGCGGCCCTGCGGGCCGGTGAAACCGATATCGCCCCGGCCAGCCTTCAATCCAGGAAGCAGGTGGAAGCCGGCGAGGGCCGCTTAGTGTTCGCCGAAGAGGGTGTGGCTGTAGAGGTCCGGTGGATGGGCTGCTGGGAACCGCAGCATCCCTGTTCCGACAAGCGGGTCCGCCAAGCCCTGGACTACGCCATTGATAAGGAGTTAATCCGGCAAACCCTTTACGGTCCCGAGGTGTTCCAGGTGAAAGGCTGGGTTGGTGTCACCCCCAGCGCCATCGGGTACACCCCCGAGCTCGACCCCCGGCCCTTTGACCCCGACAAGGCCCGTCAACTGCTGGCCGAAGCGGGTTACCCCGGAGGGGAGGGATTCGCCAAGCTAATCGTCAACACCTGGGGGGAAACGTCCAGTCCCTACCAGGTCGAGGGGGCTCAGATAGTCGCCGATACGTGGCGGAGGGAACTGGGCATCCCGGTAGAGGTGGTTGTCGGAGAAGAAACGGGGATCAAGAAACAGTGGAAGGCCCAGGCGCTGAACGGCCAGGTCATGTGGCGGGACGACGAAGCCCGGAGAGATGCCACGGCTTGGACCAACTCCGCCTACGGCAACATTAAGACCAAGAACCGCAGGCACGAGGACCCGGAGCTTCTCGCCGTGGTGCAGGAAACCGTTCAGATCGTGGACCAGGCCGAACGGGAAGCGGCTTTAACCAAGTTGTTCCCCCGGCTGAAGGATGAAAGCTATCAGCTAGGTATAGGTTATGTGAATATTCCCTGGGCGGTGGGGCCGCGAGTCTTGACCTGGGAACCGTACCCCATCTCCGGGTGGGTCACGGCGTTGCACACCATCACCTTAAAGTAAGCAACACCCGAGACTGAAAATGTCCGACCAACCTGTCTCAGGGGAACAATTTTTTCAATAGCGGGCCCCAACCCGGAAGGGGAAAGGGTATTTCGGGTTGGGGCTAACGAATCTGGTAAGTACGTACACCGCGAACCCTGGCAGATGGCTAAGGTTTTATTAAAGGAGAGACCATGCGATTCTTAAGCACATGGCAAACCGAATTCCGGTTGACCCTGGGCCTGGCTCTGGTGCTGATATTGTCCCTGGCACTGGGCGTCGCCTGCGGGTCTGCAGCGGCCCCTGAAACCGCTGCTCCGGCGGTGGAGGCGCCCGCGCCTAATATTGCCGCGGAATCGGCAGCCCCTACTGCCGTGCCCCAAGCCAAGTCGGAACCCGATGAGGCGATGGTGGAGGTCAACCCCGGCAAACTCACCATCATGATTGGCGAGTTTGCCAACGAACGGTTTGACCCGCTGTCGGTGGAGGGAGGGCACGGAGGCCGCACCTACGCCGGGATGGTGCATGGGTTCCTGATGTCGAGCAATGAGAAGGTGGAAATGGTCCCGGGAATAGCCACCGACTGGGACCTATCCGCGGATGGCCTGACCTGGACTTTCACCATACGAGAGGGGGTGAAATTCCACGACGGTTCAGACCTGACAAGGGAAGACGTGGTGTGGACCCTCCGCCACTATTTTGGCCCCGAAGCGCAGGAGTTCACCACCCGGTCCACTTCGCTGTTGGTCTCTCGCGTAATCGACCGAATCGAGTTGAGCGGTCCGGACCAAGTTACTTTGGTTACCAAGGAACCGGTCACCCAAATTGGGCAGGTCCTTTCGGGAGCCGGGTCCACCTGGTCTCCGGTCCTGCCCAAAAGAGCCTCACTGCACGACGCCGCGGATGAAGCGGCCTACGACAAAAATCCCATTGGCGCCGGGCGGTTGAATTTACTGGAACGAGTCCCGGCATCATTCATGAAGTTCGAGCGTTTCGACGACTTCTATTACCAACCGGACAACGGCTTCCCGCAGGATAAAAGGGTCAACTTCCGGTCGCTGGACCTGGTCATGGTGTCGGAAGAGTCCACCAGGGTCGCGGCCCTGCGGGCCGGTGAAACCGATATCGCCCCGGCCAGCCTTCAATCCAGGAAGCAGGTGGAAGCCGGCGAGGGCCGCTTAGTGTTCGCCGAAGAGGGTGTGGCTGTAGAGGTCCGGTGGATGGGCTGCTGGGAACCGCAGCATCCCTGTTCCGACAAGCGGGTCCGCCAAGCCCTGGACTACGCCATTGATAAGGAGTTAATCCGGCAAACCCTTTACGGTCCCGAGGTGTTCCAGGTGAAAGGCTGGGTTGGTGTCACCCCCAGCGCCATCGGGTACACCCCCGAGCTCGACCCCCGGCCCTTTGACCCCGACAAGGCCCGTCAACTGCTGGCCGAAGCGGGTTACCCCGGAGGGGAGGGATTCGCCAAGCTAATCGTCAACACCTGGGGGGAAACGTCCAGTCCCTACCAGGTCGAGGGGGCTCAGATAGTCGCCGATACGTGGCGGAGGGAACTGGGCATCCCGGTAGAGGTGGTTGTCGGAGAAGAAACGGGGATCAAGAAACAGTGGAAGGCCCAGGCGCTGAACGGCCAGGTCATGTGGCGGGACGACGAAGCCCGGAGAGATGCCACGGCTTGGACCAACTCCGCCTACGGCAACATTAAGACCAAGAACCGCAGGCACGAGGACCCGGAGCTTCTCGCCGTGGTGCAGGAAACCGTTCAGATCGTGGACCAGGCCGAACGGGAAGCGGCTTTAACCAAGTTGTTCCCCCGGCTGAAGGATGAAAGCTATCAGCTAGGTATAGGTTATGTGAATATTCCCTGGGCGGTGGGGCCGCGAGTCTTGACCTGGGAACCGTACCCCATCTCCGGGTGGGTCACGGCGTTGCACACCATCACCTTAAAGTAAGCAACACCCGAGACTGAAAATGTCCGACCAACCTGTCTCAGGGGAACAATTTTTTCAATAGCGGGCCCCAACCCGGAAGGGGAAAGGGTATTTCGGGTTGGGGCTAACGAATCTGGTAAGTACGTACACTGTGGGGATGGGCAATGCAGCGTTATATCTTTATACGGATTGTTCAGGCGGCGATCACTCTGCTGATCCTCAGCCTGGCAGTATTCTTGAGCGTACACTTGACCGGGGACCCCGCGCTGTACCTATTGGGCCCGGAAGCGACCGACGCCGATTACGAACAAATGAAAAAAAATATGGGATTGGACAGGCCGTTGGTCGTCCAATACGCAAGTTTCCTGGGCGACATCCTGCAAGCAGACTTTGGAGTTTCACACATCAGGGGAGTCCCCGCCCGCGAAATATTGCTCCAACGCCTACCAGCCACCTTGCAGTTGGCCGGAGTGGCATTTGTTCTGACCATCATCATCGGGATCCCGCTGGGTATATTATCGGCGATCAAGCGGGACTCGATTTTCGACCAACTCGGCAAATTCTTCGCGGTTGCCGGCATCGCAGCCCCCAGCTTTTGGATTGCCATCATGTTGATCCTCTTGTTCGGCGCGATATTGGGTTGGCTACCCACCTATGGCCGCGGGGGAGTCGAGCACTTTATCCTGCCGGCTTTCGTGTTATCCTGGCACAGCATGGCTGGGGTGTTGCGCCTAGCCCGCTCCAGCATGTTGGAAGTAATGGACAGCGAATATGTCAAGTTTGCTCGCATCAAAGGACTGTCCGAACAGGTCGTGGTCTACAAACATGCTCTTAAGAACTCGGTCATTCCAGTGCTCACTTTCTCGGGACTTACCCTGGCCGGGTTACTCAATGGGTCAGTCGCGATTGAGGTAGTTTTCGCCTGGCCCGGTATTGGCCGACTAATGCTTGAGGGAATTAAGACTCGGGACTTCCCCCTCGTACAGGCTACGGTGCTGGCGGCTGGTTTCTTCTACATTGCCACCGCATTGGTCGTCGACATTTTGTACGCATACGTTAACCCCCGGATCCGGTACGTTTAGTCAGGAGGGTACTCGTGGCCTCAACAATTAGCGTTGGCCCAGGCAAGATTGAACGATTGCGAGCGCTACCCGGGAAAGCCCGGCGAGCGCGTTTGCCCTGGTTCCCGGTGTTTATCATGGTGATACTGCTCGCCTGTTCCCTATTTGCACCGCTCCTAGCTCCCCACGATCCTACTGAAATCAGGATGCTGGACGCCAAGCTAGCGCCGGGTGACAATCTAGCTTACCTTCTAGGTACCGACATCATGGGGCGGGATATGCTGAGCCGGCTAATTTACGGTGCTCGGACCGCGCTGTTCATCAGCCTCATCGCGTTGGGCACGGGAGCTTTCGTGGGCACCGTGCTGGGCTTGATAGCCGGGTTCCGGCCGGGGTGGCCGGACATGTTGATCATGCGGGCGTCCGACGCCGCGTTGGGGTTTCCCACCATCTTGGTGGCGATGATTATTGTCACGATATTGGGAGCGGGGATCGAAAATATTATTTTGGCGGTGGCCCTGACGGTTTGGGCCCGGTTCGCCCGGATGATCCGGGGCGACGTGTTGGCGATCAAAGAGCTGGACTTCGTGACCTTTGCCAAGATCGCCGGCCTGTCGATGCCGATGATCATCGCGCGTCACATCTTCCCCAACACCATCAACACCTTGATGGTGATTACCAGTTTGCAGATTGGGCAGGTGATTCTGCTGGAAGCGTCGTTGAGTTTCTTGGGGTTGGGGCTGCCCCCGGGGGACCCGGCGTGGGGGATTATGGTAGCTGAGGGGAGGTCGGTGATCTTGGATGTGTGGTGGCTGGCCTTGTTCCCAGGGTTGGCGATTACCGCGGTGGTGTTGGCTTTTAACTTCTTCGGCGATTGGCTCAGGGACACGCTGGATCCAAAGTTGCGGCGTATTTAGGGGCCGTTTCTTTACACCATCGGCCGATAACAGGTACGTTATTATGGGCGGGGGCACCGGCGTTGACGCTATTCTTCACCGGTGCTAGCATTGGTGTCACCGAAAAGCCGCATCGAAGCGCTACTTAGGAGGGATGAGATGAGCATGGACTTTGGACTGTTCAATACCTGGAACGCCCTGTACGACGGGGGCAAGGTTCCCTGGGACCCGGATTACGCCGGGGGCAAGTTGCTGGAAGAAGAAGCTTACGCCCTGAACTTTAAAGAAATTCAATATGTAGATGATTCAGGCTGGGACTATGTCTGGTTCGGCGGCGGACACTTTTCCAAGCAGGGCAGCATGGATCCGCAGGTGCTGATGCTGTCGGCGATAATCGCCGCCCGCACCAAGAACATTAAGATAGGGTCTTCAATTCACCGTCCGGTCATGCGGCAGAAAGGGGAGGAAGCGTCTGCCCGGGCATTGCCCCACGAACGGTACTCCTTCGACAACTTGGCCCCGGATGACCCCTTCCAGGTTGCCGAGCAGGTGTCGATAGTGGACCAGGTGAGCGAGGGCCGGTTCATTTACGGAGCGGGAGCCCGCACGCGGGGTTCCGAGCCCCGCCGGGACCAGTTCTTTGAGTTCCTGGAGGTAATGAAACAGTTATGGAGCGAAGAACACTTCTCGGGATTTGAAGGGAAGTATTACAACTACCCGGCGTTTTACGACGATTACCTGTCTATCCCCAAGCCGGTGCAGAAGCCGTATCCCGCCATGTTGCTGCCGGTGGACAGTCAGGAGAGCTTTGTCCCCATGGGTGAGCGCGGATACCGAATTGCCATCGGAGCGGGAAGCTCGCCTCACAACCTGCGAGGGTCGGCGGTATTGCGGGAAGACGTGCAATCCTACCGCAAAGCTTGGATGGACGCGGGACATCCCGGCGACCCTACCACCGTGGTTCGGATTCCGACCCTGGTGGCTGACACCCAGGAGAAGGCCGACCGCCGGGTGGAGGAACTGATGGACCTGGCCCGCCGTTACTACGCCGGCCGGGTGGGCATTGGCAGCACCGATGCCGGGTCCGCCAGCCCCGAAACCACCGCGGAAGTGAACCTGTTCGGCACGCCGGAAGAAGTGGTGGACAAGATTCACATGCTGCGGGAAGCCTTCAACACCGACGAGATAATTTTCGAGGTTAACTGGACGTCGTCGGTGCCCCGGGAAGTGGTGATGGACACCATGCGGTGCATTACCGACAAGGTAATTCCCGAGTTCAAGTAAACCGGGGAAATATCCCACCTTGGGGTGGGTTACTGAGGAACCAGAGGGGCCGGTCTTTTGTTAGACCGGCCCTTTTGATTGGCAAGCAGGTTATCGGCCCTCTTTAATCCAGTCGGCCAGGCGCTCGCCGACCATGATGGCGGTGGCGTTGGTGTTGGCGCGGGGAACGTTGGGCAGCACGGAGGTGTCGGCGACCCGCAGGTTTTCGACGCCGCGCACCCGGCAGAACTGGTCGGAGACGGCGGTGGGGTCGGAGTCGGGACCCATGCGGCAGGTGGACGAATAGTGGCGGGCGGTGCCGACGGTGCGGAACAGGAAGTCGTCGAGCTTATCGTCGTCGGCCAGCACGTCCTCTGTAGGGCTGACCCACTCGGCGACGATTTCCTGGTACGCGGGATGCTCAACCAGGCGGCGGCAAAAGCGTATTCCTTCCCGCAGCCGTTCCCGGTCCCAGGGGTCTTCCAGGTAGTGGTAGTTAAAGTAGGGCTGGATGTGGGGGTCTGCCGAAACCAGGCGAACCTCGCCGGAACTGGCGGGCAGCTCCAGGGCGCAGGATATGCGGATGATTCCTTCGGGCATTGGGTCGCCGCTCAGGGTGGAGAAGATGGAGTTGGTCATAAACATCAGGTCGTTGGGGGTGTTGGAGCCGTTGGCGGTATAGCGGAGAGCAATGCGGGCCTTGGCGATGTCCAGGTTAAGAGCGACGCCGGGCTTGGCGCGGAGGGCGACGCTGGCGGAGGGGTGGTTTTTCAAGTTTTGGCCGACACCGGGGGAGTCGTGGACAACAGGGATTCCAACCTCGCGCAAATGGGCGGCCAGGCCCACACCGGAGAGCATCAACAGGTGGGGCGAGCGGATGCCGCCCGAACTGAGGACAATCTGCTCGCCTTCCACGACAAAAATTTCTCCGCCGCTTTCCACTTCAACGCCGACGGCCTTTTTGCCGTCGAAGATGACTCGGCGGGCCAGAACGTTGCCACGAATGGTCAAGTTCATACGGCGTTGAATGGGGTTCAGGTGGGTGAGGGCGGTACTCATCCGTATGCCATCGGGGTTGTTCATGGGTACATGGCTGAGGCCGTAAGGGCCGGGGCCGTTCATGTCTTCGATCTGGGGAAAACCGGCGGCGGTGCAGGCTTCCCGGAAGGCGGTCTGGATGGGAAGGGCCGATTCGTCATTGCGGCGCAGTACGGGCACCGGGCCGTCGGAACCGTGGAAATCGTCGCGGATGTCGAGGTCGGTTTCCAAACGGCGGAAGTAGGGGAGGACATTTAGGTAGCTCCATTGGTCGTTGCCCCGGGCGGCCCAATCGTCGTAGTCTTCGGGCAGGCCGCGGAGGAAGACCTGGCCGTTGATCGCCCCGGAGCCACCGACCACTTTCCCTTCAGCCACGTGGATTTCACCCTGGACCGGGTTGATGACGCCGCGCATGGCCCAGTTGTGGGGCGCGCCCTCGACCTCGGCGTCACGGGTTTCGCCATATTTTAGGTCGTCGGTCAGGTGTTCAAAGTCGGAATAGTGGGGACCGGCTTCCAGAAGCAACACGGAGAGGTTGGGGTCTTCGGACAAGCGGGCAGCAAGGGGCAACCGGCGGAACCCGCGCCGACCACGATAACGTCGTATTTCATGTATATTCTCGCATCTGTTTGGATTGGGCTTGGGAGATTGAGGGGGCCCGGCAGGTTAGTCCCGGAAGTGGGGCATTACCTGTTCACTGAGCAATTTCAACGAGTGTCTGGTCTTGGCGGGGGACATAAGGCCCCGGTTGGTGAGCATTAAGTTGCGGATGCCCGCGTCGCGCATCTGGGCGAGTTGTTCCGCCACCCGGCGGGGGCTCCCGACCAGGCTTTCGGCGGCGTCAGGATCGGGAGTGGGGGCGTAGCCATCGGGGAGCATGGGCGGCGGTTGGCGGTCCATGGAATATTGGGCGGGGTTCCAGCGGGTGCGGTAGTCCTGCATGGTGGTGTAGGCGGCGAGTTGGGCGGGGAGGAACTCGTTAAGGGCTTCGTCGTCGGTGTCGGCCAGGTGCATTTCGCGCCAGACCCAAATTTGGTCCAGGTTGTAGTCGATGGCGGCTTGGTCGAAACCGGCCTCGGCCATGGTGTCGCGGTACAATCGGATTGTGGCGGCGGTGGAATTTGTGGAACGGCCCCGGAGCAGGATGGGGCGGCCACGGCGGGCCATTTCTTTGACGGATTCGTCGTTGATGCAGGCGCGGGCAAGACGGGGATGGGGTTTTTGATAGGGGCGGGGGCGGACCGAAGGGAAGGAAGCCTGGTAGTGTTTCCCGTTGAATTCCAGGTTGTCGGTGGTCCAGGCCTTGATAAGCAACTCTTCGGCTTCGTCCAGTTGCTCCACTCCCAGGTCGGGGTCGGAGCCGAAGCCGAGGTACTCGTAGGCGTTGTAGTTGGAGCCCTTGGCGGTGCCAACGATTAGGCGTCCCTGGCAGAGGTTGTCCAGGAGAGCAGTCTGGATGGCGACGCGGACCGGGTTGTGGAGGGGAAGTTCGAGGATGCCGAAGCCCAATTCGATGGTTTTGGTCTTGACGGCCAGGGCGGCGGCGAAGACCAGTGGGTCGCCGTAGACGCATTCGCCGGTGAAGTAGTGCTCGGCAATCCAGATGGCGTCGAACCCCAGTTCTTCGACCAGCTCGGCTTCGGCTAGACATTCCTGGATGGCCTGCTGGTCGTGGGAGTCGTCGAATTTCATGGGGTAGAAGAAGTGACCGAAGCGCATGGTGACCCCGATGGCCGCGGAGGTTGGCCCGCTGATTAGGGTTGAGGGACTGTAGGGCGAGTATATCTTTGGGGTTGGGGAGATTCAAGCGTGGGGAATGTGGCAAAAATTGCTGACGCCCGGCCCCTTCCAGGATACGGTGACAACTCTCTAATATTAGTAGTACCCGAGATAGCAACCCCGGCGGAAAATGGTAAGGGTTCAGAATTGATCAGTCATCCTGACATTAAACCCTCATTCCGAACCCCCAACCTGTCATTCCGAACCGTAGGGAGGAATCTAAAATCCATAGCCCACAGCCGGTTTGGCTTGGATTAGTCGTCTCCAACACCCCACGCCGACAATTAAAAGACCGTGGCGGGAAAGGGCAGGGTCCTTTAATTTTCCAGGAAAAGGCCGGTTGGTGTTGGAGGACAGACGTGAACCCAAGGTTGAGGATTGTTTAGGGCAAGGATTTTAGATTCCTCCCTACGGTTCGGAATGACACGTGGGGGGGGGGTCGGAATGACGGACTTTCGGTTGGGCTAACTCCTTCATTCTGAACAGATACAAAAAAGGGACTGAAATGGACCGATTTGGACCGAAATTTTTTATCAGCGTCGAGCGGCGGCTATCCCAAGCCCCAACCCTTCACCGGCCCCATGAGGAAAATGTCCCTAAATGTCGCAAAATGCCCCAGGAAATATTCCCTCGGCCTGTTCAAAACATCCCTCCCCGCGCTGAGCGCATGGCCCAAAACAGCCCGTTTTCGGGCCAAAACCCTTGTTAATTGCCCACGAAAATGGGGTTAGTTGGGATTTTCGCGTTGGTCCGGGTTCGACCTTTCAGCCATTCGGGGCATAGAATGATTGCCGTATCTGAACGGGTGGGGTGGTGGGTAGGGGGCGATTCTTGGACTTCCCGGAGTGGGCTAGTACCCAGTCAAGCGTAAAATCGGAAGGGTAAAGGCGGTGAAGTTTGGTTCGTGCGTCCCGGGTGTTGAACCGCCAGTTGATGGTGGCTCTGGCGGCGTTGCGCTCCGTGACCAGAGCGTCTACTTCCCTCCTCAGGGCCTCCTCGCCGGAGAGCCGTTGTCTGAGGCAGGAGCGGGACAGTACGCTGAACTCGATCTCCGCCATATTTAACCAACTCCCGTGCTTGGGGGTGTAGTGGAACTCCAGTCGCCTGGCAATCCTCCGGGCTTCCTCAGCCGGGAAAGTCTCGTACAGCGATGCCCGGCGATGGGTGTTCAGATTGTCCAAGACGACCCTTACCACCTCGGCTTCCGGGTAGGCTTCATCCACCAGCCAGCGCATCCGGCGGGCGAAGTCTTGCATCGTGCGCCGCTCGGTCACTGCCACATGCCGCCAGCCCGCCAAGGGCTCACAGGCCAAGAATAGGTTGCGGGTACCCTCCCGCCGGTATTCGTAGTCCTGCCGCAGCGGACGTCCCGGCCGGGGCGGGAGCGGCGGCCGGGTCTCGGCCAGCAACTGGGTGGAGGTCTCGTCAAAGCAGACCACCGGACGTTGGGGATCATGAGGTTCCTCGTACAGGTCCAGGACATCCTCCATGTTAGCCACAAATTCCGCGCTCACCTTGGGAATGCACCACTCCTTCTTCTGCCACGGCTTGAGAGAGTTTTTTTGAGACGCTTTCGGATTCCCTCATGGGACATGGAGGACGCCAGCCCCAACTCGACCACTTTGCCGGCCAGCAGACGCAGGGTCCAGTGGGCATGTCCTTCCGGGGCGGGGCTGCAGGCCAAGGCAATCAGGTGGGCCTCGCCCCGGTCGTCCAACTTCCGGGGCCGGTTGGCCTGGGGACGGTCCTGCAAAACCCTCTCCAACCCTTCTTCGGCAAAGCGCTGCTTGACCCGGTATACCGTGCTCAGGGCCACATCCAAAGCTTCGGCCACTTGGGGCGCGGCCCAACCGTCGTCGCTCTTTAGAAGAATCCGCGCTCTAGCGGTCACTCGGGCTGAGTTTTTGCCAACCCGGACCAGTCGCTGGAGCCCTTCCCGCTGTTCCTGTGCCAGCCGCACCGCGTATTTGTCCCTGACCATCACTCCCACCCCCGCCATCAACACTTCCCACCAGCCAGGATAGCTCAATTGGCCCCTTTCTTAAACAAATCCCAAAACCAAGTTGACTGAGTACTAAACCAATACCAAGGTGGGATGTGCATTTCGGGATCTCGAAGACGACCGAAAGGACTCCATGGCTCCTCATGCCACCTTAGGGCCCCAACTGAGTTGCCACCAACAGTGCGGCCTAGCGATATGTACATTTCACCTTGGCTTCAGTTTAGTGACGAATCGGGTTGATATTGAGACTGCAACACCGACACCGGAGGAGCTGCTGGCGCGGGCTTCGGGGTTGGTCCCTACGTTCAGAGAGCGGGCGGCGCGGGCCGAGGAACTGCGGCGGGTGCCGGAAGAGACGGTCGAGGACCTGTTGGCGTCGGGGCTTTACCGGATTGGGGTTCCCAAGAGGTTTGGCGGGCTGGACGTGGGCTACGGGTTGATGCTTGACGTGGGGGTTGAGTTGGGGCGGGGGTGCGCGGCCACATCCTGGTGTTACTCGCTCGGGGCGGCCCACGCCTGGCTGGTGGGGCATTGGCCCTTGGAGGCCCAGGAGGAGGTTTTTCACCCGGGCCCAAACGTGTTGGTGTCAAGTTCTTTAAGCCCCGGGAAGTCGACCACCATCCCAATAGAAGGGGGCTACCGGGTTTCGGGCTGGTGGGAGTTTTCCAGCGGGTGCGACGCGGTAAGCTGGTTGATGCTGGGGGTGTCGGGCGTTGGGGAGCGCAACTGGGTTTTGATACCCAAGGGCGATTACGAGATTGTCGACAACTGGTTCGTGTCGGGGCTGCGGGGGAGCGGGAGCAAGGACATTTTGGTTGAAGCCGCCTTTGTGCCGTCGCACCGCGTCTTGGAAGTCAGCACGGCGGGGGACACCGATTGGAGCGGGTGGGAACTGCACGGACAGGGCCGGTACCGGGTGCCGATTCCCACTTTGCTGGGGTGGGACCTGGTGGCGCCGATGCTGGGAATTGCCTAGGGGATGATGGACAAATTTACCGCCAGGTTGAAGGGAACGTCGGGGCCGGGAAGGACAGCGGACTCGCCGGCGGTACATCTGCGGTTGTCCGAGGCGGCGGCGGAGGTGGACGCGGGGCGGGCGTTGATGGACCGGGACATTGCGGAAATTCTGCGGAAGGGCAAGGAGGGGGAACGGTTCCCACCGTTGGAAAGGGCGAAGTTCCGGCGGGACAAGGCCTTCGTGACCCAACTGGGGCTGCGGGCGGTGAACCGGTTGTTTGACCTGAGCGGGGGGCACGCGATTTTCGACTCGCAGCCGCTGCAACGGTTCCATCGGGACGCTCAGGCGGTGGCCCACCGGGACGGGCTAATCATGGACCTGGGGGGCCAGCAATACGGCCGGGTGGCGTTGGGGTTGGAGCCGGACGGGGTGATTTAACCCGCAACAACATCACGGATGTTCCCGCGGACCGTCAACCGGCCCGTTTATTTTTAGCAACTTTTCAGAATTAAGGAGTTAGCCCAACCCAAGATCCGTCATTCCGGCTCGGGGGCCGGAATGACGGTTTAATGTCAGGATGACTCATCAATTCTGAACAGTTACTATTGCTGCGCCAGGTTGACACCGCCCGCAAGGATGGGATATATTGGCCCGGATCGGTAACGAAAACCTTCAATAGTATTTGTACAATAACCGTAAATCGTGACATTCAATCCGCTATTCACTCAATAGAAAGTGGATTAGGAGGGATTTACAGATACAATTCTCTATTCCCGCTTCGGTCCAATTTCCGGCGGTTTCCTCACTTAAACCAGGTAAGAATTGCCACAATTTTTCGCAAAACCACGGCGTATTGGCTGAAAAACTCCAGGCCAACAGGCAACTTTGCCCATGCGAATTCCGCATTTTTCGGAGGTGTATATATGACCGGTTCATGGTTCAAGGACTCCAGATTGGTTTCATTGGCTTTTTTGGTCCTCATCCTTTTGGTGGCAGTGGCTTGCGGCTCCGCCGCCCAGCCCGAGGCAACCGCCCCGGAAGCCGCGGCCCCGGCGTCCGAAGTAACAGCCGGATCAGCGCCCACGGCGGTGCCCCAGGTCCAGGCTGAACCGGCCGAGGCCACGGGAGCAGTGAACGAGGGCACTCTGAACGTTATGGTCGGGGACCTGGCTAGCGAACGATTTGACATTGCCTACGTGGGCGGCAGCCCTGGCGGGGCCAATTACGGCCGGATACTGCACGGGTTCCTGATTTCCATGACCCCGCAGACGGAGATGATCCCTGGAATCGCGGAGGCGTGGGAGCTTTCGGCCGACGGCTTAACGACCACCTTCACGATACGGGAGGGGGCCAAGTTCCACGACGGTTCCGCCATTAGGCCGGAAGACGTGTTGTGGACCCTGCAAAATTCCTTTGGCCCTGGGGCCCACGAGGTTCATGCCGCAGACTCGACGGCGGCAGCCATTTCCCGGCTGATGGACCGCGTTGAATTGACCGCCCCTAACCAGGTGAGCGTCATTACCCAGAAGCCCTTCGTCGCTTTCTCAGGGAACGTTTCTGAAATTGGCGACAAATGGTACGGGATGATGCCCGAACGGGATGGCCTCTATGACGAATCGGCGTCGGAAGCCTACGACCTAGATCCCATTGGCGCCGGCCCCATGAGCTTGACCGACCACGTAAGGGCCAGCGTGATGAAATTTGACCGGTTTGACGATTTCTACTACCAGCCCGCCAACGGCTTTGATGAAGACAAGCGGGTAAACTTCCGGTCCTTGAACCTGTACCTGGTCCCTGAAGAGGCTACCCGGGTGGCGGCGCTGCGGTCGGGAGAAGCCGACATTGTGCCGGCCAGCCTGGCGGTAAAAGACCAGGTTGAGGCGGGGGGCGGCCGGTTGATATTTGGCCAAGAAGGGGTTTACGTCAGCGCCCGGTTGTTGGGCTGTTTCGACCCCCAGCACCCCTGCAGCGACAAACGGGTGCGGCATGCTCTGGACTACGCCATTAACAAGGAACTGTTGAGGGACACCCTTTACGGCGCAGATGTCTTCCAGATTAAGGGGTGGGCCATAGTCACTCCCAACACCTACGGATACAGCCCGGCCATCGACCCCTGGCCCTTTGACCCGGAGAAAGCCAGGCAATTGCTGGCTGAAGCGGGTTACCCCGATGGGGAAGGGTTCGGGCCGCTATTCGTCAATACCTGGCAGTCAACGGCCATGCCATTCCAGGTGGAGGCGGCCCAGCTGGTGGCTGATACGTGGCGCCGGGAGTTGAACCTGGACGTAGAGGTGCGGGTGTCGGACAGCACCGGCACCAAGAAACGCCAGGCGGCGGGAGAACTGGACGGGCAAATTCTGTGGCGGGAGAACGAAGCCCGCAAGAACGCCACCATCGCAACCAGCAGCGGTTACGGTGACCCGAAGCGGGAAATAAACAAGACCCACTCGGACCCGGAAGTCTTCAAAGTTGTCCAGGCGGCCATGGAGGTTTTGGAACCGGACGAGCGGGACCAGACCTATAAGGACGTGTACGCCCGTCTGCGGGAAGAGACCTACGAGTTTGGCGTGGGATACGTGAACATCCCCTGGGGCGTGGGGCCCAAGGTTTCCAACTGGGAACCGTATCCCTTCTCCCTGTGGATTTCCGCCATTCACACCATTACTTTGGAAGAGTAACCACCCAGTGGTTGCCCTGGCCCGGCAACCCGGAATAAGCGAACGACGCCCCGGTCTTTTCCTCCGATGAGTGGTTGGACCGGGGCGTTGATTCAGACCCATCAGATTTAGCCCAGGGGAAGTTCATGCGGCGATACATTCTGGTACGCTCCTTCCAGGCGGTAATCACCCTGTTGTTTCTCAGCCTGGCTGTGTTTATCAGCGTCCACCTGACCGGAGACCCGGCCCTGTATCTTTTGGGTCCCGAGTCCACCGACGCCGACTACGAACAAATGAAAAAGAACATGGGCCTGGACAAACCCCTCCCGGTGCAATACGGAGTGTTTCTAACCAGGATTGCCCGAGCCGATTTCGGAGATTCTCACATTTCGGGCCAGTCAGCGCGCAGCGAACTTCTGGACCGGTTGCCTGCAACGCTGGAGTTGGCCGGGGCGGCCTTCTTGTTAACCATGGTGATGGGCATACCGCTGGGGATATTGTCTGCGGTTAAGCGGGACTCGATTTTCGACTATGCGGGCAAGTTCTTTGCGGTGTTGGGCATTGCCGCGCCCAGTTTCTGGATCGCCATCATGCTTATCCTGCTCTTTGGAGCAATTCTGGGGTGGCTGCCCACCTTTGGCCGGGGCGGAATTGACCATTTCATCCTGCCCGCCTTTGTTCTTTCCTGGAGCGGCATGGCCGGGGTGCTGCGGCTGGCCCGGTCCAGCATGTTGGATACCCTGGACAGCGAATATGTAAAATTCGCCAGGGTCAAGGGCTTGTCGGAACGGGTGGTGGTGTTCAAGCACGCCCTGAAAAACGCCTTCATTCCGGTGCTTACTTTCTCCGGACTGACTTTGGCCGGCCTGCTCAATGGCTCGGTGGCCATCGAGGTCATCTTCGCCTGGCCGGGCATTGGAAGGTTGATGCTTCAGGGGATCAACCACCGGGATTTCCCCATCGTTCAAGCCACGGTGCTGGCGGCGGGGTTCTTCTACATCGTCACCGCCCTGCTGGTGGACATTCTCTACGGTTACTTGAACCCCCGCATCCGCTACGAGTGACCCTGTAGTTGGTTATTTCTGGGACAGGTTGACCACGGTGGCGGCGGAGGCCTGCACCAAACGCTGGGGGGTGATTAGGATTTCATGGCCCCAGATGCCCGCCCCCACGCCGAGCACTTTCTCTTGCATCAATGCTTCGTCGACGAAGCTGCGGAATCCTGGGGGCTGCCAGTGGAAGGGCGGGATGGAGCCTATTTGGTAGCCGGTTACGGCCTGAACAGTGTCGGCGTTGGCGAGGCGGATGTTGCGGTTGCCGATAGCGCGTTTGAGGTGGCCGGATACGGCGTTTTTATCGCCGCCCAACATCACCAGCACTTTTTCAGCCGTGCCGGTCTCAAAGATTAGAGTTTTGACCATCTGCGCAGGTCGGTACCCAAGGGCCTGGGCGACGCCGGCCGCGCCTTTGGGCGTATCAGGGGAGAAGGTCAGTTTTTGGTAGGGGATTCCGAGTTGGTCCAGGTATTGGTGGGCGGGGAGGTCCATTGGGCCATTATCTCCTGGTCCGGAGCTTGGGGTGACGGGTTAGACGTCGAGGCGGCGCAGCGTAGGGCGGAGGACCCCCAGGATAAACGAGATTAACAGGTAGATGGCGGCGCCACCGGCGAAGGCGGCGGTCCAACCCAGGGTATCGGCCACCACGGTCATGGGGAAGGAGCCGATGAACATGAACCCGGCGGAAATGTACCAGATGCTCATTACCCGGCCCTGGAGTTCGGCGGGGACCGAGAGTTGCAGGACCGTGGTGCCCATTGGGACGATGCTGCCCATGCCAATGAAGAACAGAATGGCCCAGGACAGCCAGAACCAGGGGGACCAGGCGAGGCAGAACAGGGAAACGCCGAAGAGGAAGATGCAGCCGAGCAACAGCCGGTTCTTGCGCCGGAAATTCCCCAAGGAGGCGAGAATAAAGGTGCCGAACAGAGAGCCGACACCGGCGCCGCTCATTAGGAGTCCGGCATAGCCGGCGCCAGCATCGAGGACCTGCTTGGCGAAGGCGGGCAGCACCTGGGAGTAGGGCATGGCGAAGAAACCGAATGCGAAGCCGATGCCGATTACGGTAAAGGTGACCGGGGTATTCCAGCAGTATTTCACCCCCACCGCCAGGTCGGAAAGGATGGTAGGACGGCCGGGCCGGGCGTTTTGGGGGACGCGGCGGACCATCAGGAGGGTGCCGGTGCCTACCAGGAAACAACCGGCGGCGAGGTAGAGGGCGGCGTCGATACCGGCGAACTCGATAACCACGCCGGCCAAGGCCGGGCCCATGATGCGCCCGGAATTCATAACCGCCGAGTTCAGCACAACGGCGTTCATCAGGTCTTCCCGGTCCACGAGGTCGGAGACGATTGCCAAGCGGGCCGGCGTGTTGATGGCCTGGAGGAGTCCGAGGAAGAAAGCGGCGACGTAGACGTGCCATAGGGCAACCTGCCCGGCGGTTTCGAGCACCGCCAGCCCCAGGACCAAGAAGGCCACCAGAATCTGAGTCGCCATCAACAGGAAGCGGCGGTCGAAACGGTCGGCGAAAATGCCGCCAAAAAGAACGAATCCCAGGGTGGGCACTCCGTAGAGTAAGACCATGAATCCCATGCGGGAGGCGGAGTTGGTGAGTTCCAAGACCATCCACCCAAGGATGAGGAACTGCATCCCCCGGGCAGCGGCTTGGGTCGTGGTCCCAAACCAGAACCAACGGAAATCGCGGTGCCGGAGGGCCCGGAAGGTTTGAATTTTGCGGCCGATGGCCCGGACTTGAACCAACTAACCTGCCAATTGGGATGGATACCGGGTGGTAGGACCAGTGGGGTTGCGCGGAACAGGGCGGGAAAGCCATATTCTACATCACGCTGGTCTTCCCCTGACCATTCTGGATTCCGGCTCAAGGCCGGAATGACGGTTTAATGTCAAGATGACTCATCAATTCTGAACACTTACGGCGTCTTGGGTTTAATAGCAATGGATGGTCTACGAGGGTAGTATTACCGGATGATGCTGCGTTTCAGAGACTGGGGCGTTTGGTGGATCTTGGGGTTGGCGGCGGTTTTGGCGGTAGCGTGCAGTCCACAGCAACCGGCATTGACGGTTAGTCCTGGACCCACCCTGACTGCCGGAGCCACTGTCGGGGTCACCGAAGAGATTGTATCGGGCGGCGGGGCAGCGGCGGCAGTTTCCCAACCTACGCCGACCCGGGTAGAGACTCCGGAAACAGCGGCCGCGGTCATCCCGGAGGCGACGGTCAAGCCGCTGGGCGAAGTAGCCGTTGTTGTTCCCTGGGCGCAGCGGACCGGGGCTTTCCTGGATAGGTTTATCGCCGAGATGAGCCCGAGGGAAAGCGCGACGGAGGAAGAGGCGGCGGCGGCCGGCTACCTGGTGGCTGAGTTGGAAGGGTTGGGGTATGAGGCGGGGCTCCAGCCCTTCACATTTGAGCGGTTGTCAAGAAGGCAAAAGGTGGAGGTGACGGGAGGAGAGACCTTCCGCAGCGTGCCGCTTCGGTTTACGGGGTTCGGGACGGTGTCCGGAGAGCTGGCGGAAGTGGGGTTGGGCAAGGAGGGAGAGGTATCGAAGGACTCGGTTTCAGGACGGATTGCGCTAATCGGGCGGGGGGAGATTACCTTCGAGGAAAAGACGACGAGGGTGGCGGAAGCCGGAGCCGTTGGGGTCATAATTTTCAACAATGAAGATGGGGTGTTTCGCGGACAGTTGCGGGACCAAGCGGACATACCGGTGGTGGCTATAAGGCGTGCGGATGGGGAACGGCTGCTGCGGTTGATGGGAGAAGGCGAGGTGGAAGTTACCATAGCGGCGGAGGCGGAGACCAAGGAGTCGCGGAATATCATCGCGGAACGGACTGGTGGGACCGGTAATGGCAAGGTTGTAATAATCGGGGCCCACTATGATACGACGCCGGACACGCAGGGAGCCAACGACAACGGGTCGGGGGTGGCGGCGCTGCTGACCGTGGCGGAGGAGTTGGTTGCCGACGACCTGCCCTTCCGGTTGCGGTTCATGCTGTTTGGGGCCGAGGAACTTGGTTTGTACGGGAGCAGGCACTACGTTGACGGACTGGACCTGGGGGAACTGGACTCGATAATAGCGATGATTAACATCGATGCGGTGGGAAGCGGAACTAGGCTGGAAATCATTGGGGAGGACTGGTTGGTGGACCCGGTGGTGGATTACGCCGAGTTGCACGGGATACCGGTGCGGGAGCAGGAACCTTCGCGTTGGGGCGGGAGCGATCATGCGTCGTTTCGGGACGCGGAAGTGGCAACTCTGTTCCTGATTGGAAGCGACCTGTCGCGGATAAACTCGCCGGAGGACGACATTGAGTTTGTAAGGCGAGAGCTGATGGGGGCGGCCGCCGCCCTGGCGCTGGAGTCGGTCGCTCAACTGGCCCGGGAAGAGTAGGGGATGGGCGTTTAAAACTGGGAGTTGGGGCCGCTGTCCGTAAGTGTTCAGAATTAAGGAGGCATCCTGACATTAAACCGTCATTCCGTCCTCGAGCCGGAATGACGGATCTTGGGTGGGGCTAATCATCAATTGTGAACAGTTACCGGTGTCCGGGCTGCTTTGACAAGAGATGGGGTGGGGCTTAGCATGAGCCGCACCAGCCAAGGCTGGACGATTGCAAAGTGATGTAATTCTAGGAAAAGGGATGGTTGCCAGGCCAGGTACGACCTGGATTCCCGCCTTCGCGGGAATGACGGTGGGTGGCGGGAAAGACGGTAGGTGTTCGTAGGGACTTTGCAATTGTCCTGCCAACCATGGCGGTTGATTGAGACCAATTTCTGGGGAGGTAAGGACATGGACGCTTCAGCGGTTTCCCACGTTGCCATCTGTGTACGGGACCTGGACACATCCCTGGAGTTTTACCGGGACATCTTGGGGATGATAGTCCAAGCGGACCGGATGCAGGATACGACCACCGGGGGCTTGCCCCACGTTTACAAGCATTCTCGGCAGACCCGTAGGCAGGTGCGGTTGGCCTTCGGCGAGACAGCCAAGCCGACCCTGACAATGACCAGCCATCCCGGAGAGGAGCCGGACGGCGAGCCTATCAAACTGGACCAGATTGGGATTAGCCATATCTCGTTCACCGTGCCGGACGTGAAGGGACTGGCGGAGGAACTGATCTCCAAAGGAGTGCAACTCGCAGGACCGTTGGAGGGGTTTTCCAACGCCCAGGGAGAAGTCAGCAGCATCTTTGTTTATGACCCGGACGGAATTTTGGTGCAGTTTGACAGCGGCGGCGGGGGATAGGGCCCGGGATTCTCAGGAGTCCCGGACATTGAGAAATTATTGATTAAAGGAAGGCTAGAAATGGACGCATCGGCTGTTTCCCACATCGCGTTTTGTGTCAGTGACATTGAGAAGTCGTTGGAGTTTTACCGGGATGCCTTGGGAATGAAGGTGATTTTCGACCAGGTGCAGGACACCAAGACCGGGGGGTTGCCCCACGTTTACCACCACGCCCGCCAGACTCGGCGGACGGTGCATCTGGCCTTTGGGGACAGCCCGCTGCACCTGGTTATGACCTCGCACCCCGGCGACAGCGCCGACGGTGCGCCGATTAAATTGGACCAAGTCGGCATCAGCCACTATTCCTTTTCGGTGCCCGATGTTCCGGCCTTGTTTGCCGAGTTGGAGTCCAAGGGAGTGCCGGTGGCGGCCCCCCGAGAGGCGTGGACCAACGCCGAGGGAAGAATGGGGAGCTTCTACGTATACGACCCGGACGGGATTTTGGTGCAGTTTGACGCCGGGGGTGGTGGGTAGGAGCCATCGGGAACCCGGTGGGAATCCGGCGGCAGGGCAGGGGCGGCCACGGGGAGGAGCAACGCGGGATTAAATGAGAGTCCTTGTTGTCTGGTTGGAGCGGCTGGCGCCCTATCTCATCGTATTTTGCGCCAGCGCGTGCAGCTTGATATTGGAGATAGTTGCCGGGCGGATTCTGGCGCCGGTAATCGGCGTATCGCTGTACACCTGGACCAGCATCATTGGCGTGGTGCTGGCGGGAATCAGCGCCGGCAACTATCTGGGCGGGATAACCGCCGACCGGTTTCCTTCCCGATTAACGCTGGGATTCATCCTGCTGGGTTCCGGGGTATTTGCCATCGTCATCCTGCCGCTAATTGGGTTGGTGGGAGACGCCTTCGCGCCGCTGCCAATCATCCTGAGAATCGTGCTGCTAACGGCGGTCTTGTTTCTGCCGGTGAGCCTGATTTTGGGGATGGTAACGCCGGTAGTCATCAAGTTGCACCTGCGGGAACTGGCGCGGACGGGCAACGTGGTGGGGCGGTTCTACGCGGTTTCCACGGCCGGGTCGATACTGGGAGTCTTCCTCACCGGGTTTGTACTCATCCAGTGGATTGGGACCCGTCCCATCGTGCTGGGAGTGGCGATATTCCTGTTGGGGATGGCCCTTTTGTTCGGAGACCTTTGGCGGGTGCGGTTTAAGCTGCCGGCCATAGCGGGCTTGGGGATGGTTGCCCTGTTTACGGGTCTGAGTTTGGCGCTGGGTTGGGTGGAGTCGGACTGCCAGGAAGAAAGCAACTACTTCTGCATCAAGGTGAGGGAGCGGGAGATTGAGGGGCGCCGGGTCAGGACTCTTACGCTGGACCAATTGCTGCATAGCTACGTGGCAATGGACGACCCGACCTTTTTGGTGTACGGGTACGAAAAGGTGACGGCGGACTTGGTCGCGCTGCAACACCGGCGGAACGGGGGGCAAAACAGGGGATTGAACGCGCTGTTTATTGGCGGCGGTGGGTATACCATGCCCCGGCTGATGGAGGAGGAGTACCCGGACGCGCGGGTTGAGGTAATTGAGATAGACCCGGCGGTGACAGAGGTGGCGCACCGGTACCTGGGGCTGCCCCGTTCCACGTCCATAGCCACCTATAACCTGGACGCCCGGATGAAGCTGCCAGAGCTGATGGAAGAGCGGTACGACCTGGTAGTAGGCGACGCCTTCAACGACTTTTCGGTGCCTTATCACTTGACGACCTGGGAGTTCAACCAGCGGGTGAAGGAACTCCTTAAACCCGACGGGGTGTTCATAGTCAACATTGTGGACAACCTGAACACCGGGAGGTTCCTACGGGCCTACGTCCACACTCTGTCGCGGACCTTCGATGAGGTGTACGTGCTGCGGGATGACGACCTTTGGGAGAACGATTCGCGCTCCAACGTGACCTACGTTGTGGTGGGGACCGGCAAGGCCATAACCCCGGGAGAGTTGGCCAGGGCGAATGAAGAAGCGGGGCGGGGAACGCCGGTGAGCCGGTTCATGCCCGGGGACGTTTTTCAGCGTTGGTACGGCCGGGAAGAGCCGATTCTATTGACGGACGGGTTCGTGCCGGTGGACCAACTGATTGCGCCGCTTTATTTGCGCAGCCGGTAGAGGCGATCAGAAAACCGGGTAGTGGTTCGACGGGCTCACCACGAACGGGGAGTGAAGAACCGGGTAGTGGTTCGACGGGCTCACCACGAACGGGGAGGGAAGAACCGGGTAGTGGTTCGACAAGCTCACCACGAACGGGGAGGGAAGAACCACGAACCGGGAGGGGCTCACCACGAACCGGGAGGGGCTCACCACGAACCGGGAGTTGGGAAACGAAAGGGGGCGCTTCTACGCGCCCCCAAGGTCAAACACGCGGGTACTGGTTGGTTGGACTAAGCGTGGGCGGCCTGGCGGGCGATTTCCTCGTCCCAGGGGCCGGACAAGCGGCCTTTCTCGGTGCCGCCAATCATGTAGCCGCTCTCGTCGTGTCCCCACTGGCTGGCGGGCATTTCGTAGGAAAGCTCGATGCCGTTGCCGTCCGGGTCGCGGATATAGATGCCGATGGCATGGCCGTGGTCGGAGACGCGCTCGATCTTGATGTTCTTTTCCTTGACCCGTTGGTAAAGCTCGGCCAGGTCTTCGAGGCTGTGCATATACCAGGCCATGTGATTGAGGCCAACCTGCCCCGCCTGGGGGCCGGGGGCGTTGTCGCCGACTTCCACCAGGGCGACTTCGTGGGAGTTACCCAAGTCGGCGCTCATGAAGGCGGTGCGGCCGGGGGTGAAACCATAGGTATGGAGGCCCAAGAGGTCTTCGTACCAGGCGCGGGCCCGCTCGGCGTTGCGGACGAAGATGTTGACGTGGCCTAGCCCTTTGGGAGTGTAGCCCATAATCTGCTCCTTCTGGGGGAAAGATTCGCTGTGCCTAGCGTAATTATATAAAGGCGGGGGCCGGGTGGGAAGGGTTGAGGGGCCGGAACAGGACGATTTCAAAGTCAGGTAATTCTGAGGAAAAGGGACACTTGCCAGGCCAGGTCCAGCCTGGATTCCCGCCTGCGCGGGAATGACGATGGGTGTTCGTACGAACTTTGCAATCGTCCTGCCGGGAGAGAGAGGTTGGTTCCGGGGGAGGCTTGCGCTGATGTTTTCGGTCGGGTTGGGGGTTGGGAAGGGTAAGTGGGCTGGGGGGTGAGGGATTTCATTGATAACATAAACTTTACATTGAGGAAACTGGAACGCAACAGTTGGGAAATAGTGTAGGGGTAACCCGAAGATTGGTCCTGCGGTCCCAGTGTTATACCAATGTACAGCCCGTCGGGGTTGGCCCTGGCAGCCGGAGCAAATCGCTGGGAGAGAGGCCCAAATTTACACAGCGAGGAAGAGGTTCACGTTATGCCTGATCTATTAATGGCCCGCTTCGGTGGGCTAGCCAACTGGGCCAAAGTCCTGGTGGGAGCATTTTTACTGGCCGCGGTATTGGCCTGTTCTTCGGCCGCCCCGGAACCGGCTGCTCCGGCAGCGGCAGAGCCTGCGGCAGCGGTTGAACCCGCGGCGGAGACTGAAAACGAAACCATCAAGGTAGGGGTCTTGCATTCCCTGTCGGGAACGATGTCAATCAGCGAGACGGCGGTTAAGGACGCCACTCTGCTGGCCATCGAGGAAATCAACGCCAGCGGCGGCGTGCTGGGCAAACAACTGGAGCCGGTAATTGAAGACGGGGCGTCGGACTGGCCGACCTTCGCCGAGAAGGCCCGGAAGCTGATACAGAGCGATCAGGTTGCAGTAGTTTTCGGCGGGTGGACCAGCGCGAGCCGGAAAGCGATGCTGCCGGTATTCGAGGCCAACAACGGCTTGTTGTTCTACCCCGTTCAGTATGAAGGGCTGGAGAGTTCTCCGAACATCTTTTACACCGGAGCGACGACCAACCAGCAAATCGTTCCGGCGGTGGAATACCTGCTGAATGAAGGCAACACCAAGTTCTACCTGTTGGGTTCGGATTACGTATTCCCACGGACTTCTAACCTGATCATCAACAAGCAGTTGGAAGCGGCAGGGATTGAGGCCGTGGGGGAAGAGTACACTCCGCTGGGCCACACCGAGTACAGCACGGTAATAGCCAAAATCAAGTCGGCCAACCCGGACGTGGTATTCAATACGCTTAACGGCGACTCCAACGTGGCGTTTTTCAAGCAGCTCAAGGATGCCGGGATTACCCCGGAGGACCTGACCACGGTTTCGGTGAGCGTTGCCGAGGAAGAAATTACGGGCATTGGCGCCGAAAACATGGAAGGGCACCTGGTTGCGTGGAACTACTTCCAGACTACCGATACTCCGGAGAACGTGAAGTTCGTGCAGCCGTTCAAGACCAAGTATGGCGATAACCGGGTAACCGACGACCCGATTGAAGCCGGTTACTTTGGGGCGTACATCTGGGCGCAGGCCGTCAAAAAGGCGGGGAGCGTCGAGTTGGCGGCGGTGAAGGAAGCGGCAAAGAGGCTGACATTCCAGGCTCCCGGCGGGCTGGTGACGGTGCATGACACCAACCAGCACGTAGCCAAGACGGTGCGTATTGGCGCGGTGCGGGAAGACGGCCAGATCGACGAGGTCTGGAACTCCGGTTCTCCGGTGGCGCCAGACCCGTACCTGGATACCTATGATTGGGCCGCCGGGCTGCGGGAGTCGGCGCAATAGTGTCAACTTCCAGAGGATAACCTGGGTTTACACCACCCGCTCTTGGGGCGAAGCCAGGGTAAGAGGCCGAGCTTTCTGTCGAAGGCCCGGCCTCGCCGGTTTAAGGATTGACCCCGGGAAAGCCCCAGGACGGTTGCAAAGTGATGTAATTCTGAGGGAAAGGGACGCTGGCCAGGCCAGGTACGACCTGGATTCCCGCCTACGCGGGAATGACGGTGGGTGGCGGGAATGACGGTGGGTGTTGGTGGGGACTTTGCAATTGTGCTGGGGAAAGTCCCGTCAGCGGGTGACAATATCGGGCGGCGGGGGTAAGGAAGGCGGGGCGCCGGGATCGAAACCGTCGAGTCCGCGATGAATTGGTTAATGGGCGAGTAATGGAAAAACTCAGCGTGATTTAATGATGGAAGTTTGGGGTCTACAGCTTTTCAACGGCCTCAGTCTGAGCTCCATCATGCTGTTGATAGCTCTGGGGCTGGCGTTGTCCTTCGGGCTGATGAACGTCATCAACCTGGCCCACGGCGAGTTCATCATGCTGGGGCCGTACACGGTCTACGGCCTGCAATTGATAGCCTTCCAGATTGTGGGAGACGTTTCACCAACCGCGACATTCATCATTGCCATCCCGCTGTCGTTCATGGTTGCCGCCGGAGTGGGGATGTTGGTGGAGGGGGGCCTAATCCGGTTCCTTTACCGGAGGCCCTTGGATACGCTGCTGCCGACGGTTGGGGTGGGGATTTTTTTCCAGCAATTGGCGCGGTCGATCTTCGGCGCGCCGAATGTTCAGGTGGTAGCGCCGTTTTGGTTGAGCGGAGGGCTGGAAATCATGGGCGACCTGGTGCTGCCCATCAAACGGCTGTTCATCATCGCACTTGTCACGGCATGTATCGCCGGACTGTATTGGTATATGTACCGCTCCAGCCACGGGCGGCGCACCCGGGCGGTGATGCAGAACCGGGAGATGGCTTCGAGCCTGGGAGTGTCGACCCGGCGGGTAGACAACTTGACCTTTGCGTTGGGGTCCGGCCTGGCGGGGTTGGCGGGATGCGCCTTGACTCTGATAGGGCCCATTGGCCCGTCTTTGGGGACCTTCTATATCGTGGATGCGTTCATCGTTGTAATCTTGGGAGGATTGGGACGAGTTCCGGGGACCATTTTAGCGGCGTTAATCATCGGCATGTTGAATACAATCTTCGAGTTTGGCACGACGGCGGTGGTTGGGAAGGTGTTAGTGTTTGCCATGGTGATTCTTTTCTTGCAGTGGCGGCCTGAAGGCTTGATCCGAGCGCAAGGACGCTGAAGAGCGTGTCTGATATATCCAAGGACGTGAAACCGGCGGCGGGCCTATTGGGTTTGCGAATCCCAATCTCTTTGAGGGTGCGGATAGGGACCTGGGTGCCGCTTATCGTGGTCCTGGCGTTGTTGCTCCTGGCCTCGGTGGTGATGTCGGACTTCCGGTTGGGCCTGCTGGGGAAGTTCCTGACCTTCGCGATTTTGGCGCTGGCACTGAACCTGATTTGGGGTTATGCGGGGATGTTGAGCCTGGGTCATGGGGTGTTCTTTGGCCTGGGCGGGTACGCGATGGGCATGTTCATGAAACTGGAAGCCACCGGCGGGAAGCTGCCAGATTTCATGTTTTGGAGCGGGCTGGAATAGCTTCCGTTCTTTTTGGCGCCGTTCAAGTATGCCTGGTTCGCGCTGCCGATGGTTTTTATTCTGCCGGCGGCGTTGGCTGGGGGGTTGGGATACCTGGTGTTTCGCAGCCGGATCACCGGGGTATACTTTGCGTTGATTACCCAGGCCCTCGCACTCATCGTAAGCATTCTTTTCATCGGGCAGCAACCGTACACCGGCGGCACCAACGGAATAACCAACTACAGCACCTTATTTGGGTTTCAGGTCTTCAGTCCCTCGACCCAAGTTGCGTTGTATTTTGTCACGGTGGGGGTGTTGGTAATCATCTACCTGCTGCTGAAACTGGTGGTGGAATCCCGGTTTGGACGGGTCATGGTGGCGATGCGCGACGATGAGAACCGGGTGCGGTTCATCGGATACGATCCGGCGATAATGAAGGCCCTGATATTCGCCGTTTCGGGAGGGATCGCGGGGATCGCGGGAGCGTTATTCGTTCCCCAAGTAGGAATCATCTCTCCCAGCAGCATGGGGATTATGCAATCCATCGAGGTGGCAGTCTGGGTAGCGGTGGGGGGGCCGGGGAACGTTGGCCGGTCCGGTGATCGGGGCGGTGCTGGTGAACGCGGCCAAGAGCGGGTTGAGCGAGTCATTCCCGGTCATCTGGCAGTTCTTTCTTGGGGGGTTGTTCATCAGCGCGGTGCTGCTATTCCCGGCGGGCATCATGGGGGTTATCCGGGGTGAATTGGGATGGGAATCGGTAAAACGTTTAGCGGGGCGGGTGCGGGGCTGGAAACGGCAGGGAATAGGAGGGTTAGTCCGGCAATGGATAACAACATCCTTTCCGTGGTAGGTTTGACCGTCAGTTTTGACGGGTTCGTGGTCCTGGACAGCTTGGATTTCAGCCTTTCCCGGGGTGAGCTGCGGTTTTTGATTGGGCCCAACGGGGCCGGAAAGACGACGCTGCTGGACCTGATTACCGGGAAGAGCAAGCCCACCGGAGGCAAAATAGTCTTCGACGGGGATACGGACCTGACCAAGCTGCGGGAACATGACCTGGTGAAGTTGGGGATTGGCCGAAAATTTCAGACGCCGAGCGTTTTTTCCAGCCTGACCGTGTACGAGAACATGGAAGTGGCGGTGGGGTTTCGGCGGAGGTGGGACGCTTTGCTCCGACCGGTTCAAAAAAGCGAGGCGGAATGGATTGAGACCATCCTGGAGAAGGTAGGTCTGGGCAACCATCGGACACCCCGGCGGGGACTCTTTCCCACGGAGAAAAGCAGTGGCTGGAAATTGGTATGCTGCTGGCTCAGGAACCGAAGCTGCTGTTGTTGGACGAGCCGGTGGCCGGGATGACGCGGCGGGAAAGGGAAAATACCGGCGCTCTGCTCCAGGACATTGGCCAGGACCGGAGCGTCTTAGTGGTTGAACACGACATGGAATTCGTGCGGCATTTCGCCAACACGGTGACCGTGCTTCACCAGGGGAAAGTATTGAGCGAAGGTTCGATGGACACGGTGCAAAATAACCCGGAGGTGGTGAGGGCCTACCTGGGCCGAACCAGGGTACCGGCCAGTGTAGACGCTGTGGGAACGGGGGCGGGGGCGCCGGTTGGGGAGTGACGGCGGTGAGGGCGAAACTCAATGCTTGCGCACCGGAGGGGCGGGCCGGGTAACAGGACGATTGCAAAGTGATGCAGTTCTCAGGGAAAGGGACGCTGGCCAGGCCGGGTACACCCTGGATTCCCGCCGGCGCGGGAATGACGGTAGGTGTTCGTAGGGACTTTGCAATTGCCCTGGGCCGGGCAAAGGGAGGGTTGGCGAGAGATGAACGATGCTGCTAGTTGAATCTCTGTCGGTGGCCTACGGGCAGAGCAGGGTGCTTTTCGATGTGACGGTGGACGTCCAGGATGGGCAGGTGGTGTGTTTGATGGGCCGGAACGGGGTGGGGAAGACCACGCTGATGAAGGCTATCATGGGGTTGCTGAGGTCCAGCAACGGCAAGGTTAGCTTTTTGGACTATAATTTAACAACTTGGCCGCCCCACAAACGGGCCCGCGCTGGAATTGGATATGTACCCCAGGGGCGGTTGATTTTCCCATTTTTGACCGTTCACGAGAACCTCTTGATGGGGTTGGAAGGGACGGGCAAGCAGGGGAAAGGCACGGACGACGTCGAGGAGATGTATTCGCTGTTTCCAGCGTTGAAAGTGAACCCCTCGAAGAACGGCGGGACGTTGAGCGGGGGGCAGCAGCAGCAGTTGGCCATCGCCAGAGCGTTAATCCGCCACCCCAAGTTGCTGCTCTTGGACGAACCCACCGAGGGCCTTCAGCCGTCGATTGTTCAGGAAATTGGAGACCTTATAATCAGTTTGCGGGAACGGCGGGACAATTTGATATTATTGGTGGAGCAGTCGCTGGAATTTGCCCTGGGAGTGGCGGACCTTTGCTTTTTTATGGAGAAGGGGGAGATAGTATTGGGGGGACCGCCCAATACGCTGGATCACAATTTGATGCGGGATTACCTGGCGGTATGATGGGCGCTCCCGCAACAGCCCTTTGAGAAAGCGATAGGTGCGGATGCCGGTTGATGAAAGTTTTCCGCTAAGCGAGGCAGCAGTATGATGCTCACCCCCCGGGAATCGGAGAAGTTGCTGGTGTACGTGGCAGCGGACGTGGCCCGCAAACGCCAAGCCCGCGGTCTGAAGCTGAATGTACCGGAATCGGTTGCGTTGATAACCGAGGCAATTCTTGAAGGCGCCCGGGATGGGAAACCGGTGGCGGAAATCATGTCGTTGGGGCGGCAGATTCTCCGCAGAGAGGACGTTATGGAAGGTGTGCCGGAGTTGGTGACGGCAGTCCAAGTTGAGGCAACCCTCCCGGATGGCACCAAACTGGTTTCGTGCCACGACCCCATAGTGTGATTCTAGGCGGACCCACAGTACCCCTGGGGAATCGCCCTTTTTTTTTTGGAGGCATTGGAATGGTGGACCAACAAGCGGCCGACCGGGAGAGGGCGCTACAGGAAGCTCGGAGCCGAGACGTCAAGTTCATCAGGCTTTGGTTCTCAGATATCCTGGGAAGCATCAAGGGATTTGCAATTAAGACCGAAGACCTGGCCGATGCCATGGAACACGGGGTTGGGTTTGACGGCTCCGCGATTGAAGGGTTCGCCCGGTCCTGCGAGAACGATATGCGGGCTTTCCCCGATCCCGGCACCTTCGCATTGCTGCCCTGGAGGCCGCGGCAAAACGCGGTAGCGGGCATGTATTGCGACATTCGGCGGCCGGGTGGTGAACCGTTCCGGGGCGACCCCCGTTACATCTTGAAACGGAACTTGAGCAAGCTGGCGGAGATGGGATACACCTACAACACCGGAGTGGAGTTGGAGTACTTCTACCTGAAAAGCTCCGACAATCCGGACGTTTTGGACCGGGACGGGTACTTCGACAAGCTTTCCAGCCAACCGGCCAGCGACCTACGGCGTGACACCGTGCTGAATTTGGAAGAGATCGGGATACCGGTCAAGTTTTCGCATCATGAGGCGGCGCAGAGTCAGCACGAGATAGACCTGCAATACACCGACGCTTTGACCATGGCGGACAGCGTGATGACGGCCCGGTTGTTAATCAAAGAGCTGGCCCAACTTCAAGGGGTTTACGCGACGTTCATGCCCAAGCCGATAACGTCGAGCAACGGGTCGGGGATGCACGTTCACCAATCTTTGTTCCGGGGCAGCCAAAACGCATTCTTCGACGGGGACGATGAGCATTACCTGTCGATTATCGGGCGGAGATTCATCGCGGGCCTGCTGCATCACGCACCGGAGATTACCCTGGTTACGGACCAGTGGGTCAACTCGTACAAGCGGTTGGTGGCCGGTTACGAGGCTCCGGTCTATGTATCATGGTCCCACGTCAACCGTTCCGACCTGGTGAGGGTGCCGTCGTACAAGTCGGGTTACGAGTCTTCGATCCGTGTGGAGTACCGGGCCCCGGACCCGGCGTGCAACCCTTATTTGGCGTTTTCCGTAATGCTGGCAGCGGGGATGAAGGGGATAGAAGAGGAGTATTCTCCGCCGCCGCCGGTGGTGGGCAGCGTATTCAAGATGTCGACGCAGCGGCGGCAAGCTTTTGGAATCAAGGCATTGCCTTCCAGCTTGGGGGAGGCTATTGCCCTGGCCGAAAGAAGCGAGCTGCTGCAAGAGGCGCTGGGTGACCATGTTTTGACCAGCTTGATACGCAATAAAGAGATGGAATGGGAAGATTACCGCTCCATTATTACCGACTATGAGATTTCCCGTTATCTGCCCGCTCTTTAACCGGCGGGAGAGAGGTCTTTAATGACTTGGGAACCGGGACAATACTTTCTTTCCGATGAACCGGTGATTATCAACCTGGGCAAGCCTTCCATCGAACTAAACGTTTGGAACGTGGGAGACCGGGCCATACAGGTTGGGTCGCACTTCCACTTTTTTGAGGTGAACAAGGCGTTGGAGTTCAACCGGGGCGCCGCCCTGGGAATGCGGCTTGACATACCAGCCGGCACCGCCGTGCGGTTTGAGCCCGGGGACCGGAAAAATGTGGTTTTGGTGGCCCTAGCGGGTTCGCGCGGGGTCACGGGTCTGAACTGGTTGACCGGCGGCAACGTCGATTCGCCTTCCGTTCGGGAAAGAGCGGTGCGGCGAATGAACCAACGGGGGTTTTGCAACAGGCCCGCAAGGGAGGGGTCCGATGGCTGAAATAAGCCGCCGCAAGTACGTGGACCTGTACGGCCCGACGGCCGGGGACCGGTTCAGGCTGGCGGACACCGAGCTAATTTGCCAGGTTGAGAAGGACCTGCTGGTCGCGGGGGATGAACTGGTCTTCGGAGGGGGCAAGACCGCTCGAGACGGGATGGGGCAGGCTTCGGGAGCGACCAACCGGGGCGGGGCTCTGGATCTGGTGATAACCAATGCGGTGATAATGGACCCGCTGTTGGGAATCATAAAGGCCGACATCGGGATACGGGGCGGGCGGATAGCCGGAATTGGGAAATCGGGGAATCCAGGGGTGATGGACGGTGTGGACCCGGAATTGGTGGTGGGGCCGGGCACGGAGGTGGTGGCGGGGGAGCACCTGATAGCAACGCCGGGGGGCATAGACGCCCATATCCACATGATTTCTCCACAACAGGTTGAACACGCGTTCTCCAACGGGATTACGACTATGTTGGGGGGAGGCACGGGCCCACCGACGGGACAAGGGCGACGACCTGCACGCCCGGGGTCTGGAACATTCACCGGATGCTGGAGGCGTCGGAAGGGTTGCCGGTCAATTGGGGGCTGTTGGGCAAGGGCAATGCCAGCAGCCCAGAACCGCTTATTGAGCAAATTATGGCGGGGGCCAGCGGACTAAAACTGCACGAAGATTGGGGAACGACGCCGGAGGCGATTGACTGCTGCCTCGACGTCGCGGACAACTACGACGTCCCGGTAGCGATACACACCGACACGCTAGACGAAGCCGGTTTCGTGGAGGATACCATCGCCGCCATCGCGGGGCGGACCATCCACACCTACCACACGGAAGGGGCGGGAGGCGGCCACGCGCCGGACATCATTCGAATGGCGGGCGAGTTGAACGTGCTGCCCTCTTCCACCAACCCCACCCGTCCATATACGGTCAACACCCTGGCCGAACACATAGACATGTTGATGGTCTGCCACCACCTGAGCCCGAACATACCGGAGGACGTTGCGTTCGCGGAAAGCCGAATCCGTCCAGAGACCATGGCCGCCGAAGACGTGCTGCACGACCTGGGGGTCTTGAGCATTTACTCGTCGGACTCTCAGGCCATGGGGAGGGTGAGGGAGAACTTCACGAGGCTGTTCCAAACCGCAGACAAGATGCTGAAATTCAAGGGTAAGTTGCCGGAAGACGCCGGTGAACACGACAACTTCCGAGTCTTGAGATACCTGGCTAAATTGACCATCAATCCGGCCATAGCCCACGGAATCTCCCATGTGGTTGGATCTTTGACACCGGGCAAGATGGCGGACATTGTGCTCTGGCCGATTAACTCGTTTGGCGCGAAGCCCAAGATGGTAATCAAGGGGGGAATGGTCAACTGGGCACTCATGGGAGACCCCAACGGTTCCATCCCGACAGTGGAGCCCACGTTTTACGGGTCAATGTTTGGGGCTCATCCCCGGGCGACCGCCAGCACCTGCATCACGTTCCTTTCGCGGGCTGCCCACGAGTTGGGGGTGCGTCGGGAATTGGGATTGGAGCGAATCATCGAACCGGTGAAGAACTGCCGGAATATTACAAAGCGGCAGATGATCCGCAACGACCGGACACCGAAGACCGAGGTGGACCCGGAGTCCTACCAAGTGCGTGTTGACGGCGAACTGGCGACGGTTCCGCCGGCGGAACGGTTGAGCCTAGTAGTCAGTCAACCTTGGAATCGAAAGGGTAAAGGCGGTGAAGTTTGGATCGGGCGTCCTGGGTTTTGAACCGCCACTTGATACCAACTCGGGCGGCGTTGCGCTCCCGCACCAGTGCCTGGACTTCCCTCCCGAGCGCATCCTCGTCGGGGAGCCGCTGCTTCAGGCAGCAGCGGGACAGCACGCTGAACTCGATTTCCGCCATATTCAACCAACTCCCGTGCTTCGGGGTGTAGTGGAACTCCAGCCGTTTCGCAATCCGCCGGGCATCGGCCGCTGGGAACGTCTCGTACAGCGACGCCGCGCGGTGGGTGTTGAGATTGTCCAGGACCACCCGCACCACTGGGACCTCCGGATAGGCTTCATCCACCAGCCAGCGCATCTGGTGGGCGAAGTCCTGCATGGTGCGCCGCTGGGTCACCGCCACCTGCCGCCACCCGGCCAGCGGCTCGCAGGCCAGGAACAGGTTGCGGGTGCCTTCCCTCCGGTATTCGTAGTCCTGCCGCCGGGGAAGTCCAGGCCGGGGCGGCAGAGAGGGCCGGGTCTCCGCCAGCAACTGGGTGGAGGTCTCGTCAAAGCAGACCACCGGACGCTGGGGGTCATACGGTTCGGCGTACAGGTCCAGCACGTCCTCCATGTGGGCCACGAACTCGGCGCTCACCTTGGGGATGCACCACTCCTGCTTCTGCCACGGCTTGAGAACGTTTTTTTGAGACGCTTACGCACTCCCTCGTGGGACATGGAGGACGCCAGCCCCAGTTCCACCACCTTGCCAGCCAGCAGGCGCAGGGTCCAGTGGTCGTGGCCCTCCGGCGCTGGACTGCAGGCCAACGCGATGAGGTGGGCTTCGCTCCGGTCGTCCAACTTCCGATGCCGGTTGACCTGGCGCCGGTCCCACAGGGCCCCGTCCAACCCTTCCTCGGTAAAGCGCTGCTTAATCCGGTACACGGTGCCCAGCGCCACATCCAGCGCCTCGGCCACCTTGGGAGCGGCCCAACTGTCGTCGCTCTTGAGGAGAATCCGCGCCCTGGCGGTCACTCGGGCCGAGCTTTTCCCAACCCGAATCAGATTCTGGAGTTCTTCCCGTTGTTCCGGCGCCAGCCGCACGGCGTACTTGTCCCTGATCATCACTGCCACCCCCCCCCCCCATCAGAACTTCATCCCAAGCAGTATACGACTATCGGCCAGATTCCTGTATGACTTTCAACATCAAGGTTGACTGACTACTAGCGCAACCGTATTTCCTGTTTTAGGGATGCGGCGAGAACCGGCGCTGGGACGGGACGATGGTGTTGGACTGGAAAGTCCCAAGGTGATTGGCGGCGCGATGTTTGGCCGGAAGGCATTTTTGACCGCTCTACGGTTGTCGGACTCGTTCTTTACCCACGGGAATGTACGCCCACTCCCACGGGTTGGAACCGATGGCCGCCCGAGGGCTGGTGGCGACTCCGGCGGACGTGGAACGGTTTTTGACGAGCCAACTTACCTGGTCGGTCTGCCCAGCGATGGCGTAGCGCTGCTGAATAGCCATGCCGCGGCGAAAGCCGGGGACTTGGAACGCCTGCGGAGCATAGACCAACTGTTGTGGGCGCTAAAACTGCCCGCCGAACTAAGAGCCGCGTCGACGCAGTTAGGACGGCGCTTATTGGCGGAAACCGGTCCGTTCCCGAATTGTCCGATTCACGGGAAATTCGCTGCGTTGGTGGCGGGGCGGGAGAGTCCGGGCAATGGAGCGGTGGCGTTGGGAGTCATCGCAGAAGCCAATGAGATACCGGCTGAGGAGGCTGTACTGGTCCTGTGCCACAGCCATGCCGTTTCCGTGCTGGGAGCGGCGATGCGGTTGCTGCCGATGTCTCATACCGACTGCCAAGCCATTCTGGGACGGCTGTATACAGGGTTGGCGGAGGCTCTGGATGATATCGAAGGGACGCCGTGGGAGGCGATGACGTCGTTCTCCCCCAACCTGGACATCGCGTCGATGGAACACGAGACCGATAATTTGAGGCTCTTCGCCAGCTAACTTGCGGGAGAGGGAAAAAGTGGGAACAACCATTCGCAGGATAGGAATAGGCGGCCCGGTCGGGGCGGGTAAGACCGCGTTAATTGAATCGTTGGTACCCAGGTTAATCGGCCTGGGTTACCAGCCATTGGTAATCACCAACGACATCTTCACCCGGGAAGATGCGGAACATGCTCAAAGGACCCTGGCGGGAGTGCTAAGTCCGGAACGAATCCGGGGTGTGGAAACCGGGGCGTGTCCCCATACAGCGGTGAGGGAAGACCCGTCGCTGAACCTGCTGGCCGCCGAGGAATTGACCCAGAAATTCCCGGAAGCGGACTTGATACTGATAGAAAGCGGTGGGGACAACCTAACGTTGACGTTCAGTCCCGTCTTGGCCGATTACCAACTGTATGTGATTGACGTTGCCGCCGGGGACAAGATTCCCCGCAAACGAGGGCAGGGGATAACGCAAACCGACCTGCTGGTAATAAACAAGACCGACCTGGCCCCTTACGTCGGCGCCGACTTGGAGGTCATGGCCAGGGATTCCCGAGAAGTACGGGGAGGGAAACCATTCGAGTTTACCAATTGCCGGACCGGTGACGGCGTCGACCGGGTCGTTGAGCACGTTTTGACGGGGGCGGGGATTGGCGCTCCAGCGGAATAGCACGGGAATACCGACTTCCCTGGGAGTGGCAGAGCTTGCGTTTGGGTTTAGGCATGGACGGACACGGCTAGTCACCAGCATGGTGCGGGCTCCGTTTGTGGTGCAGCGGCCGTTTTACCTGGATAGCGTCCACGACGAGATGGCCTTCGTTTTCCTGGCCAACCCCACCGCCGGGAGTTTTCAGGGGGACACACAGCGGATTTCGGTTGCGGTGGGTCCGGCGGCGCGGGCGCACGTCACCAACCAATCGGCCATCAAGGTCCATGCGATGCCCGAAGGGTCCGCCTGGCAAGAAACTGAGCTGTTGATTGAGAACGACGGTTACCTGGAGTACCTGCCAGAGCCTATAATCCCGTTTAAAGGGGCCCGCCTTGGGCAACGCACACGGATAACCGTCGCGTCCACGGGTTCTTTGCTGTACGGGGAGATTCTGGCGCCGGGGCGGCTGGCCCGAGGGGAGGCGTTGGAATACGAGCGGGTAGAAAGCCGTCTCACGATTTGCCGTCCCGACGGAGCACCTATTCACCATGAGTCTTACCGGATGACCCCCCGGTCCCGGAGCCCGCTGTTACCGGCGGTTCTGGGGGCTGACGAGGCACCGGCGTTGGGCTCGCTTTTGGTGGTGACGCAAGGGGTGGATATCCAGACGGCGGCGGACTAGCTGCGGGAAACGGCGTTAGCCGAAATGGGCGCCAACCCTGAGATTAGGGTTGGGGTAACTCGGCTGCTCGGTGACAGCGGCGTGGCGGTGAAGGCGCTGGGGCCGGAAACACAGGGAGTCCAATCGGTAGTAATGGAGTTGGCGTCGGAGGCTCGAAGGCTGTTGATTGGCGCTGCGCTGCCGCCTTCCCGCAAGTACTGAAGGAGTTTTGGGCTACGCGATTTTTTCCATTGGGGAGTTTCCGGGGAGAAACTTCGGAACCGGAATGGGGCCGGGTTATTGAGGGGGTGGTTAGATCGGGTTGGTGGGGCAGCGAATCTTGGAGGGCGAGGGCTATGGTAAACTCTAGGCGACCTTTGGGTTGTGGGTGGTTTCGGGTTGCCCGTGGGGGTCTTGGCGGTATTGGGGTGGAGCGGGTGTAGGGTTTTGATGTTCACCTTGGATGGAAACGCCTTAATATGACCTATTCCCTTTTGGAAGACGTTCGGGTATTGGAGTTGGGGAGTTTCATTTCCGCGCCTTACTGCGGAAAGCTGCTGGCCGACATGGGAGCGCGGGTTACCAAGATTGAACCGCCGGTCAGCGGGGACAGTTCCCGAAGCTACGGACCGTTTGTTGGGGATGACCCACATTACGAACGGAGCGGGTTGTTCCTGTACTTGAACGCCAACAAACGTGGGTTGACCCTGGACCTGGGTACGCCCACAGGGATGGGGATTTTACGGGACCTGGCGGCCAAATCGGATGTGTTGGTGCACAACCTGCATCCCAAAGAGATGGAACGGGCCGGGGTGTCTTACGAAGGGTTGAGCAGCGCCAACCCAGGGTTGGTGATGGCGTCGATTACGCCTTTCGGCCTTACCGGACCCTATAAGAACTACAAGGCTTACGACATCAACCTGGCGGCGGCGGGGGGAATTTGCCAGGGATTGGGGGAATCAGGGCGGGCGCCTTTGACCTTTGGGACGCCCCAAGTGGGGTATTTTGCGGGGATGGCGGCGGCGTCTTCGATAGTCATGGCTTTGCTGGTACGAGACGAAGTAGGGGGCCAGCATATTGACATCGCAGAGGTGGAAACGATGTCGGGGGTGTACAACGGGCCGGAAGCGTTGATGGCGGTTTATGAGTGGCGGCACACCCGCCGCACCGGTCACCACGCGCTGGATTTCCCATATCCCAATTGCATCCTGCGGTGCAAGGACGGTTATATATTTGTGGGCTCGCCGGAAACCCGGCAGTGGCGTACCCTGCTGGAGGTAATGGGCAACCCGGAGTGGGCCGGCGATTCGCGTTTCAGGAACCGAACGGTGATGAACAACGAGTACGCCGACGAGATTGACAGCTACATGGAAGAGTGGTTGTTGGAGCATACCAAAGCGGAGCTATTGGAGATGGCCAAGGAGCACCGGATACCCCTGGGCCCGGTGCGGGGATTTGACGAGGTGCGGAAGGACGACGGGCTGAAGGAATGGTTGGTGGAAATTGCGCGGGATGATACGGGACCGCTGCGCTATCCGGGTACACCTTACCGGCTGGGGGAGAGTCAAGAGTCTCCGGCGGCGCCCGCGCCGTGGTTGGGACAGCATAACGAAGAGGTCTATACCGGGGAATTGGGGTTCAGCCACGAGCAGTTGGTGGCCTTGTACCAGACCGGGATAATCTGAGGGGATTTTGGAGGAGCAACAACAGCAGAAAGGGCCGTTGGACGGGTATCGCGTCTTGGATTTTGGCTGGGTTTTGGCCGGAGCCATACCGGGGATGGCGCTAGCCGACATGGGCGCCGAGGTCATCAAGGTGGAGACCCGGCAAAGGATGGACTACATGCGGCTGGGGCGGCCCATAATTGGAACGGAGCCCGACCCGGAACAAAACCCCATGTTCCACAACGTCAACCGTGGCAAGCTGGGCATCACCCTGAACACGAACCACCCGGAAGCGGTGGAGTTGGCCCGCCGGTTGGCCGGTCATTGTGACGTGGTTTTGGAGAATTTTTCGCCCGGGGTGATGGACCGGTTGGGGTTGGGGTACGAGGCCCTGAAGGCGGTTAAGGAGGACATCATCATGGTGTCGATCTCGTCCCACGGGCAGACCGGTCCGTTGAGGGACCTGCGGGCCTACGCACCGTCCATCGGGGCGATGTCGGGGCTGGACAGCACCATGGGTTACGCGGGGGAGCGTCCCCTGGGCCTGAAACACGCCTACGCCGACATTACCGGGGCGCTGCACGCGGTTTATGCAACGGTGGCGGCGCTTTACCAACGGCGGAGGACGGGGCGGGGGCAGTACGTTGACGTTTCCATGCTGCGAGCCACGGTGGCGACGATGGGGGCCGGTTGGATGGAGTACGAGGCCACCGGACGGGTCTTGGAGCCGATGGGCAACTACGACCCGACCATGGCGCCCTACGGCAACTATCCCTGCCGTGGAGAGGACCGGTGGGTGTCGATAGCGGTGGCCGAGGACGAGGAATGGGACGGTTTGGTGGCGGCGATGGGGAAGCCTGGCTGGGCAGGAGAAGACCGCTTCGGCAGCCGGTACGAACGGCACCGGAACCGTCGGGAACTGGATGAAAAGCTGGGGGAGTGGACCTCGTCGGGAGACGCTTGGGACATAACGGGGTTATTGCAGTCCCACGGGGTGGCAGCGATGCCGGTGATGGACGCTGAGGAGCGGTTGAACGACCGGCACAACCGGGAACGTGGGTTGTACCGGGAAATTGAGCATCCTTCTTTGGGGATGGAGCCCATCTTCAACTTGATGTGGAAATTTCAAAAAACGCCGGCGGCGATTCGGGGACACGCGCCATTGTTGGGGCAGCATAACCGGGAAGTTTTGTGTGGTATGCTCGGTTTGACCGGAGAAGAGTTGGTGGACTTGGAAAGGCGGCAGGTCGTTTATTGATTGTGGGCTGAAGGTCCCATCGGGCCGAATGCGCTAATAATCACCCGCGAGACGCTTATGAAAATCTGGCCGCTCTCCCTAGCTAAAAACAGCTATCTGAGGTCACCAAACGGCCCTCTTGCCACTCTAGCCGTCTTAGCTGGAGTTGGGTCAACCGTCGCCATGATTTTAGCCATAGCCAAATTGCCCGGGGCTGGGAACCTTTGGCTAGGGTTGTTCATCACCGTTTCCGTTCTTGTTGCAAGCGTCGCATTCTTGATATCCGACCACAGGACTCATGGTCAAGGTGATGATTCCCAAGGCGCGGATACCGGATTATGAAACCCAATTTCCACCACCAAAACCAAGCGTTTACCATTCTGGCTATCGCGACTGCGTCTATTGGTTTTGGGCTATTCGGGGCCGACTTTCAGACGGGTGGAGCCCTTTTGGAGAGCGGACCTGGCTCCCTCTTGGCCAGAATCAAACTTGGGTTTGCGGGGTTGGCATTGCTCTTTTATGGGACCCTGCTTATTTTGGTTAGACAAATTATGATTAGGGATGGGAGCGTTAACGGTAGACAGGTAGCGAATGGGCCTCTCACCAATCTTTACCTGGTCTTGGCCTATATAGCCCTGATATTCGTCGTTGGGGTAATCGAGGAACCGGCAACCTAACATTAAAGAGGACAGTTTTTATGACCCAGCAGGATGATGAACGGCGGCAGGTTGCCGAGACGCTCCCGGAGGTGGAGGACATCTCGCGGGAGGCCATTGACAACGCCAAGGCGATGATTGGGATGCGGCTGCGGACGGAACAGTTCACGCGGGACGCGTCGCTGGGGGCGTTAATCAACTTCGCCAACGGGATAGGGGACGCGAACCCGTTATTCCGGGACCAGGAGTATGCCGCCAACACCAAATACGGTTCGGTAATTTCACACCCGTGCGCGCCGTACATGCGGCATTGGTCGGGCCGGACCCGATGGGGTCTGCCCGGAGTACATGGGTTCTTTGCAGGTAACGACTGGGAGTTCTTCCGGGTGATGCGGCCCGGGGACTCGGTGAACTGTGTGGAGCGGGTGTTGGACGTCCAGGAGAAGCAGAGCCGGTACTCGGCGACGCTGGTAATCCAGTACGTCGAGACGACTTACACCAACCAGCGGGACGAATTGGTGGCCCGGGTGGTGGGTTGGTGCACCAGGCACCAGCGGCGGGCGTCGCGGGAACGGGGTAAATACGCCGACGTTCCCCGGAGGCACCACTACGAGCCCGACGAGCTGGAGGCCATCGACCAGCAGGTGTTGAACGAAAGCGCGCGGGGTGGTGTGACCCGTTACTGGGAGGACACCCAGGTTGGGGAGGAGTTGGAGCCCATTGTGCGGGGGCCGTTGTCATTGCAGGATGTCAGCGCCTTTCTGGTGGGGACCGGGAGGTCCAGCGCACACGGGGTTTTGCTGCGGGAGGCGTTGCGCCATCCCAACCACTTCTTCCGGAATCCGGAGGCCGGGGGAGGACTTGAGTACACTGGTATTGGGCATTTGCGAGACTCGGTGGCGGAGGCGGTGGGAGTGCCGGGGGCGTATGATTACGGGCCGCAGCGAGTGTCCTGGGTGGGAACGTTGATGACCAATTGGATGGGGGACGACGCCTTTTTGAAGCGGCTGCGGGTGGAATGCCGGCGGTTCAACGTTTATGGAGATACCCAATGGTGCAAGGGAAAGGTGGTCCGAAAGTATTTCAACGGCGAGGTCCCGTTGGTGGACGTGGAGGTTTGGGCGGAGAACCAACGGGGGGAGGTAACGGCGCCGGGCTATGCGACGGTGATGTTGCCGTCGCGAGACCCGCGGGTGCCGTGGTTCACGGACGGCAGTGGCAATGCGTTGCGAAACGCTCCTCGCGACGAGAACACGCCGCCAATACTGCCGGTCTAGTTTTCCCGGAGGGGGAACGCGACGGTGAAATCACGAAAAGAGGGAACGACCGTTGACGCAGCCGCTCGGGCATGAACCGCTGGCGGGAGTACGGGTCTTGGAGGTAGCGGACCTGGTAGCTGGGCCGTACTGCGGAAAATTGCTGGCCGAGCTAGGGGCGGAGGTTATTAAGGTTGAGGTTCCTGGAGCCGGAGACACAGCCCGGCGGGAAGGGCCGTTCCCGGGGGATGTTCCACACCCGGAAAAGAGCGGGTTGTTCCTGTACTTGAACACCGGCAAGAAGGGCATCACGCTGAACCTGGCGGATGGGCAGGGCAGGGTTATCTTGCGGGAACTGGCGGGCCGGGTGGATGTGATAGTCCATGACCGTCAACCGGGGGCACGAGAAGCCGAGGGGTTGGATTGGAGAACCCTAAGCGAAGCCAATGCCGGGCTAATTGCGGCGTCGATAACTCCCTTTGGCGGCTGGGGGCCCTACGCGGGTTACCGGGCCTATGACGTGAACGTTTTTCATGGTGGGGGAGAGGGATATTTGCTGCCCAACGGTTTGGCGTTGGACACGTTCCCCGAGCGGGCTCCACTGGCGGCGGGGAGCCGGATGGGGTCGTATCAGGGCGGGTTGACGGCAGCCCTGGGAGTGGTGGGAGCGATCTACGCCAAGCGGGAAGGGGGATCGGGACAAGAGATCGACTGCTCGCTTCAAGAGGCGCAGTTGTCCGTGGGGTACGTGCCGATTCAACGGTTGGAGTCCGAGGGACTGGTGGAGGACCGGTTTTCACGTTATTTCCGGGTAGGAGGAGTTTTGCCGGCTTCGGACGGTTACGTGGAACTGTTGACCTTGGAGCCGCGCCAATGGGAAAGCCTGGCGGCGTTGCTGGACTATCCTGAATGGGCGACCGCGGACAAGTTTCAAAACCCGGGGGAGTACGGAGCGGAGATTAACGCGCACCTGCGGGAATGGTCCAGCGGGCATACCAAGGAGTGGTTGTACCAGGAAGGGCAGGCCAAGGGCGTGCCGATCGCCCCCTACTACACGCCGATGGAAGTGTTTCAAAGCAGGCAGCAGCGGGACCGGGGTTTTTACGCCGAAGTTTCTCACCCCATCGCGGGAAGTTACGATTATCCAGGAGCGCCGTTTCGGTCCTCCGATAAACCCGGGAAGAACCCGGGCCGGGCCCCGCTGTTGGGGGAACACAACCGGGAGGTTTACGGGGAACTGGGATACTCTCCAACGGACGTGGTGGCGTTTGCTCGGGCGGGAGTTATCTGATGGCTATGCCAAGGGAACAAAAGGGGCCATTATCCGGAGTCCGGGTGGCGGACTTTTCGGTCCACGCGGCGGGACCCTTTGCCGGTCTGATGCTGGCGGAGATGGGAGCGCAGGTAATCAAGATTGAGAGTTCGGCGCGGTTGGACATTACCCGCCGGACCCATGCCATGTACGGGAAGCCGCCCTCCAGCTTTGAACAGGTCAACGCCAACAAATTGTCGGTGACCCTCAACCTGAAAGAACCCCGGGCGGTGGAGTTGGCCCTGGACCTGGCGCGGATTAGCGACCTGGTACTGGAGAATTTCCGGCCCGGCGTAATGGACCGGTTGGGGCTGGGGTTCGACCGGCTGCAAGAGGTTAAGGAAGACATTCTGATGGTATCCATTTCGTCGAACGGGCAGAGCGGTCCGGAGCGCGGGTACTCGGGGTATGCGCCAATGTTTGCCGCCGCGGGAGGTCTGGGGCACATGACGGGTTACCCGGACGGACCGCCGGTGGAATTGCGGCACGCCATGGACCACACCGGAGGTCTGATGGGGGCGTTTTGCGCGGCGGCGGCATTGTGCGGCAAGGCGGCGAACCGGTTGGCGAACGGGGGAGATGTGGGGGTTACCCGGAGCCTGCACGTGGACGTTTCGGTGCGGGACATTGCAACGGCGTTCATGGGGCCGGCACTGCTGGACTTCGCCATGAACCAACGAGAACAAGCCCCCCAAGGGAACGGCAACGGCGCGGTGGTTCCTCACGGCGTTTACCGGTGCAAGGGCGAGGACGCCTGGGTTAGCGTCGCCGTGGCGTCGGAGGCGGAGTGGGAAAGGTTGCGCCGGGCCTTGGGGAATCCCGAGTGGGTCAAGGAGGCACGGTTCGGGGACGGTTACCAACGGTGGCTGCACCGGGAAGACTTGGAGCAGAAGTTGGAGGAATGGACCAAAGAGCGGACGCCTTGGGAGGTGACGGAGGCTCTACAGACGGAAGGTGTGGCGGCGTTTCCTTCGTTGTCCGCCGACCAATTGATGGCAGACCGGCATCTGGCGTCCAGAGGGTCTTTCCCGGAGGTCTCACACCCTGAGAAGGGGCAGCAACGTGGTGTTGGGCCTCCCTGGAGGTTCAGCGAGACACCAGCGCGGCTGGACGGGTGGACTCCATCGCTGGGGGAGGATAACGAGGCGGTATTCCACGGACTGCTGGGAATGCCGTTGGAAGAGGTGAGGCGGCTGCAGGAAACACAGGTAATTTGGTAGACCTGGGAATCGAAAACTGAAGGAGGAAGAGATGGCTAACAAGAAGGGTACCGCGCTAATGATGGTTATGGCGGACATTCCGGCGGATAAGGAAGAAGACTTCAACCGGTGGTACAACGAGGAGCACTTGAAGGAACTCATGTCGATCCCAGGGGTATTGAACGCCGCCCGGTACGAGGCCATCAGGAGCGGACCGAAGCATCTGGCCTGTTACGAACTGGAAAGCCCGGCGGTGATCGAGACCGACGCCTTCAAGAACCGGCCCCGCACGGAATGGGGTGCGAGGGTGAGCCCCAGTCTCATCGGGACCAACTTCGTTAACAACGTCTATGAGATGGTGCATCCCCAGGAGTTGACCGAGGGCATCGCAGGGAGCGACATGGCTCCGGCGCTACAGATTGGGCGGATGGACATTGCGCCGGAAAACGAAGCTGAATGGAATGAGTGGTACAGCGGCGTCTACGTGCCCAACTACGAGAAGGTGCCTGGGGTGATCCGGGGCCGGCGGTGGCGGGCAGTTCGTGGGCAACCCAAGTACGCTGTGGTTTATGAGTTCGAGCGGGAAGGGATTTCGGATAGCGCGGAATGGCTGGCCCAGCGGGACATCAACCCCAACAACGGCAGAATGCGGGACCTGATGACCCACGCCGAAGGGTCGCCGGGGATCTGGAAGAAGACATTCCAGCTTTAAGCCAAGAAAGGCTCGACCCAATAGACCGCCGGTTGCGTCGAAGGTGGCGCAACCGGCGGTGGCTTTTTATGGTTACTTGAGGTTTTCGCAGAAGAAGCTGACGACCCGCTGGGACAGGCCCTCTTCCTTGCCAACCCAGAAGTGGTCGGCGCCGGCGATGACCTGGCAATGGAAGGGATGAGCGAAGGAGTCCAGGGTGGGGTGGAACTCGGGGGAAGCGGCGAGTCGGTCCAACTCGCCGGTGATGACGAACTTGGGGCGGGTGTCGGGCTTGAGGCCGGTGCCCTTGAGAGCCTCCAAGGCCGGTGAAATGAAGGCGAAGGCTCGGGGCTCCTTCTGCAAGCCGCCGCTGCCCAGAATGACCCGGTTGCCAAAGGAATACCCGACCATACCCAGGGTTTCTCCGTCGACGCCGGGCCAGGCTTTCAGGAAATCCAGGGCGGCCAGGGCTTCCTCGTGCTCAAGTTCTCCGTGGCTGTGTTCGCCCTGGCTGTTGCCGACGCCCCGGAAGTTGAAGCGGATGGTGGCGAAACCCTGCTGGGTCAGGGCCGCGGAGACCGCCGTTACCACGTTGTTGTCCATGTTTCCGCCGTTGAGCGGGCCGGGGTGGCAAATCAAGATTCCTGGGACGGGACGGGGGGCGTCATCGGGTTCGGCCACCACACCCTCGAAGTTGAGGCCGGCGGCCTGGAACATAACTGCATTTTGGCGCATATCTTTAACTCTCGGTGCGTTAATCGGGGGATCGGGGACGAGCGGTTAGCCGGGAACCTCGTCGTAATGGTCGGACTCGGAAATGACCTGGCTATCCTTTAGCTGGGCGATTCTCTCTTCTGACAAACCCAAAATCCCGGAGAGGACTTCGTCGTTGTGTTCGCCCACTTTGGGAAGTTGGCCGATGACCGCCGGGGTGCGGCTCATGTGCCAGTAGTCGCCGTTGACGGGCATGGTCCCAGCCCGGAAGTCCGGCACTTCGACGATGATGCCCCGCTCCCAAGGGTGGGGGTCTTCGGCGGCCATTGGGATGGTATTGACCGGGGCGATGGTAACGTCATGGCGGGTGAAGTGTTCGACGGCTTCAGCGGGGGTCATTTCGGCCAGCAGTTCGTGAATGGCGGCGTCGACCACAGCCCGGTTCTTGGTACGCTCGGGGCGGGAGGTAAAGCGGGGGTCTTCCAACCAGTCGGGCTGGGCCAGGGCGTTACAGACCCGGTGCCACTGGTGTTGGTCTCCGGCGGTAATCAGCACATGGCCGTCTTTGCAGGGGTAGATACCGCTGGGGGGCGCGCCGCCGCCCTCGCCGCGTTTGGGCACAACACCAGCGCCGGCGTAGGCGGAAACGGGGATTTCGGTGTAGCTGTAACCCGAGTCGGCAAGGCAAACGTCGATGGACTGACCCAAGCCGGACCAGTCTCTCTCCCGCAACGCCGACAGTACACCAATGGCGGCGTGGAGAGCGGTGGTGCGGTCGATGAGAGACACCCGGGCTTGCACCGGCGGCCATCCCTCTTCCCCGATGGTCATGGTGACACCGGAGATGCACTCCCCGACGGGTCCGTAGCCGATCTTTTCCGAATAGGGGCCAAACTGACCGTAGGCCGAGGCGTTGACCATGATGATGCGGGGGTTGAGTTCCATCAGCACATCGTAGCCGAAGCCCATGGCCTCGATGGTGCCGGGGCGGAAATTCTGCAAGAGGACGTCGGAAACCTTGACGAGTTCACGAAGGACTTCTTTGCCCTCTTCGGTGCGTAGGTCCATGCTCAGGCTTTTCTTGCCGCTGTTGTGGGAGGCCCAGTAGGCGCTTTGGCCTCTAACCCAAGGGCCATGGTAGCGGGTTTCCTCGCCGCCGATGCGTTCAACCTTGATAACTTCGGCGCCCATGCGGGCCAAGACCTGAGCGCAGCGGGGCCCGGCCTGGTGACGGCCCAGGTCGAGTACCCTGATGCCGTCCAAGGGTGATCTGAATTCAGCCATTCTGTCCTCCTCAACGAGATGAAATTGGCGCCGTTACCCTTGGCCGCTGGGAAGCCGGTTTCGTCAGGGCAACCGGCGTTTTAGTGCGATTCCAAGCATGACGGCTTGTTTGATGATGGCAGGATTATACGTTAGGGGTTGTCTTTTGCCAATTCAAATCATGCCGAGGGGTTGGAATTAGGGTTGCGGACAACGGTTTGACCGGGAATGGAGGATTAGCCGGGGACGTGGCCGATGACGATGTCCCGCAAGGTGACCATACCGATGGGGTTGCGGTCCTGGTCCACGACCAAGGCCCGGGAGACGCCGAAGCGGGTTAGTAGACGCACGCCATAGCGGGCCTGCATTTCGGGGGGGAGGGTCAGGACCGGCTTGGACATAATCTCGTAGACGTTTACCCGTTCCGGGGAGCGGTTGCGGGCGATGACTTCCCGGGCGATGTCGCGGACAACCAGCAGCCCCAATTCGTCGTTCTCGTCGCGGCGGTTCACGGCCAGGGAACCGACCTGCCGCTGTTTCATCAGGGCCATAGCTTCGGCAACGGTAGCCAGGCCGTTGATGCTGTGGACCTGGGGAACCATGAGGGCGCCGATGGTAATTAGGCGTTCGTGGCTCATATTTCCTCCTCCAATTCGTGCATGATGGCGGGCAGTTGGGTGCCGAGTCCGACAGCGTCTTCGATGGACAGTTGGAAAGCGACGCCCGCGCCGTGGTCGGTGTCGAAATGGGCGGCGTCGCGGATGCGTTCGAGAATATCGCGGGCGCGGGTGTCGACCACCAGGAACAGGACCACGTCGCGTTGGGCTGCGAGGTCAAGGCCGAAGAAGGTCTTTTCGGGTTGCAGGCCCTCGCCCCGGACGCTGGTAATGACCGTTGCGCCGGTGGCCCCGCCGGCCCGGGCCGCATCTATGACCACGTTGGTCTTGTCGTCGCTAACCAGGGCGACAATAAGAGCGAGCTTCACGGCTATACCTCCTCGTGACGTTTATCGGTCCGCAGACGGTTATACCAGGACGCGGCCATGGAGTAACCCAGAACGGTCATAATTGGAAAGACGCTGGCGAAAGCGATGAGTCCAAAACCGTCGATCAAGGGGCTGCGGCCCGGGATACTGGCGGCAAGGCCCAGGCCCAGAGCGGCCACAACCGGGACCGTAACGGTAGAGGTGGTAACGCCGCCGCTGTCGTAGGCCAGGGGGACTATGGTGCGGCTTGACCGGAAGGTCTGGACGATGACTATGACATAGGCGGCGATGATGTACCAGGGGAGGGGAGTGCCGGTGACGATGCGGAAGCAGCCCAGGGCGACGCCGAGGGCTACCCCCAGGGCAACGGCGATGCGGAGGCCCCAGGCCCGGACCGCGCCGCCGGAAACCTGCTCGGCCTTGAGGGCCACGGCGATTAGCGAAGGTTCGGCAACCGTAGTAGCGAAGCCAATGGCGGCGGCGAAGGCGTAGACCAGCCAGTAGTCGTCCCAGTCGACGCCGTCGGCGACACGGTCCGCGCCAATGGTCTCCGGGGAGGTGAGTTGGCGGGCCATGGTTTCCCCGATGGGAAAGAGGGCTTCTTCCAAGCCGATTAAGAAGAGGGCCAAGCCCAATAGGACGAAAACGAACCCGGATACTATCCGGCGCAGGTTGGGGAGCCGCCGCCGGAGCACCGCGACTTGGAAGAAGACCAGGACAGCGGCGATGGGGGCCACGTCGATAACGGTGGAGAACAACGTCGCGCCGAAGGTGTACAAGAAAGGAATCATTGGACCACCATGCCGTAGGCCAGCACGCAAATCATGGGGGTAAGGCTGGCGAAGGCGATTAGTCCGAAGCCGTCGACCATGGGGTTGCGTCCGCGGATGGAAGAAGCCAGTCCGACGCCCAAGGCGGTGACCAGGGGCACCGTGATGGTGCTGGTAGTGACGCCGCCGGAGTCGTAGGCGACGCCGATAATCTCCTGGGGCGCGAAGAGGGTCATTGCCGTCACCAGTAGGTAGCCGCCGATGATCAGGCGGTGGATGGGCCAGCCCTTCAGGATACGGAGCACTCCCAACACGATGGCGGCGCCGACGGAGAAAGCGACCACCAGCCGCAATTGAAGGGCGTAGGAGGAACGGGACTCGTCGCTGCTAACGATTGCTCCAGCTTCGGCGGCGACCTCGGCGGCCTCGGCAGCGACGGCGATGAGGGCGGGTTCGGCTATGGTTGTGCCGAATCCCAAACAAAAGGCGAAGGCCAACAGGGCGGAAACGCTGCCCTTGCGGGCGAAACTCTGGGCGAGGGCTTCACCCAAGGGAAAGAGGCCGTTTTCCAGTCCCTGGATGAAGAGGGTGAGGCCGGCAACCACACAGACCATTCCGACGATGACGTTGCCGAGATTGGGGAAGGGCTGTTGCAGGACCACAATCTGGAAAAAGGCAATGACGGCGATGATGGGGGCCAAGTCCCGGAGGGAACCGCCGGCCCGATGCAACATGTCGACTAGGAACCGGGTCACGCCGTCATCCCATTCCCTCGGATTTGAGAGGTCTTCCTCGGGCAATATACGGGGCCAGAAAAAATGGGTCAAGCTGGGGAGTGGTTCGTGGCAGGGCCTTTCAATGGTCGTTGTGGGGAGCTTGCGACGAAGAATCCGGGGGCAAACCGGCTAACGGCGATGGATTTTAGATTCCTCCCTGCGGTCGGAATGACAGGAAGGGGGGCGGGGGGGCCTTTCGCCAGGCCGAGGACGAACGGATGGGGACTCGGGGGGACAGTTGAAAGGCCGTGGGGGATGGGCGGGGTGTTTTGTTCGACCGTCCGTTGGCCCTTCGACGGGCTCAGGACGATCCTTCGACGTGGCTCAGGACGAACGGACTGGAGGATTGGGGATGGGCGGGGAGTCACCTTGAACGGGGGATTTCTGGGTTCCGGCTCAAGGCCGGAACGACGTGGTGTGGTTCGTCCTTCGACGTGGCTCAGGATGAACGGGCTCACCATGACCCTTCGACGTGGCTCAGGATGATGGTTCGACGGGCTCAGGATGAGCGGTAGATTTTTAAGGTGCTGGGACTTTTGTGGACTTCCGGGGACTTTTTTCGGGTTGGGCGGGGTTAGGAGAGACAGGGGGATTGACGCCAGGGCAAGAGGGCATCGAGGAGTAACTTTTGGTCGGGCTCCTTTTTGCGGCGGCGGCAGTAGTCCAGGTAGCCGAAGGCGCCGGTGAAGGAGAGGTAGTGGAAGCCGGAGTCGGCTACCTTTCGGATGAAGTTGTGGGGGTCGGGCAGGGGTTTGTTCTGGGATTGGGCGTCGGCCCATTCCTCGCAGAGTTGGTTTGCCTCAGGGCCGACGAAATACTCGGTGTAGGGGCGGTGTAGTTTGCGTTTTAGGGCGCGGACGCGGTTGGCCAGGCTGGAGAGGCTGGTTGATCCCATGATTTTGGAGGTTCCTCCGGGTTTTGGATTTATTGGGGGTTTGGATGGATGGGACAGGTTAGATTTTTTAGATGTTGGGACATTTGGGGACTTTTTAGGACATGGGGTTGGTTGTCTTGGCCGGTCGATCCGGGGGTTGGATTTTTGGGGCTGGGGTTACGTCTATCTATAGTTATGTTAGAGAGTCGTCACCGGAAGTGGCAAGGGGCAAATGTCAGTGATTTGGGAGGTGGTTCGACGGACTCACCACGAACGGGGGGTGTTTTGTGCGACCGTCCGTGCCCTTTCGACGGGGCTCAGGACGAACGGACTGGGGGTAGGCGGGGTTGGCTTGGGGCGGTGCTTCGACCCTGACGGGGGGGTGGTGCGGCCGTCCGTTGGCCCTTCGACGGGGCTCAGGACGAACGGACTGGGGGCGGGGCTTGTGCCTGGGGCGGTGCTTCGACTCCTGACTGGGGGTGTTTTGTGCGACCGTCCGTTGGCCCTTCGACGGGGCTCAGGACGAACGGACTGGAGGGTTGGCGGTTGTTGGCTTGGGACGGTGCTTCGACCCCTGGCCGGGGGGGTGTTTTGTGCGACCGTCCGTTGGCCCTTCGACGGGGCTCAGGACGAACGGACTGGGTGTTGGCAGGGTTGGGGATTGGGTTGGGTGGGGCGTTGACCCCGAGCGTAGCGAGGGGTGACAAATGGGTTAATTAAGGGGCTCTGGGGGCAGGGGCTCCGCTGCTGGGTGGGGCAGGGTTTGGTAAAGACCAAGGCGGACGATTTTTAGTTCTTCGTAGGAGTAGTCGTCGCCGAGGAGTTGGCGGACGGGGGCTAGGAGTAGGCCGCCGGTGGCGGCAAAGGCGTTTTGGATTTCCTGGCGCCGGGCCGGGTTGGGCATGAGGTGGTCGATTTTGAGGGGCGCTCCGGTCCTGGCGAGTTGATCGAGTTGGTCCAGGGCGGTGGAGGGCAGGATGCCCCGTTGGGCAGCGGCTTCGGCCAATGATGCGCCGGAGGAAACGATGCGGCCGGTTTCCCGGGTGGTTTGACGGATGGGCCCGTTGGGAGAGGGCAGGATGGTTGATTGAGGCTGGGAGGGGGACTCGGGTTCGCCGTGTTCTTGGACGTAGTCGTTGATGAGGGCTAGGAAGGGTTGGGAGAGGTCTTTTAGCTTGGCTTCTCCGACGCCTAAGATCCGGGCAAATTCGGCAGTAGTGCGGGGGGTGCGGCGGGCCATGTCTTGAAGAGAACGGTTGCCAAGGATGACGTAGGCGGGAACGTTGCGTTCGTCGGCCAAGCGTTTGCGAAGGACGGATAGCTTTTGGAACAGGGCATGGTCGTAGGCGGCGGCGGACGACTTGGGGGACGCCTGGGTTTCCTGGACCGGGCGGGTCAACGTGAGGGTTTCCCGGTCCTTCAGGAAGGCGCGGCCCCGGGGGGTAATAACGAGGGTAGGGTACTGTCCGCCGGTGGATTCGAGGAGGCCTTCCGCCGCGATGTCTTCAATCATGTTGCGCAAACCGGCGTGGGAATACCCGGCGGCGATGCCGAAGACGGGGAGTTTGTCGTGGCCCCGGTCCGCGACCTGTTTGGCGCGGGAACCGAGGAGGACATTGACGACATGGGCTGCCCCAAAGCGTTCGCCGGTGCGGGTGACGGCGGAGAGGACTTTTTGGGCGATTTCGGTAGCGTCGAAAGTTTCCGTGGGAGAAAGGCAGACGTCGCAGGCGCCGCAGTTTTCGGCGGACGGTTCCTCGCCCAGGTATTCCAGGACGAAATTGCGGCGGCAGGCGCGGAGGTTGCAGAGCTTCACCACTTGGTCCAAGCGCCAACGGGCGCGTTCCTGTTCCTGGGGGTCTTCCATTTCGTTGAGGAAGAACTCGTGCTTGACGCGGTCACCGTAGCTGTAGAACAGGACGCATTCGCTGGGGAGGCCGTCGCGTCCGGCGCGGCCACTCTCCTGGTAGTACCCTTCGAGGCTCTTGGGGAGGTCGTAGTGGACGACCAAGCGGACGTCGGGTTTGTCGATGCCCATGCCGAAGGCGATGGTTGCCACGACGATGTGAACGTCGTCGCGGATGAACCGGTCTTGAACGGCGCGGCGGAGGTTGGGGTCCAAACCGGCGTGGTAGGCCTCGGCGTTGAATCCCTGGTCCTTGAGAGTTTGGGCCAGGTCTTCGGTGGACTGGCGGGAGAGACAGTAGATGATGGCGGACTCACCGCGATGACTTTTTAGCAAATCCAGCAGGGCGGGGAGAGAGTCCTTTTTGGGCCGGACAGCGTAGGTCAGGTTGGGGCGGTTGAAGCTGGAGACGAAGCACCCGGGTTGGCGGAGGCCGAGCTGGGACAAAATGTCTTGCCGCACGCGTTGGGGAGCGGTGGCGGTCAGGGCGATAACCGGAGCGTTGGGACAGACCTGGCGGAGAGACTGCAACCCGCGGTAGGCGGGGCGGAACTCGTGGCCCCACTCGGAGACGCAGTGGGCTTCGTCGATGGCGATGAGGCTGACGTTGAGGCTGGCGAGAAAGCGTTGGAACTCGGGCAAGGTGGCGCGTTCCGGGGCAACGTAGAGGATTTTGATGCCGCCGTCCCGAACACGCTGCTGGACCAGGGAAATTTGGGGCGTGGAGAGGGAGCTGTTGATGAAACCGGCGGGAATGCCGTTGGCCCGGAGGGCGTCGACCTGGTCTTTCATCAGGGCGATGAGTGGGGAGACCACCAGGGTTAGACCGTTGAGGGCCAGGGCGGGCAGTTGGTAACAAAGGGACTTGCCGCCGCCGGTGGGCAGGAGGACAAAGCTGTCTCGGCCGGACATGACGGTGGAGATGATCTCTTCCTGGCGGGGCAGGAAGGTGTCGTACCCGAAGTGGGTTTTCAAGAGGTCAAGCACCGGAATACCCTACCGGAAAATTGCGGTTCGTACAACGGGCGGTTGTCATGGGGAGGCCCACCGATGGAGCGGCGGCCGGGGTGTTGGGTATTGGGAACCGGGGTCGTTGGACGGGGTAACTTTGCACGGGATTGGGCTTACCTTGCACCGGGGGTGTTTGGTGTGACCGTCCGTTGGCCCTTCGACGGGGTTCAGGACGAACGGACTGGGTGTGGACTGGTGGGTGCTTCGGCGGGGCTCACCACGAACGGGGTTGGGCTTACCTTGCACCGGGAGTGTTTAGAGCCTATCTTAAAAACAACTGATGACCTGCGTTTCAGCTATGAAAAACCGTATGTTCGGGGTTATTAGGATAGGCTCTAAGTGCGACCGTCCGTTGCCCTTCGACGGGGCTCAGGACGAACGGACTGGGTGTAGGCTCGGTTTGGGATGGGAAACGGTGGTGGTTCAACGGGGTGACCATGAACGTGGGGGTGTTTAGAGCCTATCCTAAAAACAACTGATGACCTGCATTTCAGCTATGAAAAACCGTATGTTCGGGGTTATTAGGATAGGCACTTAGTGCTACGGCCGCAGATACGAGTTGAGGAGTTTCAGGCGGCGTTGGTAGTGACAACGCTGGACCCTGGCTTGGTGGAGCCGTCTCCACCGGGACAACTCCAGCACCGAGCCGTCCGAGGGGCTGGGCATCCCCATCAGTCGGTAGAGCAGCCGCCGCACTTCGGGAACCGTAAGGGGTATCAGCTCGTCATCCCATCCAGGACTGCCCCTTTTTCACCCCAAAAGCCTGGTTCCGCCTGCTGTCTGATCACCGCCAGGTAGGCGTGGGCCAGCATCGCCAGCGTGATGTGCCGGTACCAGCCATCCCACCTCCGCACCTCGTATTGGTCCAGGCCAACTCGACCCTTGGCCTCCTCGAAGCATACCTCTATGGCCCACCTGGTCCCGGCCACCCTCACCAGTTCCTCCAAGGCCGTTTCCGCCGGTCCGAAGCACACTTAGTGCCTATCCTAATAACCCCGAACATACGGTTTTTCATAGCTGAAATGCAGGTCATCAGTTGTTTTTAGGATAGGCTCTTAACACCCAGTCCGTTCATGGTGAGTCCGCCCACTCCCCCAAATCACTGACATTTGCCCCTTGCCACTTCCGGTGACGACTCTCTAACATAATCATAGATAGACCTAATCCCACCCCCCAAAACCCAACCCCCGGACCGACCAGACGAGACAACCAACCCCATGTCCTAAAAAGTCCCAAAATGTCCCGACATCTAAAAAATCTAACCCCGTTCATACATCTCAACCCCCAATAAATCCAAAAACCGGAGGACCCTCCAAAATCATGGGATCAACCAGCCTCTCCAACCTAGCCAACCGCGTCCGCGCCCTAAAACGCAAACTCCACCGCCCCTACACCGAGCATTTCGTTGGCCGTGAGGCAAACCAACTCTGCGACGAATGGGCCGACGCCCAATCCCAGAACAAGCCCATGCCCGACCCCCACAACTTCATCCGAAAAATGGCCGGCTCCGGCTTCCACTACCTCTCATTCACCGGTACCTTCGGCTACCTGGACTACTGCCGCCGCCGCAAAAAGGAGCCCGACCACAAGTTACTCTTAGACGCCCTACTGCCCTGGCGTCCCTCCCCCAGTCTCTCCTAACCCCGCCCAACCCAAGAAATGTCCCAGAATGTCCCCAAAAGTCCCAGCACCTTAAAAATGCCCCGTAATTCCCCGTTCATGGTGACCCCGTCGAACCACCCCCAACACCCAGTCCGTTCGTCCTGAGCCCCGTCGAAGGACCAACGGACGGTCGCACCAAACACCCAGCCCCGAGGGCCTTTCAACTGTTACCCCGAGCGGAGCGAGGGGTCTAATCCCGTATTCCCCATTTGGCTCAAACAAGTGATGCGGTAAATAGGCAACTTTCTGGCTTTTCTAGTCGTTACATGAATCTCTTAGCCGTATTTCAGATATAATACATGCAATAAGTTGGCTATTTCAGATAACTTGCGTACCGACATTGGAGGCACCCGATGGGTGACCGCGAAAAGGCCTCTCTTCGGCTCCAATTCAATCCCCAAATCCGGCTGGAGTTACATGGTGCCACCATCACCTCCGACGCCGGACTGCTGGCATTCCGAGAACTGGATGACGCCCTGGACCTTACCCCCATAGCCTCCGACTATCTCCAGGAAAGCCGTACCGGCCGCAACATCCGCCACCACCTGGTCCCTCTGCTCCGCCAGTCCATCTACAGCCGCTTGGCCGGCTACGATGATACCAACGATGCAGAACGTCTTTCCCAAGACCCAGCCATGAGAGTTGTTGTGGGCTGGCAAGGCTCAGACCGCAACGCCGCCAGAACCAACACCATGAGCCGTTTTGAGACTAATATCCCTGCCGTAAACAGCACCCACCCCCGGATTCCGACCTTCGCCACTATCACGGGGGAGATTGGCCGTCTCCCCGCGATTACCAACCGGACTTTGCCTTGAAAATCGAAAGACGCGAGCCGTAACTGTTCAGAGTGGCCGAAACTTGAGTCAGCGCCACGAATAGAGAAACATAAGAAGAGGGTAGGCTATAAGCATGAGCGTGCCCGTGGATTTGGCCGCTGCCTCCCGTGAAGAGTTGATTGAAGTTGTTGGGCAACTGCTCAGCCACATTGGGACCCTGGAAGCACGCATCGCTGAGTTGGAAGGCCGGGCGAAGCCTCCAACCGGCGGCATGAAACAGGGGACACCTCCCGCTTGGGTCAAGGCCAACCGGCCAGCCCGCCCCAAGAAGGAACGCCGGAAGCGCACCCACGGCTTTGCCCGGCGCCGGGAAGAGCCCACCCATAGAGTAGAACACGCCACGGCCAGTTGTCCCGATTGCCAGGTACCCCTTCAGGGAGGGATGGTGCGCCGACGCCGGCAGGTGATTTCCCTGCCACGGGTGCGGGCAAGGGTGACTGAGCACGTGGTGCTGGAACGGACCTGCTCAAGGTGCCGGAAGCGGTGCGCCCCCGAACCGGATTGGAGCGCCATCACCGTGGGCCGCCAAGGGTTCGGCGTCTCGGTGCAGAGCGAAGTGAGCGTGCTCCGGGATGAGTGCCGGCTCCCCTTCAGGGTGATACAACGCTACCTGAAATGGCGTTTTGGACTGGGCCTTAGCGTGGGCCAAATAGTGGCGTTGACCCGTGGGGTAGCGCAGCGCGGCCGGGCAGAATACGCCCAGTTGCCAGAAGAGATTCGAGCCAGCCCAGTGGTGTACGGGGACGAGACGGGCCGGCGGGAAGACGGCCGCAACGGTTACCTCTGGAGCTTCAACACACCCAAGGTGCGCGACTTCATATACCGTTCCAGCCGGAGCGGACAGGTGGTTGAGGAGGTGTTGGGTGAGGAGTTCGAGGGGGTGCTGGTCAGCGACTTCTACGGAGCCTACAACGTGTACCAGGGGCCCCACCAAAGATGTTGGACCCACCTGTTGCGGGACATCCACCAACTGAAGGAGCGGTTCCCGGAACATGATGGCCTGGCCCAGTGGTCTAGGAGGGTGCGGGAAGTATACGACCAAGCCCAAGCCTACTCCGGCCCCGACCCGGGACTGCCGGAAACGGTGAGCCGGGACCGGCGGGTGAAGCAACAGCAGTGGTTCCAAGAGCAGCTACGGTCCATCTGCCAGCCTACTCGGGCAAGCGATACGCCCATGAGGGTGCTGTGCCAGCGGGTGGAACGCTTCCTACCTGAGCTATTCACCTTCATAGTTGAGCCCCGGGCGGGCGCGGACAACAACCCGGCGGAGCGGAGCCTGCGTCCACCGGTGGTGGGCCGGAAGATCAGCGGCGGGACCCGCTCTGGACAGGGAAGCGAGACCAAGAGCATCTTGGCCTCCTTGTTCGGCGCCTGGCGATTGCAGGGACGCAACCCTTACCGTGCTCTCAATTCCCTCCTCTCCAAACCCCTAACTGCCCCACTCTGAACAGTTACCGGGAACCGCCCTCCTTGACAGCCCCCTTCGACCTAGCTTTTAATATAGGGTATCCTGCCGAGGTAGCTCAGGTGGTAGAGCACGGCACTGAAAATGCCGGTGTCGACAGTTCGAGTCTGTCCCTCGGCACCATCCTAATTCCTAGAGCTTCGCACTCAAAACTCCTGGGCGTAGCCGTTTTTGCGTCAAAAGGCACGGAGAGTCAATGAACGACACTGGCAAAAGAGGCCCAGGACATATTCACTGACGCCAAGCAGATGGACCAGTCAGCCATTAAGAAGTTGGATGCCAGCGACATCCGGGACGCGGCGGAAAAGGCATGGTGCGTCACCTTGCAGGCTAGCGACACCCTCATTCTGGCCCGGACCTGGGAAACGCCAGAGAAATCGCCAGCTACTACCAGACAATCAAGGGTGCTGGCCAATCAGGATCCCCGATTATCCTGATTGACCATTACTACACCCGGATGGGCATGTTGCACGGGGATTGCTCTTACCTGGGTTTGTGTGAGCTCTTGGACGATACGGACCGGCGCATCCGGTGGTTGGGACTATATCCTGGATGCCGAAATTGTCGGCTTTGGCTTCGTATGACGGTATAGCTAATTTCAACAAAAGGAAATGTACCTTGGCAGTGCATGGATTCTTGGAAATGGCTGCGCGAATCATCTACGAAAACTCGCACGGTCTGTCGGCGGTGGAAGGGTATCGGCTAGTCGAACAGCGATTTGCCAAGAACGGGAGACCCGTAAGCGATGCTAAAGACCCACAGAGTTCCCTAACCTGCACGTTGCACAAGTATTACAAAGATCACGGGCTTCGGAGGGAACGGGGCAGCCGCAGCGTATGGAATACTATCCCGCCCGGGTTAATTGAAAAGCGAACGACCGCTCTTGGGGTAGTCCAAGACGAATAAGACATCAACGCGACAAGGCCCGTCTAGGGTCTTTTTGGTACATGTGTTTAATTTGGCGGTGGGGTGTCGGATTAGAAGAAATTGAGGAACGTTATCACCGTTACCGTCGGTACAAAAAGGAGAGCCGGATATTATCTCGCCGTTGGCGTAAGCTTCACCCTGCCATACGGTTACAACTTTGGCGGGCCCAAGACTATGGCGCAATAACTGACGCGTTTCTAGTGCCATAGCTCCTGTTCATTATGACAATGGTGTGTAATTTGGAGGGGTACTATGGCTTACGGAACCGAACCCCGGCGGCCGGGCGGATCTTGGCGGCAAAAAATACGGGATTCGCTACATGCTTCAGGTGGTCAGCATTGATGAGTCCGTCCATATACGAATGGATCGAGAAGAACACAGACCTCTATAAACGAGAGTTGGCTGAGAGCCCGCACAAGAGATGCCCCTACTACCAAAACGCTATCCGGAGAATCGCCGACGACATGGTGGTTGATGGCGAAATAGTCCGATTAGAAAGAGGGCTATTCTCCCCGCCCTAAAACCGTACCATGCAGCAATACAAAATAAGGGTGGACTAACAGGCCTGCTATCCCTTTTTGCGGAGTAGTTTGGTACGCCTTTTTTGATTGATGGACAACCCTTGACAACACCCCACCGACGTTTTAGCCTTGAATCTAGGAACGAGCGGAAGTGGCTCAGTGGTAGAGCATCTCCTTGCCAAGGAGAGGGTCGCGAGTTCGAATCTCGTCTTCCGCTCCACTGTATCAATAACATGGTTGTTGGTGCGTACCATAGTATCAACAACCATCTTTTTTAACCCGTTTTGAGTTTAATGCCGACATTTTGCCGACTTAGGCCTCGGATAATTGTTCAAAGAGAGCCATCAATCTACCACTGAGTTACGTCTGCGCAAGGTCTAAGAAACTATCTCAAAACGTGGCCCGGCACCCAACCCGCCATTCCCCCGAAGGCGGGAATCTATGGGATTCGGTCACCGATGCCGGTATATCAGGAGGGCCAGTTGATTTTGAGATAGTTTCTAAGAACCGCCTCGATTGTCGCGCGAACCGGGCCGGGGACTCCCCGGCCCGGTTCGCGCGTCCAATCCGCGTTTTGGCGGGGGTAAGGCGGGACGCCCGAACGTGCAGGGTCCCTTAGCATTGCAGAAGGCCGGAGCTGGGGTCCGGGGTAGGATGGCCAGGAGTTCAAGCGGGATTTGGACCGGAACCTCTCATTGATGGTGGTATAACTTTTAGGGGAAGGTGAGTAATTCCCTTTATCGGGCTAAACTGGGCGGAGATGATCCTGGCACAGACCTATCCAGGCGGGAAGACCGGTGAAGAAGGAGGAAAGAGGATGGTCCGGTATAACAAGGTTATCGAGTTGTTGGAGCAGGGCAAACCGGTTTTCTGTTCGGGACTGGTATGGAACGGGAACCTGGACGACCTGGCGTTCGTCGCGGATTCGGACTACGACATGACTATCATCGAGATGGAGCACCAGGGCTTCAATTTTGACCAGTTACGGATGTCGCTCCAGTTCCTGATGTCGAGGAAGAAGATTGCGGCGTCGGGGTCGCTGCAGGCCGATCCGGTCCCGTTGGTGCGGGTGCCGCCCAACGTGCGGGAACGAAACCAGTGGGTGCTGAAGCAGGCATTGGATACGGGGGTTTACGGGCTTGTCCTGCCGCACCTGAACACGGTGGAGGACGCGCAGGCGGCGGTGGTAGCGGCTCGATATCCGCAGGTGCCGGGGTCGGCGGACTTTGAGCCGGAGGGGGAGCGGGGTTGGTGGTACCGGATCGCGCCGCGCTACTGGGGCTTGACGCCGGCCGAGTACTACGACGCGGCGGACCTGTGGCCGTTGGATCCGGACGGGAATATGCTCTTGATGGGGATCATCGAGGAGCCCCACGGTGTTGAGAATCTGAAAGATATACTGCGGGAAGTGAAGGGCATCGGGGCGATCTGGGCAGGTCCGGGGGATATGTCGGTGGCCATGGGGCACAAGGGTAACGCAGGACACCCGGACGTGCAGGCCAACCTGCTGCGTATTTTGGAGACGTGCAAGGAGGCCGGAGTGCCCTGCGCCACGGGAGCCACCGGTTCCGAGGTCGAGATGCGGCTGGAGCAGGGGTTCAACATAATTATCACGTCGCCGGAGACGACGACGCCAGGGTTGGACGAGGGGCGGCGGCTGGCCGGGCGGTGACGGTCTGGTCGCCACCGTCTATCTGGAAAGGGTTTCCGGTAGGCGTTCCCTAGCCAAGCTCGGGTGCACCTTTGAGTGGAGTCCGGCTCTCCAACTGCAGGAGGTGACTTGGCTTCAAAACCGGGCGACCCGTGATGCGTGTTAGCGGGATGATCTGAACTGTCAAGCCAGAGATCGCGGGTTCAAATCCCGTCCGGTTCGCCAACGTACAAAATGTAGCCGTAACAACCTTCTCAAACCCACCGTCGAGGTGATGGGAGGTTGGGTGCGGCTCCCAAACCTATATCGCCACTTTGGGCGAACGGCAGGCCCGGGCGGCCCACCGGCGGGTTTCTCTGGTGGACCGGTTGGCCCGGGGCGCTAAAGGGGTCTACCTGTCTTGAAAACTGAGGTTACGGGAAATTTGGGGCGAAACACGGGGCTATCCAGTCTCCATCTGAGCACGAATCCCCACTAATCAGGCAGTCACGAGGGCAAGAGAAGAACCCGGGAGAAAACACGGGGATTGGCAAGCGGGCTGAGAAATAACCCCCTCCGTTCGGTGGGGGGTTAGTGACACGCGAAGATAGTCAACTCCAGGGGTTGTTCAAATTTCGTAAATTAACAAAGGGCAACTTTGAAGAGGCAAACCATGGAGAACCCATTCTTTGACCGGCCGATAATCAACTCGCCATACGAGTATCCCTCTCAACACTGGGAGTTGGACGAGGAAGGCCAACCAACTCAACGGATTATAGAGAGCCGGCGGGGAGCTGAATTCATCACCCCAATCCCCAAGCCCCGGCAAAGGGGAAGGGCAAGGGGAAGACAGGAGCAGTTCCTTATTGACGAAGGATTGGGTCTCTCCACCCAAGACCAGCAATATGAGGTTACTGCGGCGGTGAACGAAATTCGGCGGCATGTTGACCAGTGGAGGAGCATTCCCAGTCCGAACAACTGGGGCGTTACGCCGGAGACGGCCCGGTTGCTTCTGCACTGGCGGCAGCACAACTTCAGCAACCATCGGCCATTTTTCTGCCAAGTCGAGGCTGTGGAAACCTTGATCTGGCTAACGGAGGTTGCCCCCAGGCTCAGAGCGGAAAACAAGGGGGTCCTGGACCGGCTGGCGGACGTCAACCAAGAGGCCAACCCCGAATTACTGCGCATTGCTTTGAAGCTGGCTACCGGCGCCGGCAAGACCACCGTCATGGCTATGATCATCGCTTGGCAGACCATCAATGCCGTCCGCCGTCCCAACAGTCGAAGGTTCACCAAAGGATTCCTGGTGGTTACCCCAGGCCTGACCATCAAAGACCGCCTGCGGGTCCTCCAGCCCAATGACCCGGACAGCTACTACGCCAGCAGGGAACTGGTGCCGGGCGAAATGTTGGAGCACCCCAAGCGGGCCAAGATTGTCATCACCAACTACCATGCCTTGCGGTTGCGGGAGCGCCTCGAAATTTCCAGCGGGGGGCGCGCCCTGTTACAAGGACAGGGACAGCCCCTGGAAACGCTGGAAACCGAAGGGCAGATGATCCAGCGGGTCATGCCGGAACTCATGGGCATGGAGAACGTAATGGCTTTGAACGACGAGGGACATCATTGCTACCGCCGCAAACCCGGCGATGACGACGAAGGACCCCTGACTGGAGAAGACCGGCAGGAAGCCGCGAAAAACAACGAAGAGGCCCGGGTCTGGATTTCCGGCCTGGAAATGGTGCAACGCAAGCTAGGTATCCAAAGGGTTGTCGACCTATCGGCTACTCCTTTCTTCCTGCGCGGTTCCGGCTATGCCGAGGGTACTCTGTTCCCTTGGACGGTGAGCGACTTCTCGCTGATGGACGCCATCGAATGTGGCATTGTTAAGCTGCCCCGGGTCCCGGTGGCCGACAACATCCCAGGTGAGCAGGTTCCGGTCTTCCGCAACCTGTGGGACCATATCCGGGGCGATATGCCCCGGGCCGGGCGCAGCCGGGCCGTTAACCTGGACCCCCTCAGTTTGCCCACCACGTTGCAGACGGCCCTGGACGCCCTGTACGGCCACTACCAAACGACCTACGAGCAATGGAAAGCCGACGGAGCCACGGTGCCGCCCTGCTTAATCGTGGTTTGCAACAACACTTCAACTTCCAAATTAGTCTATGACTTTATCTCCGGCTTTGAACGTGAAAACGAAGACGGCTCAACGACCCTGCAAAATGGCCGGTTGGAGCTGTTTCGCAACTTCGACGAGTACGGCAACCGCTACTCGATACCCCGCACTTTGCTGATAGACAGCCAACAACTGGAGTCAGGCGACAAGCTCAGCGATGATTTCCGCCGCGCCGCAGCGGGGCAAATCGAACGGTTCCGGCGGGAGCGGCAGAAACGTTCCGGCAACCGGGAGGATGCGGACAACATCACGGAACAGGAGCTGCTGCGGGAAGTAATGAACACCGTCGGCAAAGAGGGACGGCTGGGCGGGTCCATCCGTTGCGTCGTTTCGGTGTCCATGCTGACCGAGGGCTGGGATGCCAACACCGTCACCCACGTCCTGGGAGTTCGGGCATTCGGCACCCAACTGCTGTGCGAGCAGGTGGTTGGGCGGGCATTGCGTCGCCAGTCCTATGACCTGAACGAAGAGAACAGGTTCAACGTGGAATACGCCGACGTGCTGGGCATACCCTTTGACTTCACCGCCCGGCCCGTAGTTGTCGGACCCGGCAAGCCGCGTCAAACGGTGCACGTAAGGGCCATGCGCCCTGAGCGAGACCACCTGGAGATAACCTTCCCCCGTGTCTCCGGCTACCGGGAAGACCCACCCAGGGAAGACCTGGTCGCCAACTTCACGGAAGATTCCAAGCTGGACTTGACTCCCGACCTGGTAGGTCCAACGCGGACCAGAAATGAGGGAATCATCGGCGAAGGGGTTGACCTGAACCTGGTCCACACTGGCGACCTTCGCACCTCCAGCCTGGCGCTCCACCTGACCAAGCGGCTGCTTGAAACCAAGTGGCGGGACCCCAACCAGGACATCAAGATACACCTGTTCGGCAAGCTGAGGAATGTCGTCAAAAAGTGGCTCGATACCTGTCTGGTTTGCCGGGGCGGGACCTTTCCGGCCCAGTTAATGTACCAGTCATTGGCGGACATGGCCTGTAACCGGATCACCGCCGCCATCACCAGCAGCCAGGGCGAACGGTCCATCAAGGCGTTGCTGGACTCCTACAATCCCACCGGCTCAACGCGTCACGTTAACTTCACCACTTCTAAGACCGGCCTATGGACCACCGACTCCCGGAAGTGCCACGTTAACCTGGCGGTTCTGGACAGCGATTGGGAAGCCGAGTTTTTCCGGGCAGTAGAGGCTCACCCTATGGTGAAAGCCTACGTGAAGAACCACAACCTGGGCCTGGACGTCCCCTACCTGTACGGGTCAACTCCGCGCACCTATATCCCCGACTTCATCGTTCAGGTGGACGACGGGCAGGACGAACCGCTGAACCTCATTGTGGAAATTAAGGGTTACCGGGGTGAGGACGCCAGGGAAAAGAAGAATGCGATGGAGGCTTACTGGCTGCCCGGCGTCAATGCCCTGGGCCAGTTCGGACGCTGGGCCTTCGCCGAGTTCACCGATGTTTATGATATTGATTCCGGTTTAAGAGCGTTGATCGACACGATGGCTGGTCTGCGGGAAAATGCCTTTCCGGACAGCTATGAAGGCCTGAACTTCAAAGAGTTGTTAGCGGCCGCCCCACTGGAAGGAGTTGACCTCAGCAGACAGCGGGATTTACCGCGCGAAATCGACTTTTGATGTTCCTGCTGGATACAAACGTGACCTCTGAAGTCAGAAAGGGAAGCCATTGCGACGCCAATGTAGCAAACTGGTACTCGGAAGTCGATGAATCGAGGCTTTTCATCAGTTCGCTGAGCATCGGCGAAATTCGCTGAGGCATTGAACTTGTTCGGAAGCGCGGCGACCTGCCCCAGGCAAATGCCTTGGAAAATTGGTTGCAAACAGTGATGCAGCTGTTTTCCAACCGTATATTGGATGTTGATACCACCGTCGCAGAGACGTGGGGGGCCATGTCCACTATCCGTCCGATTCCCGTAATTGACGGACTGCTGGCCGCCACCGCAATGAAGCATAATCTGATACTTGTGACACGGAACGTTGCAGATGTGGAAGGATTGGGCATACAGATACTCAACCCCTTTACACCCGCAGCCGGAGGGAATTGACCATGCCCAGGCCCAGAAGAACCCGCGCCGCCGCCGGCAAGTCCGTGGAGGCCCTGCGCCACGAGCAGGACACCCGCACCAACATCCCCACGGCGGAGTACCAGTCGCTGGTGCGGGAAGAGCAGGAGTCGCCCCTGCGCAAGGCCTACCAGCGGCGCAACCGCGACCTGGACCCCCAACTGGTCTGGCGGGGCAAGGACGAGCAGGACCTGGACGACCTGGTAGTCAACGTGCCGCCCCTCTACATCCAGGAGAAGGTGCACCCAAGGCCCTCATCGCCGACCTGCTGCGCCAGTCCAAGGAGAACCGGGAGGCGGAGGAACACCAGATAGACATGTTCGCCGACTTCAACGGTCTGCCCGAGGGCGCCGACCGCACCGAGTTCTACCAGCACGACGGCTACTGGCAGAACCGCATGATACTCGGCGACAGCCTGCAAGTGATGGCCTCCCTCTCCGAGCGGGAGGGCTTGCAGGGCAAGGTGCAGTGCATCTACATCGACCCGCCCTACGGCATCCGGTTCGGCTCCAACTTCCAGTGGTCAACGACCAGCAACATAGTCCGCGACCGGACAGAACACATCACGAGAGAACCAGAACAAGTAAAAGCTTTCCGGGACACATGGCGGGACGGGGTTCATTCATATTTGACGTATCTGCGTGACCGGTTGACCGTTGCACGGGATTTGCTGTCACCTTCAGGCTCAGTTTTTGTTCAGATTGGAGATGAAAATGTTCACTTTGTAAGGGTCTTGCTCGACGAAATTTTCGGCGCCGAAAATTTCGTATCCCAAATCGCTTTCAGAACCAAGATCCCTCTCAATCCTCGATATGTAGGCAACTTGGTAGACCATCTGCTCTTTTACGCTCGCGATTTCGAGTCATTGAAGTTTCGGCGAGTATTTTCACCACGGGATCTCGAGAGCAGCGCATTTAGATACGCTGAAACGCAAATGGGCAGGGTAGTAACTTCCGCCGACTACATTCTTGATCCCGCCGAACGTCGATTGGTCTCCCTCGATCTAATGGCGTCTGGTTACACGGAGAGTTGCCACTTCGATTTCTCGCTTGAGGGCCACCGCTATTCGCCGCGCAGCACGAACAGTTGGAAGACAACTCCAACGGGTATGAATAGGTTACTGATGGCAAACCGCATTCATCTCTTTGGACGAACCCCCCGATACAAACAATTCTTCGACGACTATCCCGTTATGGAATTGCCTAACTTTTGGAGCAACACCCAAGGAGCTTCCGGTAAGGCTTAAGTTGTTCAAACGGCGACGAAGGTAATCGAGCGCTGCATTCTTATGGCCACCGACCCCGGCGACCTAGTGCTGGACCCTACGTGCGGCTCGGGCACCACCGCTTATGTGGCTGAGCAGTGGGGCCGGCGGTGGATCACCATCGACACCTCCCGCGTCGCCCTGGCCCTGGCCCGCGCCCGCATCATGGGCGCCCGCTACCCCTACTACATCCTGGCCGATAGCAAGGAGGGACAGCTCAAGGAGGCAGAGGTCTCCCGCCGCGATCCTTCGGAGATGCCCACCTACGGCAACGTCCGCCAAGGTTTCGTGTACGAACGCGTGCCCCATATTACTATCGGCTCGATCGCTAACAACGCCGAGATCGACGTCATCTATGAGGAATACCAGGAGAAGCTGGGGCCGCTGCGGCAGGAGCTGAACCGCACCCTGGGCACGGCATGGGAGGAGTGGGAGATTCCCCGGGAGGCTGGCGACCCGTGGCCTGCTGCTGCCGCCGAATCGTGGCATCTGCTGCAGACAACCGACGACGCGGCGGACATATTGAAGTTATTGTCCAACATTAGTCGCGTCCTGGGCCGGGACTATAGGTCTAAAGCCGACGTTCCCGACCAGCCGCGTGACGCATGGGAACCGACGGCAACCGAACTCCACGAAGAATGGTGGAGGTTGCGCATCCAACGCCAGAAGGAGATAGATGCCTCCATCGCCGCCCGAGCCGAGTACGAGTACCTGTTCGATAAGCCCTACGAGGACCGCAGCAGGGTGCGGGTGGCCGGCCCCTTCACCGTGGAGAGCATCTCGCCCCACCGGGTGCTGGGCGTGGACGAGAACGGCGACGTAATCGACGGCATCGCCGATTCAAAGAACGGCTACGGCACGGGCTACGACTTCGGCCAGATCATCCTGGAGAACCTGAAACGCTCCGGCGTCCAGCAGGCCCACAAGGAAGACCGCATCAACTTCACCTCCCTGATGCCCTGGCCGGGGCGGTTCGTCTGCGCCGATGGCCGCTACGTCGAGGGCGGCAACGGGGACGACGATGACGCGCCGGCCGGCCCCGAGCGGAGGGCTGCCGTGTTCATCGGTCTGGAGTTCGGCACGGTGTCGCGCCCTGACCTGGTGGAGGCGGCGCGGGAGGCCGCCGAGTGCCAGTTCGACGTGCTGATTGCCTGCGCCTTCAACTACGACGCCCACACCACGGAGTTCGAGAGCCTGGGGCGGGTGCCGGTGCTGAAGGCCCGCATGAACGCCGACCTGCACATGGCCGGCGAGTTGAAGAACACCGGCAACGGCAACCTGTTCGTCATCTTCGGCGAGCCGGACATCGACGTGCTGGACGCCGGGGAAGGGCAGCTACAGGTAAAGGTCAACGGTGTTGACGTGTTTCACCCCAACACCGGCGAGGTGCGCAGCGACGGGCCGGAGGGCATCGCCTGCTGGTTCATCGACACCGACTACAACCAGGAGAGCTTCTTCGTCCGCCACGCCTACTTCCTGGGCGCCAGCGACCCGTATCGCTCCCTCAAAACCACCCTAAAAGCCGAAATCGACGCCGACGCCTGGGCCACCCTCAGTAGCGACACCTCGCGGCCGTTCCCCCGGCCGGAGTCGGGGCGGATAGCCGTCAAGGTGATCAACCACTTGGGAGATGAGGTTATGAAGGTTTTTCGAGTGGGGTGATGAAGTATATGTCCGGGTCGTTTACTTTTTTCCGTACCAGCATTTCCAGCAGTCTAATGGCTTCGTTTCCTTCGTCTTCGCTCCACTTCTCTTTCGATACACCTGGAATGTCGATCCTTCGCGAGGCGCCCAGGACGTCCACTACCCTATGTTCGGTCCGTTTAGTAGATAGAAGCGTTTAACAAATCTCCGATAAATGGTGCCGGGAGCAACCCAAGATGAAGGCGATTGGCGCCCGGTTCACAAAAATCCAGTGCTTTCATTGCATTCCCCCAGGTTCCGGTAGGTAACAACGGATTGAGCACTCCTAATGGACGCCAAGACGACGGCATCGGATTGGCCTCGATTATCTCTACAATTTTGCTAACCGGTTAGCAAGGAACCGCCCATGACCTTGGCCCGCCGCAATTTGCCCGCCATCCGGGACGGCGAGGTGGGGGCTGCCAGCTTTGTCCACACGTGGATCTGGACACGGTCCTCCGGCTCATCGCCGCGATTGCCGAGGCACACCCCTGAACCGGGGAGCGGGACGGGCTGCTCATTTCAGAGGTTAGCGACCTGGAATGTTAGTTGGTCTGGACCGGGTTGGAAATTCGGGGGCATTTCGAGTAGTCGGGTTACCTGGGGGTCATGGCGGCAGGGTCCCGCGACGGCAGCGAAGGGACGCTGCTGGGGAGAAGGGTGCAAACCTTTCTACGCCGGGGCTTCGGAAGACCGCAGTGGGGCTAAGGGGAGGTGGAAAGGGGCGCCAAAACCGTGGATTCCCGGGGGTAGGGTTGCCCATTTGCTTGGGAAGCAAACCTTGAAACGAGCAGGTGATAAAATACCTTAGCCGCCCAGGCCCGTTGCCATTCCGATGCCGGGAGATGCAGAGTGCCGTCCTGGATTCGGCAACCAGGAGAAAAGGCTAAGGCGAGAAAGCCATTGGCGGGTAAAGGGAAGGTTATTAACTCCTCCTCGGATGCGGATGAAATTTGTTTCGGAATCTCGTCTTCCGCTCCACTCGCTAATAATCGGCCGGTTTCCCGTACGAAACCGGCCTTTCTCTACCCGTTAACAACCCCGGTCTTGGCCTCGGATCGTTTCAAGCCCGAAAGCCGCTTTCTACCTCCCTTGACCCCGGTCCAGATAGTCTTGGGCGGACCCCAACCCTTCCAATGCCAGCCCGTATCCCAGTAAATCGTGCAGTTCCTGTTTCAATTTGTGGGTCAGCAGCGCTCGCGAGTAGCGCAATACCAGGCGGGGTTGCTGCGCCAGTTGACGGGCCAATTCCCAGGCCCTAGGCAACAAGTCTTGCGGCCGCAACACCTCGGCGATCACCCCAAGTTCCAACGCCTTCGCCGCATCCAACATCTGCCCAGTCAACAGGAAGTACCTGCCCCGGTTTATCCCCAGCAACAACGGATAAATAATGTGCATTCCGTCTCCGGGCGTCAGCCCGCTCATGAAATGCCCTGAGTCCTGAAATGTGGTATGGGGAGCCGCCAGCACGATGTCGCTCAACAGCGGCAGTTCGGAGTGTCGAAGCGCCGGTCCATTGATTGCGGCTATCACCGGCACCTCGATGTCGAGCAAATTCCCCAGCAGGTGTTTGCCTTCCCAGTAGGTGGCGTCCCACTGTTCCGGCGTGCGGCGCGGGACTGTTGCGCTGCTGCCCGCCGGCCCGGTGAACCCGTCTCCGGCCCCGGTCATGATGATGACCTTGGTCTCCGGGTCCGTTCCGATGGTGTGGAACACATCCGGTAGTTCCGAATGCGGCCCGGCGCCCCACTGCAACGTATCTCCGTCGCTGTGCAGCGTCATCTGCAAAATGCCGTCATGCCTCTCCAGCTTAACGAATTGAAACCGGTCTGCGTATTCCTCAAGTCGCGCCATTGCATCAGCTCCTTTCTTGGGCAGGACCAGCAAAGCTGCCCCACCCGTCGGTTCATTGCCCAATCTCCCCTAATGTTAGCCTATTCCCCATGGAAACCCGCAAGGGCTAACATTGGTAGCGGGATGCGGCCCCCGCTTCCCGCGGCGGTCCTCCCTGCATGTGGAAATTTTCCGGCATTTTACCCACAATGGATAGATGGGCAAGTCACCAGGCAACACCAAAGGCTGTAATGCCCGTCGCATTGCTTTTGTCGATAGCCGGGCTACTTGGTGGTTGGCCGCTTCGCTAACCCTGGCCGCCCTGCTGTTCCTTGTTACCGCATGTGGAAATTCTAACGCGGTTGACGCCGTGGTCAACCCCACACCCGCCCCGTCCCCAACTCCTTTCCCAACCTCCACTTCCGTCCCGACACCGGTTCCGACGCCCACTCCGCACCCAACCCCGGCCAAACCACCTCCAACTGCGCCGGTTGAGGCATCACACCAAGTGCGGTTGCCCCAGGACGAAGGCCGCCACAACAGCCCCATCGAGTGGTGGTACTTCAACGGCCACCTTACCGACGATACCGGGGCCCAATATAGCTACCACTTTGTGACCTTTGAGATAGTCACTCCCCAGGGGGTTGTCCCTCGCTTGCTGCAATTGAGCTGGGCCAACCACCAGTCCGGATTGCACCTTACCGATGAAAGGTTTGCTGTCTTTCCAGTGCTTGACCCACCGGGGACGGCATCTGAATACGGTGGAACGCCCCAATCCAGCAGTCTCGGAATCGAAGTGGCCGATTGGTCGATGGAGGGGGATGGGGCGGACTACGGCTTGGCCTTTCGGACTTCGGACTATTCCCTGGACCTTCAACTACTAGCGTTGAAGCCGGCGGTCCTGCATAACATGACGGGTCTGGTCGATCTGGGCCCTGCGGGAAAGACCTACTACTACACTCGCCCTAGGCTGGAAACCTCCGGTGTTCTATCCATCGCTGGGGAAGAACGCGAGGTGGCCGGGTTTTCCTGGATGGACCACCAATGGGGTGACGCCGCCACGGCGCTGGACGTGGGGTGGGACTGGTTCGGCCTGCAACTTGACGACGGCTCTGAGTTGATGGTCTCCCTGGTCTGGGATCGGCGCACCCGGGGACCAATCGCGCAATACGGGACCTACATACCCGCAACTTACGGGCTGGAGAAGGAGGTCGAAGCGGTGCACTTGACCCAGGAACAGATCACTCTTGAACCCACCGATTCCTGGACCAGCGCCAGCACCGGCGGCGTTTACCCTATGGGTTGGCGTTTAGACGTGGAGTCTATCCCGCTTTCTCTGGTTTTAGAACCCGTGCAACGAAGCGCGGAGATGGCTGGCAGCAGCTTCGTACCGATGTCCTATTGGGAAGGCGCTGTAATCGTTGAAGGCGCCAGGGACGGGCAGCCCTTAACCGGTCGCGGGTTCGTCGAGTTGGTAGGCTACGACCCCCAAACCCCCAATTTCGCTCCTCCTCCCGAAGGGCAATAATGGCGGGGCCCCGCTATGGCTGCCAGGATGGGTTTCCAGGTAAAATGGGGGAGTTGGTCTTGTTGCGGGCAATTTTCGCTGTGACAGCATATGCTTGAGCACCAGGGAATCAGGTGGGGTTACGTATTCCTCCGGGCCGCCTCCCACATGGACTCCGGTGACGTAACGTACCTCATGACCCAGGCCGTCGAAATGTATCTTCGGGGCGAAGACCGGCGGAGCGTCACCCGTTCCAATTTCGAGGGCAGCCTTTACACGGAGCAAAAATATGAGCTTCTTGGAGAATTCGGCGGCCAACGATTTGACGCCGAACTCGAAACGATTTCAGGACGTGACCGGGCCGCTTTTCTGGTAAGTGAACAAACCAGGGGAGTAGGCTCGGCTATTTCCGTGAACTGAGCAAAATCCACCCAGAAAAGGGGAGGCGACTAATGGCCGACTTGACGTTGGACAAGAGCAAGACTGTTCTTTTGGTGGCTGATTTTCACGCCGACAGCATGGGCGTAAACCCGTTGGTTCAACAGAACCAGACCTTCGAGCGGGCCAGGGAAGTCTTGGATGCTGCCCGCAGCGCTGGAATTTTCGTGGCTTACATCGTCGTCAATTTCCGGCCAGGGTATCGCGAAATATCCGATCTTAATAAGACTTTCAGCCTGCGCAAAACCTCCGGCCAAGCTCCGGCTGCCGATCCAATATCGCTGATCCACTCGTCGGTAACTCCCCAGGAAGGGGAACCCGTCATCGTCAAACACCGGGTCAACGCTTTCTTTGGCACCGACTTGGACATGATCCTCCGCGCTCAAGGAATCGATACGCTGATACTGATGGGCCACGCTACCAGCGGCGTAATCCTGTCCACCGTCCGCTACGGCGCCGACGCGGACTATAAGCTTGTGGTGGTCGAGGATGGTTGTGCGGACCCATCTGAAGAGGTTCACCAGTTCCTAATGGAGAAGGTCTTCCCAAGGCAGGCGGAAGTTGTCAGCTCGGTCGAGGCTGTGGCTGCGATTAATGCCGCATAAGGGCCACTCCCCCGGCATCATTTTTTCCGTGTGCCGGTGGCCCGGGTGTGCTAGAATTTCTGAAATGACTTTCAACCCCGTCCTAGTTCATGTTTAATAAACCACAGGAGGTTGGACCATGGTGGCTTCTGCGGACATCGCATTGATGGCCCACCTGATGCGCCGAGCCGGTTTCGGCGCCCGGCGCGACGAACTCGAGCAATATGCCGCCCAAGGTTATTCCGTCACGGTGGAAAGGCTTCTAAACCCTCAAGCCCACGACGGCATCGACGAAGACATTGTTGATCGCTACTACATCGACATTGACGACCGCCGGGGCAGCGATCCGACCAACGCTTGGTGGCTGTACCGGATGATCAACACCAAGAGCCCTCTTCAGGAGAAGATGGCCCTCTTCTGGCACGGTCTCTTCGCGACCGCCTACGAGAAAGTGGAAAACGGACGAGCGGTGGACGCGCAAATCGAGATGTTCCGGGAACATTGTCTGGGGAATTTCCGCACCATTCTGCTCAAATTGTCCCGCGACCCGGCGATGATTATCTGGCTGGACAACAACACGAACCACAAAGGCGCTCCTAACGAAAACTATGGCCGGGAACTGCTGGAGCTCTTCTCGATGGGTGTGGGCAACTACACCGAGGACGACGTCAAGGAATGCGCCCGGGCTTTTACCGGCTGGACTATCGCCAATTTCAACGCCCGTTATCCCTGGGGGCCTTTCCCCATGGAGTTCGAGTACCGGCCGGAAGACCACGACGATGCGGAAAAGACTTTCCTGGGTCACCGGGGGAGGTTGAACGGTGAGGACATCATTGACATAGTGGTTGCCCAGCCGGCCACCGGCAGGTTCATCGCCGAGAAGCTGTACAACTTCTTCGTCTCGGACGACCCGGCGCCGGAGGAAGCCATTGAAACCTTGGCAGCCGCCTACTTTGATTCGAACTACAACATCAACGAAGTCATGCGGGCGTTGCTGTCATCGGACTTCTTCCAGCAAACCACCTTCGCCAAGGTCAAAAGCCCGGCCGAAGTCGTGGCCAGTATCCTGCGGCTGGTGGGGGATTTCCAGGAACCCCGGCCAGGATTGCAAGAGACCACTTATGAGTCCAAGTACATGGGCCAGGAATTGCTCAATCCCCCTACGGTGGAAGGTTGGCATAGCGGTAAAGAATGGATTGACAGCGGTTCTCTGGTCGGCCGGGTCAACTTCTCCTCGGACCAGGTAGGAAACCTGGCCCAACCCGGGATACGGAGCATCGTAGACCGCCTGCGGAGCCAGGGGCCGTTGCTGTCGGCGGAAGAACTGGTCGATGGGTGCCTTGACCTCATCGGACCGCTTCCGGTGGAAGAGAAGACCCGCGCCTCCTTAGTGGGCAAGGCGAAGGCGGCTGGAGAGCTTCACCTGGAAACCGGCCAAGACCAGGAACGGTTTGCTCGGCGGGTAGCCGAGATGTTGCAATTAATTGTCTCGACCAGAGAGTTCCAGTTTGTGTAACCGGCTATACCAATCAGCCAACGGAAAGGTGGCCTGCCATGACTACTGTTACTACCCAGGCTCGCGCTTATCAATACGACCATACCATCGGCATGGACGACTTTGCCGGCCGGTCCTTCCGCAACTTGGCCGACTTGGCCCTAGGCCTTAATGAAATGCTGTATGTCCTGCAAAGGGGCGAGTCGTTGCATCACAACGTGGCGGTCAAGATTTGTAACGTGGGTGAAGAATGGTTCGGCGACTTCGGCTCCTTCGGAAGCGGTCCCGGTCAAATGGTTTGGCCTGCCGGAATCGCCGTTGATTCAGCCGAGCGGTTGTACGTCACCGACGAGTGGAATCAACGGGTATCCGTCTTCGATGCCGAGGGCAACCTGTTGGATGAATGGGGTTCGTCCGGCCATGGTGATGGTCAACTGAATCGCCCATCGGGGATTGCCTTTGACGCTGACGAAAACCTGTTAATCGTTGATGCCCGCAACCATCGAGTGCAGCGGTTTACTCGGTCGGGAAGGTTTCTGGGTAAGTTTGGCGGACACGGTCAAGGCCCCGGGCAGCTAAACATGCCCTGGGGCGTGGCGCTAAGTCCCAACGGAGAGATATACGTCACCGATTGGCGGAACGACCGAGTCCAGAAGTTCACTTCTCAGGGCGAGTTCATCCTGGAATGGGGCACTTCGGGAAGCGGTCCGGCCCAGTTCAACCGTCCCGCGGGGATTGCCGTGGACCGGGACGGTGATGTTTACGTAGTGGATTGGCACAACAATCGGGTCCAGACTTTTACTGACGACGGAGAGTACCTGGACGAACTCATCGGAGACGCCACCATGTCGGCCTGGGGCGGCCAATTGATGGCAGCCAATCCCGTCATGGAAGGCCACCGGCAGACAGCCAAATATCCGGAGCGGGAGGGACGTTTGTTCCTGCCCAGGGCGGTTAAGGTTGACGGCCAAAACCGAATCTTCATCGTGGACTCTTGCAAGGGCCGGTTGCAGGTCTACCGCAAAGTGTAGACTGGTCCAATTGATAATCAGCCCAGATGCTACAGCCCGTGGATGACTCTGGCGATGACTTTTACCCTTGCCGGGTCTAGCGGGTTGGTCACCACCCCGCCGGTTTTCAAGCTGGTTCCCACAATGGCCCCGTCAGCATATTGCAGCAACTCCCGCGCGTTTGCTTCCGCAACGCCGCTGCCCACCAGCAACAACCGGTCAGGGACCGCCTTTCTGGCTTGTGCCACATCGTTCCCCTTGGCGGGCCAACCGGTGACCGGTCCGGTTACGATTAACCCGTCGGCTTTGCCCCGGTAGGCGGTTTCCTGGGCCATCAAACCCAGGTCCGGGTTCCCCAGTGGGGTTGCGTGTTTCACCAGCACGTCGGCAAGGATGTGTACCCGGGGCGCCAACGCCTGGCGCCGGCGTAAGGTCTCGTAAGCGTCTCCGGTGACGATCCCCTCGTCGGCAGCCATGGTGCCGTAGTGGATGTTCACCCGGATGAACTGGCATCCAGTGGCGGCGGCGATACCAAGGGCTGAACTGGCGTCATTCCGCAGTACGTTGACCCCCACCGGCAACTCTGTCGCCTGGCGCACGCGCTCCACCGCCAAGGTCATTGCCGCGACGGTAACGGGTTCTACTAGGCCGATGCGAAAGGGGGAATCACCGAAGTTTTCTACGATGATGCCGTCAGCGCCGCCGTCGGCCAAGACCTGGGCTTCCCGATGGGCCCGTTCCAACACCGATGGCAGGGAGCCCTGCCAACCAGGCGAGCCGGGCAGGGGCAGGAGATGTACCACACCAACACAAACCTTTTGGCCTCGAGCGGCGGGTGGGAAAAGCTGGTCCATAACGGGTTAGCTCCTACTTACTGACCCACATCTCGGCCACTTCCGCTACTGTCATGAACTCCACGTTGGGGAATGTCTTGATGTGGGCGATCAGTTTGTCCAGCATCCGCAGGCGGCCCGGCCTCCCGATGTACTGGGGGTGCATGGTCAGGGTAAAGGCCCGTCCGTAGTAGTAAAGCCCCTCAAACTCGGCTTTCCAGTTGTTGTAGACCTCCTGCGGGCTTCGCATGGGGCCCAGCCGATTGGCTGATGGCGCGTATACGAAGTTGGGGGCGTCGTCCAGGTTCCAGTGGATTGGGACTTCAACCAGGCTGGTAGCCGGGGATTCCGGTTCCAGCAAGTAGGGCGCATCGTCTCCCATTAGGCTGCTGTCGTAGAGAAAGCCGTGGGACGCCAGCAAATCCAGCGAGACCTCGCTGAGCTCCCAACTGGGGGACCGGTAACCCCGGGGAGCTTGGCCGGTGATCCGTTGGAGGATATCGCTGCCCTTTTCGAGGACCTCTTTCTCCTCTTCGGCGGACATGGAAGCTGGGGCCTCGTGCATATAGCCATGATGGGCTACCTCATGTCCCCGTTGGGCAACCTGTTCAACCAGGTTTACGTGGGTTTCGGCCACATATCCGGGGACGTAGAAGCTGGCCGGGATTGAGTGGGCGTCCAGCAGGTCGAGGATCCGGGGGGTGGCCACGCTGGGGCCGTATTCGGCCATGGACATGAGGCTGGGGAGTCGGGCGAAAGCGGGGTCGCGCCTGATCCACGAGGACACGCCGTCGACGTCAAAGGTCAACATCGCCACGCATTGGATGTTGCCCGGCCAAATTCCAGACATGCCAATCCTCCGGTAAAGGTTTCCCAATTCTAGCGGATGGGACGTATAAATTAGAAGCGGACGCTGGGAATGGTGATACTAATGGGGTTGAAACATCAAGAATCGATATGAACTCGTAACCAAAACTCTTAGATGTTGCCAAATAGCGTGTGCAACGCTTGGCTCCAGCCTCTTAACAATGAATTTACAAATTGGCAATAGAGGCGTAACAACTCTGGCATAGCATCCGGGTCAGTCGCAAGTCCACGGTGCGGGGCTTGGTCCGGCGGCGGGCCGACTCCAAATCCGGCAGAATCCGGGTAAATTGCTCCCGGTTGATGTCGCTGGGATAGGAATGAGACATGATTACCCCCCCTCCGGTAATCGTCTCAACTTATCATATTTTAGAGATTGCAAACAGGTTCTTAGATGTTGCCAAATAGCGTGTGCAACGCTTGGCTCCAGCCTCTTAACAATGAATTTACAAATTGGCAATAGAGGCGTAACAACTCTGGCATAGCATCCGGGTCAGGCAAATAATTTATTAGGAGGGGTCATGCTTCGGAGAGCACTGCTATTAATGATGGTGGGGTTGCTGGCGGCGGGGATTCTCACGGGGTATAACGTTGCGTTCGCGCAAGAAATTACCTCGGATGACAACCTGGGAGCTCAGGGAGGCAACGTCATATGGATGGTTGGCGCCTTCCTGGTGTTCTTTATGCAGGCCGGATTCGCCTTCTTGGGCGCCGGTTTGATACGCAGCAAGAATTCCACAAACTACCTAACCAAGAGCTTCATGGACTTTGCCATTGCTTCCCTGTCCTTCTGGGCGTTCGGTTTCGCCCTGATGTGGGGAACTTCGGCCGCCGGAATCGCCGGCACAACCAACTGGTTCTTGACCGACGGCGCCGGTGGTCAGAACTACGTTGACTGGGTCTTCCAAATGGTATTCGCGGCGACTGCCGCTACTATTGTGGCGGGAGCCATGGCGGAGCGTACCAAGACCCAGGCTTACCTGGCTTACAGCTTCCTTATTGGCGCGGTCATCTACCCCCTGTACGGCCACTGGGTCTGGGGTGGCGGCTGGCTGGGCAACCTGGAGGCCCTTATCGGACTGCCCGCGGTTGCTGACTATGCCGGTTCTGGCGTAGTACACGCGGTAGGCGGCTTCCTGGCTTTGGCCGGCGCTGCCGTGGTCGGAGCCCGCAAAGGCAAGTTCAACGCTGACGGCTCCTCGAACATCATATCGGGTCACAGCGTTCCCTTTGTGGTAATCGGCACGTTCATCCTGTTCTTCGGCTGGTTCGGGTTCAACATCAACACCGGCGACTCGATTGGCTTGAATGCCATGAACACGTTGCTGGCGGGAGCCACGGGCGCGGTTGTCGCGCTGTACATCCAACTGGCCCGGACGGGCAAGCTGGACATCCTGATGGCCTGCAACGGCGCGTTGGCCGGCCTGGTGGGAATCACCGCTCCGGTAGCCTTCGTTGCGCCATGGGCGGCCGTAGTAATCGGCGCCATAGCCGCTCCCATCATGATTACCTCGGTAAGCGTCATCGAGCGGGTCTTCAAGATTGACGACCCGGTGGGAGCGATCTCGGTCCACGGCACCACCGGTCTGTGGGGCATCCTGGCGGTCGGCATCTTCGCCAACGGCAACAACGGCGTTTACGGCCTGATCGGCGGGAATTCAATGCAGATTGTGTCCCAGCTAATCAGTATGGGTGTGGTCCTGGCCTGGGCCCTGGCCACTGGTTTCGTCATGTTCCTAGCCCTCAAGGTGACCATGGGTGTTCGGGTTAGCGAGCAGGAGGAAGACGAGGGATTGGACATGTCCGAGCACGGCGTGAACACCTATCCCGAGGCAGTGCCTTCACCAAGGTAAACACCGCATAAGCTAGATTTTTCTCCTCATGAAGGGAGCTGGGGGTAGTGGCCTCCCCCGGCCCCCTTTTTTAGTGTGGGAGGTGTCTACCCGGCAACCATTTCTTGCCGCGATGTTGCACGATTGCGGGGAAACTGGACCGTTTGGCCCCAGCAACGCAGAGTTCTCGTTGCGTTTGGGTTTGAAAACGTTGGGACAATTGGCGACATTTCGAGACATTATGCCTGCTTTGGTGGGGAGACATGGTGGGGCGGACAGGTTAACTTTTTTATTCGGTCCATTTCGGTCCATTATGTCGGAGGCATAGAGATCAAATTAAGGTTTCCGGGCGAGGCGAGGGGTTGCCTATAAACAGCATGGCAAATTGTCCTCGGAATTGGCAAGGGGCAATTGTCAGGGTGGGTTGAGGTTATGCTTGGAAGTTGCTTCTTGACACCTCTGGCGACCCTGCCTAGAATCGCTGCGAAACTTAAGCCGGATAGTTCCGGCCACGAAGCAGGGATTCTCTATGTCGACAGAACAATTTGCTCACGGGTTCAGGGACCTGGTGCCGGAGGGAGCCGCTTTGGAGCGGGTGGCCGGGGGGTTTACCTTCACGGAAGGGCCGGTTTGGAACGGCAAGGAAGGGTACCTGGTCTGGACCGAGATTATTGGCGACGCCATTTATAAGTATGTGCCTGGGGTGGGGACCAGCGTCTTTATGAGTCCCTCGGGCAAGGCCGACGGCATGACCTATGACCTGGAAGGGCGGCTGTTGGTTGCTGGTTGGAGCAGCCGGAACGTTTGGCGGTTGGAGCATGACGGTTCAACCACCGTTCTGGCTACCCATGCCAACGGAGTGAAGCTAAACACTCCTAACGACATCGTTTGCAAGTCGGACGGGTCCATCTATTTTACCGACCCGTCGAATGGTATCCGCAACGTTGGAATGGACTGCGAAGATGTCCAGAAATACTGCGAGTACGAGGCTGTTTATCGCCTGGACCCGGAAAACGGAGCCCTAACCCTGCTGTTGGACGACTTCGCCAACCCCAACGGCCTGTGCTTCTCCCCGGGAGAGTCGTTGTTGTACGTCAACGACACGCCCCGGCTGCACATACGGGTCTTTGACGTGGAGCCCGATGGCACGGTGTCAAATGGGCGGATGTTCTGCCAGATGGAAGGGGCCGATCCGGGGGCCCCGGACGGAATGAAGACGGACTCGTTGGGCAACGTTTACTGCACCGGTCCTGGCGGAGTTTGGGTCATGGACCCGCAAGGGAACCCGTTGGGCCGCATCTTGACCCCGGAACATTGCGCTAATTTTACCTTCGGCGATGACGACATGAGGACGATTTATTTCACCACCCGCAGCACCATTCTCCGGACGCGGGTTAACGTTCCAGGCATTCCGACTTATCCCAGGGCGGGCAAGGGGGGCAGCTAATGGACGATTGGGAGTTCAAGTTGGTTGCCGGGCCCTACGGTTCTCCAACGGACGGTCCGGCGTGGGACGGGGCCGGGTTGTGGTTCACCAGATTGGTCCAGCAGACCAGCTCGGCGGATAACTGCATTTTACGGTTCAACCCGGAATCCGGGGCGATCACCGTGGAGCGGAAGTTTACCCACCGTACCGCGGTGCTGGCTTTCGATGCGAAAGGCGCTCTTTACGGCTCCCAGAGCATCTGCCGGCGGTTGGTGAGGTTCAACCCGGATGGGTCGTGTACCCCGTTGGCCTACCGGATTGAAGGAAAGTTCCATCACCAGCCCAGAGACCTGGTGGCGGACCAGGCAGGGCGGATCTGGTTCACCGATTCAGCGGGGGGGCCGCCGGTGCCAGGGGGATTACGAGACCACGAACTGGAGCCCTACACCATTGAGCATACTTCGGTGCTGTTGATGGAGTCCGCCGACCGCCACGCCCATTTGCGGCGGATGACGCACGACACCACCGCTCCCACCGCGATCGCCATTTCTCCGGACGGCGGGACTTTGTACGTCTCTGAAAACAACGAGGATCCGTCGCTGCCACGGGAGTTGCGGGCATACCCGATCCTAAGCGACCGGGCACTGGGCCGGCCGGCGGCGCTGCACAGTTTCGGGTCGGACTACAACGGCGCACAACCGGGAATTAGCGGGATTTGCGTGGACACCGAGGGCAATATAGTGGCCTGCGGCGGGTCCGGCAGGAACGGACCTGGCGCGTTGGTTTATGTATTTTCGCCCGGGGGTCGGGTGTTGGAGACCCACCCGGTGCCGGCGGAGGAACCTACCAACTGTTGTTTTGGGGGCCCGGAGATGCGGAGCCTGTTCGTAACCACCACCGAGGGGCATTTGTTTCAAGTGACCGACACTGGGCGGACGGGCTGGTCCCTGTATCCTGGGTCCGAATGAGCTTGAGGGGCCTTCGTGCGGGGTGGTTTGTAACTTAAAAGTCATAAGGACGTAACATAGGGTTAACATATCCGAAAATGTTTTGTAACAAGTCGGCGGCAAAATAGCACTATCAAGTTAAACGTAGTGGGAGGGACCTGGAATCATGGAAGTCTTGGCCGCCGCCGGAGCATTTGTAGGACTCTTTAGTTTGTGGGTTGTCCTTCCCAGAATCTTCATCAAGAAGTAAATTCTCCATCATAAATCGGCTCTAAGCGGAGACCGGGGACCTTGAGTGTCCTCGGTCCTTTGTTGTCTTCCGCGCATCAACTTATTAACTTGTAACAAAAATTTAACAAGTTAGTAAAAAGCGTGTAACACATTCCCTGCAAGATAGGCTCATAGCTTGGAAGCGGGAGGGTGCCCCAAAATGGAAATGGTAGCTGCCGGCGCCACATTCGTAGGCCTGTTCGCTCTTTGGGTGGCCCTGCCCCATAAGTTCCTCAAGAAATAGTCCCTTTAGCTTGCCCGGCGGGAACTCCTTAGCGTATCGGCCACAAAGCCCATGTTTCATGGCCTCCGCCATCTGCATGGGCTGTATACGTTAAAGGGGGCGTCGGGAAAGAGTACCCGGAGAAAGCGGCAACCAAACGAGGTGGGCCGCGCGGCATGGAGGAGAGGAGTAGTATGTTATGAACAACGGAGATATAGGCTGGATATTGGCATCGTCGGCGCTCGTTTTGCTAATGACGCCGGGCCTGGCCTTTTTCTATGGTGGGCTGGTCCGCCGGAAGAATGCCAACGCCACCATCATGTTCAGCTTCATGTCCATTGGGCTGGTGGGGGTTGTCTGGGTGTTGTGGGGTTACAGCCTGGCCTTTGGCCCGGACCTAGGAGGCTTGGGTCTGGTGGGGGACTTGTCCTGGTTCGGCTTGGCAGGAGTCAGCGCGACCGAACCGGGGCCCTACGCCGACAACATACCGCACCAAGTCTTCATGATTTTCCAGGCGATGTTCGCCATCATCACGCCGGCGCTGATCACCGGGGCGTTTGCCGAGCGGATGAAATTTAGCGCCTACATCATCTTTACCGTGTTATGGGTAACGATTGTTTATGCTCCCATGGCCCACTGGGTTTGGGGCGACAACGGTTGGCTGGGCAACCTGGGAGCCCTGGACTTCGCCGGCGGCACGGTGGTGCATATAAACTCCGGGTTCGCCGCGTTGGCCGCTGCCCTCATAGTGGGTAAGCGTTTGGGGTTTGGGGAACAACCGATGCCGCCCCACAACATCCCGATGGTTGTTTTGGGAGCCGGTCTGCTTTGGTTTGGGTGGTTTGGGTTCAACGCGGGCAGCGCACTGGCCGCCGACGGAGTAGCTACCAACGCTTTCGTGGTCACCAACACCGCTGCTGCCGCGGCGGTGCTGGGATGGGTGGCGATGTCGTGGATATTCGGGAAGAAACCCAGCGTCATAGGAGCCGCTTCCGGAGCGGTGGCGGGCCTGGTTGCCATTACCCCGGCAGCCGGGTTTGTTGGGGCGATGCCGGCGTTGATAATTGGAGTTGGAGCCGGGGTCATCTGCTACGGCGCTATCGAGTTGCTGCTCAAGCTTAAAGTTGACGACGCCCTGGCGGTGTGGGGGGTACACGGCATTGGCGGGGCCTGGGGCGCGCTAGCCACCGGGCTCTTCGTGGGAGTTGGGTTCGGGGCTCTCAGCGTGAGCCGCGGCGAACAAATCTTGTACCAGTTAGTTGGCATTGGAGCAGCGATTGGTTGGTCCTTCGTGGTCACTTCCATCATTCTGCTGGCTTTGAAGTACACCATCGGGCTCCGAGTGGTTGACCGGGAGGAGGAGGCAGGCTTGGATGCGTCCCAGCACGGAGAGGGAGCTTACGTCGCTTAATAGGCCAAGAAGGCCCGGCCGGTCCCCTATAAAGGACACAAAATTAAAACTCGCGAGGTTTGAGTTATGAGTTACTACAAGGCAGAGTACATTTGGGTTGACGGTTCGGAACCCACCGCCAAGCTGCGGTCGAAGGGAAAGATCGTTCCGGTGGGAGAGGAGCCTCCTATCTGGGGATTTGACGGTTCGAGTACGAACCAGGCCCCGGGAGAAGCCTCGGACTGCGTATTGAACCCAGTCTTTGTTTGCCCGGACCCGGTTCGGGGAGGCGATAACAAGCTGGTCTTGTGTGAGGTCTTGCTGACCGATATGACGCCGCATCCTTCCAATACCCGGGCAGCTTGCGCCGAGATGTCGAAGAAGTACGCCGATTTTGATACCTGGTTTGGGATTGAGCAGGAATACACCTACTTCAAAGGCGCGCGGCCTTTGGGATTCCCGGAAAACGGTTTCCCTCCGCCTCAGGGCGGCTACTACTGCGGGGTTGGCATCGACGAGGTCTTTGGCCGTCCAATCGTCGAAGAGCACATGGACGCCTGCCTGACCGCCGGCCTGCAAATCGCCGGCATCAACGGCGAGGTCATGCCTGGGCAGTGGGAGTTCCAGATTGGTCCCATCGGCACTCCCGCCGTCAGCGACCACCTGTGGGTGGCGCGCTGGCTGCTGTACCGCATTGGCGAAAAGTACGATGTCAGCGCCACTCTGGACCCGAAGCCGGTCCGAGGGGACTGGAACGGCGCCGGGGCGCATTGCAACTTCTCCACCAACCAGATGCGGGAGAATTACGATGCTTGCGTCGCTGCCGCCGAGGCCCTGGCGGTCAACCATGACAAGCATATCGTGAACTACGGGCACCGGATTGAAGAGCGGTTGACCGGTCTTCACGAGACCTGCGCCTACACCGAGTTTCGGTACGGCGTCTCGGACCGGGGGGCTTCGGTGCGGATTCCCTGGCAGGTGGCCCGGGAAGGCAAGGGTTACATTGAAGACCGGCGGCCCAATGCCAACTGCGACCCCTACGTGGTTACCCGGCTGATCCTTGAATCGGTCTGTGGGGCTGCCTCGGCCTAGAGTGATCGCAACTGTGTTGAAGTCAAACGTCGCCTCACCGGGCGGCGTTTGCTTGTTCCTTGGCGCGTGGGGCGGCCGGGGGGTTCTTGCGGAGCATTCCCACCGTTTCCCTGGAGCCGGGCGATGGACTAAAATGATTGCAATTCTCCCGGGGTGAAGGAATTATGATGACCGACGACCGTGCCGCGGAACGCGAATTTGTCCTCCGCAGCGCCAGAGACAACGACGTCAAGTTCATCCGTCTTTGGTTTACCGACATACTGGGGAACCTGAAAGGGTTTGCCATAAACATAGACGACTTGGAAGATGCCATCGAACGGGGGGTCGGGTTCGACGGTTCGGCCATCGAGGGGTTTGCCCGCATGAACGAAAACGACATGAGGGCCTTCCCTGACCCCACTACCTTCACCATCCTGCCGTGGCGGCCCCGGCAAAATGCGGTGGCCCGGATGTTCTGCGACATTTGCAGCCCCGACGGGCAGTCGTTTACTGGAGACCCGCGCAATATTCTGAAGCGGAATTTGGAACGGGTTGCCAAGCTGGGTTACACCTATTACGTGGGGCCGGAGCTGGAGTTCTTCTACCTGAAGGACGCACAAGACCCGAAACCGTTGGACCGATTCGGGTATTACGATCAGCAGTCCAGCCAACCGGCGGCGGACCTGCGCCGGGATACGGTTTTGAACCTTTCCGAGATGGGTATTCCGGTCAAGTACTCCCACCACGAAGGGGCGCACAGCCAACACGAAATAGATTTGCAGTACACCGACGCCTTGACCATGGCCGACAATGTGATGACAGCCAAGCTGGTGATCAAGGAGCTGGCGCAACTGCGGGACGCTTACGCTTCATTCATGCCCAAACCCTTCTCCGGCATGAACGGGTCTGGGATGCACATCCACCAGTCGTTGTTCCGGGGAGACCAGAATGCCTTTTACGACCCGGAAGACGAGTACCATATGTCCACGGCGGGGCGGCGGTTTATTGCCGGTCTACTGCGCCACGCTCCCGAAATTACCCTGGTAACCAACCAGTGGGTGAACTCTTACAAACGGTTGGTTCCCGGTTACGAAGCCCCGGTCTACATTTCCTGGGCCAACGTCTACCGGCCCAGCTTGGTAAGGGTGCCCGCGTTCAAACCGGGTTATGAAAGCTCGGTACGGATTGAATACCGGGCCCCAGACCCGGCCTGCAACCCCTATCTAGCCTTCAGCGTGATGCTGGCCGCCGGAATAAAGGGGATTGAAGAAGAATATCCCCTGGCTCAGGCGGCGGACGGCGACGTTTTCAGCATGACCAATGAAGAGCGGTTGGCCCGGGGCATCAAGACCCTGCCGGGCAGCTTGGGCGGGGCTTTGGCATTAGCGGAGGAGAGTGATTTGTTGCGGGAGGTATTGGGCGATCACGTCTTCGCCAGCCTAATCCGCAACAAGACCATGGAGTGGGAAGAGTACCGGGCCACCGTTACAGACTACGAGGTGTCCCACTACCTGCCAATCCTTTAGCGGGGGCTCCAAAATCCAGCATTCTTCAACCCCGGTGGAACCAATCCCACCGGGGTTAACTTTTCTTGCCGCGGCTTTCCTTACGGGCAACCGCCTTACGGATGTAAGAGACGGCGTCCGGTGTTTTGCAGGAAGTTTCACCGTGGTCCACGTCCACTTTGCCGATTCGTTGGGCGGCGGCGATAGCCAGCTTCATAAGGGTGGGATTGCGCATTCCGATGGCGATCAGGGCGTTGTTCATGGCGTCTTTGGCCCGGTTTTTCGCCAAGTGAATGTTGGTTTCGATGAAACTGACTCTCTCCTGGAAGTAGGAGTCGGGCAGGTCTGGATTTTTCATGGCCAGGTGGGCTATCAGGTGCCAACCGGCGCGGCCCGGCCATTCGTCGCCGCGGGCGGTCCATTCTTCGGCTTTGGATTGGGAAAGGGAAGTCTGGCCCACAAAACCGGAAAATGAGTCGGTGATTATGTAGTTGTCGAGGTCGCCGCGCCAGCGTTCCAGCAGGTCGTCGCCGGTTTCCCTGGGGTTGGCGATCATGGTCGCCAAAATCCGGCAATCGTGGTTGGCGGTGGCCCACAACTCCAAAGCCAGTGGATTGTCTTTTTTGAGCCGTTTTTGGAGTTTTTTCAGGTTGGCGAAACTGAGGCCGTACTGGGCGCCGGCAACACCGTGGCGTCGGTAAATCTTCCGGTTTTGTTCAGTGCCCAGGGTCTCCATTTCTTCCAAAAGGGGTTGCAAATCCATTTTGGGGCCGTCCTTATGCTAACGAGTTACGGGGGCGCGATGGTGGAACTAGGGCGGGTTAATTGGCGGATTCCACGGCGATAGTATAACTGGCGGGTTGCCGGGTATGGGGAGCCAATGCCGCCACTACCACCATGAGCCGTTCCAGGTTTGATGGCTCAGCTATGGTGAAGGCCCCTGATTTATCCTGGTCCAACGGCATTTCTGAGAGGCGGGTTTGTGAACCGAGTTCGATGACCTGGACTATGAAGTCCTGGTTTACCCGGTTGTCGATGAGAGCAAAACCATCGGCGCGCCAGTGGGGAACCAGGGCGAGGCCATCCCCGGAAATAGTTAACCCGCGGAGGCACAATCCGGTTCCGTTTATTGCATCGTCGGTCACATACTGGAACCGGACTTGGACGGTCTGTCCGACGTAGCCGGCCAAGTCGATGTTTTCCTTGGTCCAGTCCAGGTCTCCGGTGTAGCCGGAACCGAAGTTGTTGCCCACCGGGTTGGCTTCCGAAGTATGGGGAGTTGCCAGGACTTCCCAGGAGCGCCCGTTGCCGGTGGAAATCTGAAGGTAGCCGTAGTCCCAATCTTCCTCTATTTCGTGCCATATTTCATAGGACAACTGGGCCTGGGTGAGACCACGCAGGTCGACATTGGCCTTCAGCGTCGAGGTGATGGAATCACCCGTGTTGCTCCACCAACAGCCCTGGTTGTCAACATCCGTTGGCAGTAACGGAGTGATGGGTGTTCCCGAAAAGCGTATGGTCGCGGGTCCCGCCAACCCGGTGAGTTCGAGGTAGTGGGCGGAGTATTGCGGAAGGTTTGAACCGTATTCCTGGAATCCGTCCAACTTGCCGGTGGTAGAAGCCCGAACGGTGAGGTTTTCGTAGCCATGCAACCCGGGTGACTCGTCCAGGAAGTTGGCCACCCCCCAGTCACCGAAGACCTTTCGGAAGCTGACGGGAGCCCCCTTGTTCGACAAGAAGGACTCGATACTAGCCACGCCGTCTTCCGGGTTGGTTACCAGGTCGAGAAGAAAGTTGTCCCCTCCGTAATGCTCCGCCAAGTAGTGGAAGAACAGGGAGGCGGCCCGGTAATGGGCGTCGACATTGGCGTCGTCCAAGGGCCAATGGACCATGGAGACCTGGGGTGCCCTTGCGGCCCGGCCGTTATCTGAAGGAGGCGTGTCGGCCACGGTTTCGGCGAACTCCGACAGCCCTTCGTTGATCCAGGTTTCCTCGGTGGCGTCCTGATTCCAATGGACCATGTGCTGTAACTCGTGAGCCAAAACTCCCAAGTAGGGAGCCTGGCCCACCCGGTACACCTGGCTGTTTAGGTAAATAATCTCCCGTTGGTTGCTACGAGGGTAGGCAACCTTGGGGTGCTCATCTCCCGACCCGAAATATCCTCCGACGCCTTTCAGGTCGCCGTGGGCGATGTGGATACGGGAGTCGCCGTCCACCCCCGGACTCCATTCTTTGCCGAAAGCGGCGGTCACGCGAGGGTATATGGTGGCTTCGAAGGCTTGGGCGGCCAGTTCCAGGTCGGGTTGAGTTACCGTTTGTCCGGTCTCCACGTACCAATAGGCCCGAGGGGAGACCAGTTGGAGTTCGAACTGGGATTGGTAGACGCGTTCTTCCAGGAAGTCCACCAACCAAAGGGTTTCTATATGGCCCGGTTGCAACCCGGTCTTTCGCGCCGGGATAGTCCTGGGGATTAAATTGGGGTCGCCCCCCAACCGCAGTTCGGCAGTCAACCGGAACAGGTCCCGGTCCGGTGGAGCAGGGATCGGGGGCGGTGGTGAGGGGGGCGGCGTCGAAGCAGGGAAAAAACCATTCAGGTCGTCGAAGGTACAACCGATCAACGCCGCGGCCACGAGCCCAACTAAAATAACCCAACGCTGCGGCTTAATATTACACATAGCGGCGCGAATACCTGAGTAGTCCAGTTGCGGGCTGTAGTAGCGGTTCGCGAGCCCGGAGTAGGCTGAGGCTCAGTTGAAGCCGCTCATGGCCCGGTCTATTCCATCTACGAGGAGGCAGTCCACGGATGCGACGACTTGTTTCACGGTCTTGGCAATGACCGGGGACTCGTCGTCGGAGAACCCGCCGATTACGTGGGAGACGTCGCCGCCACCGGGGTTGGGCCGGCCGATGCCCACGCGGATGCGGGGGAAGTCCTGGGTGCCCAAGGCACTGATGATGGAGCGAACCCCGTTGTGGCCGGCGTCGCTTCCGGCGGGGCGTAGGCGAATTTTGCCGACCGGGAGGGCCATCTCGTCGTAGATAACCACCAAGTCCTGGGGTTTGGCCCCGAAACGGGTGAGGAGGTAGGCGATTCCTTCCCCGCTGTTGTTCATGAAGGTGCGGGGTTTGGCTAAAACTATGTCCTGGTCCAAGTGGCGTCCGCGTCCCAAAACGGCCTTGGGCCGGCGCTCGGAAATGCGGATTTCCCACCGCCGGGCCATCAGGTCGATGCAACGGAAGCCGATGTTGTGCCTGGTGCAGCGGTAGCGGGGACCTGGGTTGCCCAACCCGACGATTATGCGCATTATGCGAAAGGGCCCTTAATCAAGATGTTGGGCTGGGTTACAACTGGTATTCGGGGCGCCGAAGCAATTGCCGGGCGATGACCAACCGGAGGATTTCGTTGGTGCCTTCGCCGATAATCATCAACGGAGCGTCCCGGTAGTAACGCTCCACCGGGGATTCCTTGATGTAGCCGTAGCCGCCGTGGATGCGCATGGCGTCCATGGTGACTTCGCCACAAATCTCGCTGGCGAAGAGCTTGGCCATGCCGGATTCGAGGTCGACGCGCTCCCCGGAGTCCTTCTTGTGGGCGGCATCGTAGGTTAACAGACGGGCGGCTTGAATCTTGGTGGCCATGTCGGCGAGCTTCAACTGAATCGCCTGGTGTTCGCTGATAGCTTTGCCGAAGGACTCCCGTTGTTGGGAATAACGGATTGCCGCCTCGAAAGCTGCTTGGGCGACACCCACCGCGCGGGCGGCAACATTTATGCGGCCGGTTTCGAGCCCGCTCATTACCTGGCCGAAACCGTGGTTTTCCTCCCCGCCAATAAGGTTTTCTGCCGGAATGCGGTAGTCCTCGAAAATGAGTTCGCAGGTGTCCAAGCCCCGGTAGCCCAGCTTATCCAGGTCGCGGCCGACCGTAAAGCCGGGACCCCCTTTCTCCACCACAAAGGCGCTAATCCCCCGGTGGGGCGGGTCGGCGGTCTTGTCGGTGCGGGCCAGGAGGCAAAAGGCGTCGCCGTAGCGGCCGTTGGTGATGAACATCTTGGTGCCGTTGATGACGTATTCTTCCCCGTCCAACTCGGCGGTGGTCTTCAGGTTGGCGACGTCGGTGCCGCCGCTGGGTTCTGTCAGGGCCAACCCGCCCCGCTTGCGGCCGGCGGCCAGGTCGGGAAGGAAGTGATCTTTCTGCTCCTGGGTGCCATAGTGGGTCAGGACGTAGGTAAGAATGTGGTGGGTGCCGATGGCCCCGCTAATACTCATCAAGCCTTTGCTGAGTTCCTCGAAGATGCTGGCAAAGGTGGCGTAGTCCAGGCCCAACCCGCCGTACTCCTCCGGGATGGTGATGCCGAAGAGTCCCAGGTCTTTCATCTTGTCGATGAGGTCGTGGGGGACGATGTCCTCCTGGTCCAGCTTGGCGGCCACGGGTTCAACATCGCGGCGGACGAAGTCGCGAACCAAGTTGACGATTTGCGATCGGGCTTCTTCCGGGGTTGGGGTAGTCAACGGCTGCTCCTTGAAGCCCAACACCGAGGAAGTTGGCGTTGGGGGCGGTCTCGAGGATAACTGCCGTAGTCTAGCCGAGGGGTTGGGGGAGGGTCAAGGAGGCCCAAACGGGTTAACCACCGCACCCGCATTACTTACCTGGGACCGGCGGGAATATTATACTGGGAACAGTTTGATTTACCAAGGAGCGGGCTGCCATGGTTAACCCGGACATTGTTGCGCGGGTGGAGGAGTTGCGAAAGCAACTGAACCACCACAACCATCGCTACTATGTGCTGGACGATCCGTTGGTCAGCGACCAGGAATACGACCGCCTGATGGAGGAATTGCGGGCGCTGGAGGCGGAGCATCCCAGCCTGTTGACCCCCGACTCGCCAACGCAGCGGGTGGGAGCCGCTCCGGCTGACGGGTTCACTCAGGTGCAGCACCGCCAGCCGATGCTGAGCTTGGGAAACGCGTTCGACGTGGAGTCTCTTTCCGCCTGGCACCGGCGGGTAAGCGGTCTGCTGGAAACCGACAACTTCCCCATGGTTTGCGAGTTGAAGATTGATGGCCTGGCGGTCAGCCTGAACTACCAGGACGGGGCGTTGGTACAAGGAGCCACGCGAGGGGACGGGACGACCGGCGAAGACGTTACGCAAAACCTGCGCACCGTCCGCAGCATCCCGTTGACGTTGATGGGGGACCCGCCTCCCTATCTGGAGGTGCGCGGCGAAGTTTATATGCCGCTGGAGAGTTTCCGGCGGCTCAACGAACAAAGGGCGGACCGGGGAGAACCTTTATATGCGAATCCGCGCAACTCCGGGGCGGGGACCATACGCAACTTGGACTCCCGGGTGACCGCCGAGCGGAACATGCAGATCTGGATATACAGCCTGATTAACACCGGGGATTCGCCGCACCCGGACAACCACTGGGAGGCCCTGGAATGGTTGACGTCCCTAGGGTTCCGGGTCAACCCGCACAACCGGCTTTGCCATACCCTGGATGAGGTGGCGGATTACTATCAGACCTGGGTTGAGACGCGCCATGACCTGGGTTACGAGGCCGACGGGGTGGTGGTGAAGGTGAACCCTTTCGCCTTGCAGAACTCCCTTGGAGTGGTGGGGAGGGAACCCCGTTGGGCCATTGCCTACAAGTTTCCGGCGGAGAGGGCAACCACCCAGTTGTTGGACATTGGGATCAATGTTGGGCGGACCGGGAGTTTGAACCCCTACGCCATGCTGGAACCGGTGGTGGTCAGCGGGGCAACCGTGAAGAACGCCTCGCTGCACAACGCCGAAGACATCGAACGCAAGGACATACGCATCGGCGATTGGGTGGTGGTGGAGCGGGCCGGAGACGTAATTCCCCAGGTGGTAGGGCCGATACTGGACCGGCGGACCGGGGAAGAGCGGGTTTTTGCGATGCCGGAGCTGTGCCCCATATGCGGCACGGAAGTGGTGAAGGACGAGGGCGATGCCATGCACCGGTGCCCTAACACCTCATGCCCGGCCCAGTTCTTCGAGTTGCTCAAGCACTTCGTGAGCCGGGGGGCCATGGACATTGAAGGGCTGGGGGAGCAGTGGTGCCGAATCCTCATCGACGTTGGGCTGGTCAAGGACGTGGCGGACCTTTACTACCTGGCGCCGGAGCAATTGTTGGAACTGGACCGGATGGGGGAGATTCTCGCCAACAAAATCGTGGCCAACGTAGAGGGCAGCAAAGAACGGGCGCTGCCCCGGATTCTCTTCGCCCTGGGCATCTTCCATGTCGGCTCCGAGGTGGCGGACTTGCTAACCCAAAAGTACGCCAGCCTGGAACAGTTGATGAACGCCACGGTGGAGGACCTGACGCAAATTCAGGGCATTGGGCCGAAGATTGCGGACAGCATCGTCAGCTACTTCCAGGTGCCCAGCAACCGGGAGGTCATCGAGAAGCTGGGCCGGGGCGGGGTCAAGCTGGAGCATGAGTTGCCGGAGGTGGATGATTCTCCCCAGCCGTGGAACGGTTTGACCTTTGTGATTACCGGCACTCTGTCCGCGATGACCCGGCGGGAGGCGGAGGGGCAGGTCAAGTCGCTGGGCGGGGCGGTGACGTCTTCGGTCACCCGGAAGACCAACTACCTGGTGGCGGGGGAGGCTCCCGGCACGAAACTTGATACGGCGGCCCGCTTGGGGACTACCGTGTTGGACGAAGCGGCATTCCTGGACCTGCTGGCCGACCCTTGGTCTGCGGCGGGTACCGCCGAGTAACAGAGGGCCGTCGCCCCTGATCGGGGTGCCGGTTACGCCATTTCTCACACACCCTCTAAGATGCAGCCGCCCTGGATAACAAAGCCCATGTGCTTCCCGGCATGAATGTGTTTGGGCGCGGCGCTGCCGGGGTCCAGGCCACGGTAAGCCATGATGTAATTGTTGGCGCCGTCGTCTTGGCTGAGGACCCGCCGGGCCGGACCGTCGCTCTGGTCGATTTCGCTCAGGTTCCGGATGACGGGAGGCTGGCCGGTGCCGGTCCCGCTCTGATTGCCGCCGCCCCCGCTTTGGGCCGCGACGAGGGGGTTAACCTCGATGCGGTGGATGTCGCCTTGGCCGCCATTGTTCAGAGTGTAGTGGTCGACGTTGGGGGGGAATGAACATGGCGTCGCCGGTCTTAACCGGATATTCCTTGCCGTCGCACACCAGGGTCCCAGACCCTTCTATGATGTAGACCTCGTGTTCCCAGGGATGGATGTGGTGGGAACTCGTGCCGCCGGGTGGAATTTTCGAGTAGGTCAGAGTACAGGTGGGCGGGTTGTCATCCAGGGCAACCAGCCTGGCCCGGCGGTCCGCGGCGTTATAGGCGTCGTTGAGGCTTCGGATTAGCGGTTCCATGTCGTCCTCCTGGGTTTTTGCCGCCGGGCTTTGCGGGCAGGTTGCTTAAAGGGCGCCACCGGCGGCAAACGGATTAGGTCGACCGCCAATGGCGTGTTGCGACGTTGGTTTACTCGTGGGCAGCCGAGTCCAACGAGTTGAAGGTGACCCGCACCATGGGCAGGTCACTGTCGTTCTTCCACTGGTGCAGGGTGTTGGGCGGGACCAGCACGGCATCGCCCTCGGAGACCAGGTATTCCTGGCCTTCGCAGACCAGCTTGCCATGTCCTTCCAGGCAGAAGACAACGTGATCCCAGGCGTGGGTGTGACCGTCGGTTTCGGCATGGCTCACCGCTCCGGGCTGCATCGCCCCGTTATACAGCATCAGGTAGGTGGGAACGCCGTCCCTGCTGCCGAGGATGCGGCTGCCGGTCTCGGCCGTCAGGTCTTCCCGGTTGCGGATGACCGGGGCTTGGCCGGTGCCCTGCGTCCCGCCTTCGCCGCGGGCCGCGCCGGGCTGGGAGGCGATGAGGGGGTTGATTTCGATGCGGCGCATGACCCCTTCGCCGCCGTTGTTCAGCGTGTAGTGGTCCACGTTGGGGGGTATGAACATGGCGTCGCCGGTCTTAACCGGATATTCCTTGCCGTCGCAGAACAGGGTGCCGGAGCCTTTGATGATGTAGACCTCGTGCTCCCACTGGTGAATGTGATGGGAGCTGGTGTTGCCGGGGTAGATTTCCCCGTAGCTCAGGGTGCAGGTGGTGGGGTTGTCATTCAACCCAACCAACCTGGCCCCCGGACCCTCGGGCGTATAAACGTTTCGGAAGTTGCGGATTACGGGTTCCATATCAACATTCTCCTGGACCAATTTTCAGGGAAGGACTTTCCGGCCAAGACTCTCCGGGCCGGATTTATCCGGAGCTTAATGCTCGGCCGTTTCCGAGGCGACGGCGTTGAAAGTGACCCGGGAAAGCGTGGTCTGGGTATCGTTGCGCCATTGGTGGAAGACGTTGGGCGGAACCAGGACGGCGTCTCCGGCTTTGACGGCGTAGGTCGTGCCTTCGCAGACGATACTGGCCTCGCCATCCAGGACGTAGATAACGTGGTCCCAGGGGTGGGTGTGACCGCCCTCAGCGGCATGGCTAACGGCGCCGGGCTGCATTGGGTCGTTGTGGAGCATCACGTAGTTGGGCACCCCGTCCTTGCTGCCCAAAAGCACATGCCCAGCCGACCGGTCCAAGTCGGCGTGGTTGTGGATGACCGGAGGTTCCCCGGTGCCTTCCCCGCCGTTGTTTTGGGCGCCGCCGCTTTGGGCCGCGATAAGGGGGTTGATCTCGATACGGTCTATGTCGCCGTCGCCGCCGTTGTTCAGGGTGTAGTGGTCAACGTTGCCGGGGATGTACATAGCGTCGCCGGCCTTGACCGGGTACTCCTTGCCGTCGCAGAAGAGCGTGCCGGAGCCTTTAATGATGTAGACCTCGTGCTCCCATTCGTGGATATGGTGGGAACTGGTCCCGTCGGGGGGAATCCTGGAGAAGGTCAGGGTGCAGGTGGGCGGGTTATCATCCAGGTTGATTAACCGGGCGGGGGAGCCGTCGGCTGGCATGGCGTCGGAAATGTTTCTGATGACGGGTTCCATTGGTGATACCTCCGTTGACAGGTTGGGGGACGGAAGGAAAACGGTTCGAGGGCAGCGCATCCGCTGCTGATGCAAGGGGGATGCTGCACAGCCCGATTATAGTCCGGGGGCCGGGGCGATTCAATCGGCGGTGGGGGTGGCAACCGGGCTGCCGCGCGGTCTATTGGCAGAAGGAGAGGCTGCCCAAGTCCGAATATTTCATATTTAATTTGCCTTGCAGTCTGGCCGGCACACACCCGCTGAACTGGTTGCCGCCGAGGTCCAGCGATGTCAGGCTGGAGAGATTGCCCAACTCCGGGGGGATTTCCCCAGTCAACTCGCTCCGTTGGAGGGACAGTTGAGTGACGGGTCCGGTGTCGCCGGTTCCGACTCCCCACCATTCGTTGATGGGGGCGTTGCGGTCGGAGGACGGTTCGGAGTCGGGCGGGTCATTGGAAGCCGTAGGTAAGGCCCCGGGTTCGTTGCGGTCGGAGGAGGAACGGGAGTCGTCACGGTCGGTGTCGGACCGGTCTTCGGAGGGGGCGGCGGCTCCGCAGGCGGTCAGGGCCAGGGCCAGCAGCAGGGGCAGGATGATTAGGAAGGGGCGGATGGACGGCATGGCAACGCAGGGCCTTTTCATTGTCGGTGTGGGGAATTTGCGACGGCCAATCCAGGGCCAAACCGGCCGGCGGCGATGGATTTTAGATTTCTCCCTACGGTCGAAATGACAGGTAGGGGTGGCCGGAATACTCCTTCGACGGGCTCAGGGTGAAAGCGGGGGCGGCATTTGGGGAGAATGAAAAGACCCTCGGAAGGCGGGCAGGACGATTGCAAAGTCTTTTTAGCAGGAAAGACGATGATTTCCGGGAACGGGTTGCCCTGCTGATGCCGGCAATTGAAAGACCCTGCCCCGTAGCAGGAAAGACGATGTGTTACTATTTGTGGTGGCTTCCGCCCGCAGGATGGGCGAGCCGATAATCGATCCAAGAGAACAATGGAGCACCCGATGCAAAGCAGCGAATTGCGCTTGACCGAACTGTCGCATTGCGCAGGTTGAGCCGCCAAGTTAAGTTTGGAGGACCTGGTGCAGGTCCTAAGCAAGGTCCCGGTAATGACTCACCCCAACCTGCTGGTGGGGACCGAGACCGGGGATGTTACTATTTGTGGTGGCTTCCGCCCGCAGGATGGGCGAGCCGATAATCGATCCAAGAGAACAATGGAGCACCCGATGCAAAGCAGCGAATTGCGCTTGACCGAACTGTCGCATTGCGCAGGTTGAGCCGCCAAGTTAAGTTTGGAGGACCTGGTGCAGGTCCTAAGCAAGGTCCCGGTAATGACTCACCCCAACCTGCTGGTGGGGACCGAGACCGGGGATGACGCAGCAGTTTATCGGTTGAACGACCACCAGGCCTTGATAATGACGGTGGACTTCTTCCCGCCGATAACCGACGATCCATTTGAGTTCGGGATGATTGCCGCCGCTAACTCGTTGAGCGATGTTTACGCCATGGGAGGCAAACCCCTGGTGGCGTTGAACATAGTGGGGTTTCCGGCCGCGTTGGACAAGGACATTCTGGCGGAGGTGCTGCGGGGCGGATATACCAAGGCCAACGAAGCAGGGTGTTTGATCGCCGGTGGTCACACGGTAGACGATCCGGAACCCAAATACGGCCTTTCGGTGGTAGGAATAGTGGAACCCGGCAAGCAGGTTACCAACGCCGGCGCCCAACCCGGTGACGTGCTGATTCTAACCAAGCCTTTGGGAACGGGAATCATTACGACGGCGGGCAAGCAGGGAAACGTGGACGCCGCCGTGATGCAGGGTGCGGTGACGGCGATGTCGACGTTGAACCGGGCGGCCGCCGATGCCATGACCAAGGTGGGGGTTAATGCCGCCACGGACGTCACCGGTTTTGGTCTCATGGGCCATTTGAGGTCCATGGTGCGCGGCAGCAAGGTAACCGCCGAGGTTGAACTTGGTCAGGTGCCGGCGCTGCCTGGGGCCAGGGAACTGTTGGAACGTGGTGTGGCGCCCGGAGGCACTCACCGCAATTTGCAGAGCGTGGCCGATGCCGTGGAATGGTCCTCGGATTTGAGCGAAAATGACCAGCTATTTTTATGTGACGCGCAGACCTCGGGCGGATTGCTGATCTCGGTGCCGGAGAACAAGAAAGAGGAATTGCTGGCGGAACTGAAAGCCCAGGGAGTCCCGGGCCCCGTGGCAATTGGGAAAGTAACGGAGGCCTCGGACGGCCGGATCAAGGCATTGGCCTAGCCGGTCCCGAACTGACGGCCCGAACATTTTCGACGATGAAGGTGAAAATTGGCGCAGCCTGAATTTGGACTGAAACGGCCCGAACAAGTAAAGACCGTCCCGGACCAGGGAGAGAGGGTGCCGCCGGGACAGTTTTTGAGCAACAAATTTCCGGAGTTGACCTACGGCTCCGCCCCGGATGTTGATCTATCCACTTGGAAAATCAAGGTCTTTGGCTTGGTGGAGCAGGAAATAGAGCTGGACTGGCGGCAATTCGGCCAGTTGGAATGGGTCAACCTGACGGCGGACTTTCACTGTGTTACCCAGTGGAGTTCCTTGGACAACAACTGGGAAGGGGTGACATTTGCCACCCTGGTTGGCGCGGCCCGGCCGAAACCCGAAGCCAAGTTTGTTATGGCCCACTGCTATGGGGGATACACCACCAACCTGCCGTTTGACCTGGCGTTGGACGAGGGATTGTTGGCCCACAAGCAAAATGGAGAAGAACTGGGGAAAGGGCACGGTTGGCCGCTGCGGTTGATTATCCCCAGCCGGTACGGATGGAAAAGTGCTAAATGGGTTAACGGCATTGAGCTAATAGACGAGGATGCGCCGGGCTTCTGGGAGCAGCGGGGGTATAACAACAATGCAGACCCCTGGAAAGAAGAACGGTTTTGGCCTGAATTGACCAAGTAAGGTTGGTTTGGCGGTCCGATAAGGCCGGCCGTCACTGCGGCGGCTGGGCAATTGATGGAAATGAAGACTGCCCCGGTAGGGAGGATTACCGGGGCAGTCTTTTTGGGCGGCGCCGGCCACCGGGTGGGTTACGCTATGCGGCTAGACGTTCGACGGTTCGAGATACGGCCGCGGCGCGTTGGGCTTTCGCCAGTTCGGAGCGGGGTTCGCCGATGAATCCGCATTGCAAACAGTTCCAGTACCTGCCGTAAATATCTTGGGTTAGGTGCAAATCCCCTTGGCACTTAGGACAACCTTTGAACTTGATCATCCCGGCACCTCCTCGGCCTTGATTGTAGTTCCAACAACTGGAGTGCCAGCGAAGCAATCAAATCTCTTGACATGAACCGTGTCAAGGGATAAGATAAAAACCGTATCAAGAAATCCGACCGGAGAACAGGACCATTGCAGGACAGGCAGAGACACGACCTCAGCGAGAGAACTGACCCCCAGGTCCATTTTCCGCCGTTGCCGCAGGAAAATGCCGCACCTGCTCGACAGGAGCAAAGACAGGCGCAACCTGCGGAGGAGGGCGTCAACCCGGCGGGGTTTGAGGTCCAAGGGGTATACATCATTAGCGTTGCCGCGCGTATACTTGAAATGCACCCCCAGACCCTGCGCAAGTACGAACGGCTGGGACTGATTAGACCGGTCCGCACCGTGGGAATGCTGCGGCTTTACTCCCAGGATGACATTCGGAAAATCCTGCTCATCAGGCATTTGATGGACAACCTGGGGCTCAACCTGGCGGGTGTTGAATTTGTGCTGACCTTGGTTGAAAATCTCGTGGGACTGCGGCGGCGGGTTGAAGGGTTGGCCGAGGATGATCCGGCGCGGGCCTTAATGGAACAAGAAATAACCCGAATCTATCGTAATTTGAACTTGCCGGTGGAAAATTGAACTGCGAGAGGCAGTAACCATCCGGCAACCAGGAATTGACGTATGAACCAAGAATCCGGCGAGAACTCGCCCCAGGAACCAGGCGAAATCGAAGAAGAAGAATCGGTGGCGGTTGATTACCAACACCTGGGTCCCGAGGAACAGCTAGCCGAGTTGAGCAACGACCTGGGGGAGGCCCGCAAGGAAATCGGTCAGAGCAAGGACGCGGCGCAACGAGCCCAAGCAGAACTGGTCAACTTCCGTAAACGGGCAGACGAAGAGCGGTTTTCTTTGCAGCAATATTCCAATAGCAGGTTGATAATCAAGTTGCTGCCCGTGTACGACGAATTGGGCTTGGCCATGGACCACGCCGACGAAAGCGAGGCCGGCAATGCTTGGGTGGAGGGGGTCAAGCTAATCCAGAGGAAGGTTTACAACCTCCTGGAGTCGGAGGGGGTGTCCAAGATTGAAGCGATGGGAGTGCCTTTCGACCCGCTGGAACACGAGGCCGTGGGGACACAGGAGTCCGAAGAGTGTCCCCCTGGGCATGTTGTGGAAGTTTTGCGCAACGGCTACCGCCTGCACGACCGGGTAATACAACCGGCCCAGGTGGTTGTGGCGCGGGAATCATCTTAACGGAAAAACGACCGGCAATTAGACCAAGAACTAAGGAGACAGAAAATGGCTAAAGTCCTGGGTATAGATCTGGGCACGACCAACTCGGTGGCGGCGGTGGTGGAAGCTGGGGACCCGATAGTGGTCGAAAACGCCGAAGGGGGACGATTGACCCCGTCGGTGGTGGCGGTTAACCCCCGAAGCAGCGAGAGATACGTGGGCCAGACGGCCAAACGTCAGGCCGTGACCAATCCGGAAAACACGGTTTTCTCAGTCAAACGGTTGATGGGCCGCAAATTCTCTGATGCAGAGGTGTCCACCGCGTTGGGCAGGCTGCCCTATAAAATTGTGCAGGCCTCAAATGGCGACGCCCATGTAGAGATGGCCGGTGAGAGCTACGCTCCGCCTCAGATTTCCTCCATGATCCTCCAGAAAATCAGGCAGGACGCGGAGGCCAAGCTGGGGGAGAAGATTACCCAGGCCGTTATCACCGTACCGGCCTACTTCAACGACGCCCAACGGCAGGCCACCAAGGACGCCGGGACCATCGCCGGTTTGGACGTGCTTCGCATAATCAACGAGCCCACTGCGTCATCCCTGGCCTATGGGTTGGACAAGAAACAGACTGACGCCACTATCGCGGTCTTCGACCTCGGTGGGGGGACCTTCGACATCACCATCCTGACCATGGGCGACGGGGTGTTCGAGGTCAAGTCGACCAACGGCGACACCTATCTGGGCGGAGACGACTTCGACGAAACGGTCCTCGAGTGGTTGTTACAGGAGTTCCGCCAGGAAACCGGGATTGACCTCCGCGCCGACAACATGGCTCTGCAACGGCTGCGGGACGCTGCTGAGCGGGCCAAAATCGAGCTTTCGAGCACATTGGAAACCGAGATTAACCTGCCTTTCATCACCGCCGACGCCAGCGGTCCGCAGCACCTGATCAAGTCCCTGAGTCGGGCCCGGTTGGAACAGTTGGTTGACGGCCTAATTACGCGGACCGAAGGGCCCTGCAAGCAGGCATTGTCCGATGCCGGGCTTTCGCCGGGGAATATTGAAGAGGTGATATTGGTGGGTGGGATGAGCCGGATGCCCGCCGTCCAAGAGAAGGTGAAGGGAATTTTTGGCAAGGAACCCAACCGGTCGGTGAACCCCGACGAAGCGGTGGCCCTGGGCGCAGCGGTCCAAGCCGGGGTTTTGGCCGGTGACGTGAGCGACATTGTGTTGTTGGACGTCAGTCCTTTGACCTTGGGGTTGGAGACTCTGGGCAGCGTAATGACCACGTTGATTCCCCGGAACACTACCATTCCGACCAAGAAGACCGAGACGTTCACCACTGCGGCCGAAAGCCAGACCAGCGTGGACATTCACGTCTTGCAGGGGGAGCGGCCCATGGCTCCGGATAACAAGTCCATTGGCCGGTTCATCCTGGACGGTTTGTTGCCGGCGCCCCGGGGGGTGCCCCAGATTGACGTCACCTTTGACATCGACGCCAACGGTATTTTGAGCGTGTCGGCCCAGGACAAGGGCACCGGCAAGGAGCAAAAGATCGTCATCCAGCCGAGTTCCGGTTTGGCCCCGGAAGAAATCGAGCAAATGGTGAGCGATGCCAAGGACCATGAGGACGAGGACCAGCGCCGCCGGGCAGAGATTGAAACCCGAAACCAGGCGGACAACCTGGTCTACAGCACCGAGAAGCTAATCCAGGACAACGCGGATAAGATACCCGAAGAGTTGAAGACGGATGTTGAAGGAAAAATAGCCGCCCTCAAGTTGGCTATTGCAGCCAACAACGTGGCTGAAATGCAGACCGGGATGGCCGCTTTGAACACCGCGGTACAACAGATAGGCCAAGCGGTCTACGGACAGACTGGGGCCGGAGGACCTGAAGCCGGACCGGATGGAACACCTCCATCGGACGACGGGCCCGAAGGCGGGACGGTGGAAGGAGAATTCCGTGAGGTCTAAGTTTGGGGCAGGGCCTTTTCATTGTCGGTGTGGGGAGTTTGCGACGGCCAATCCAGGGCCAAACCGGCTGGCGGCGATGGATTTTAGATTTCTCCCTACGGTCGGAATGACGGGTAGGGGTCGCCGGAATACTCCTTCTACGAGTTCAGGGTGAAAGGCGGGACGGTGGAAGGAGAATTCCGTGAGGTCTAAGTTTGGGGTGAATCCCATTACCGGCGCCGAAGGTATCTGATATAATGGTAACCCTAGTGCAGAAGCGGCTTATCCATTTGGTGAGTCTTGGAGAGTGGAAATGAGTGCACAACAAGAGAGCGCAGACCAAGAGGTGGTGAGAAACGAAAGTACGTTATTGATTGAGGGAGTCGACCAGCCGCTAACTCCCCTGCAATACCACTATTTGAGCCTGTTGCAGCGACTAATTGCTACCAAGAACAGCTATCAGACCAACCCGGAGTTCGAGACTTGGATGATGGAAGCCGTCAAGAAGTCGGTCTATTCAGCCCTCCGGGACTGCATTGAGGCCAATGTCGGCGACGTTGCCAAGGAGATGCTGAACGAGGAGCACCAGGTCAACTAAAACGCGAAGTCAATAATTCCCCTGCCAATAATCTGGGAGGTTAGTCCTTAAGGACTAACCTCCCAGATTATGTTTTGGAAATACCTCGCTTTTTATGATTGCGACGCTTTCTTCGGCCATGGTCCTAGCGTCGCTGCGCACTTCGGGCGGCACCTCCAGCGCCACTGTGTCCCGCAGTTGCCGCCACCCGTGCTGTTCGGCGATGGGGCCAGGTATCCGGTCGGGCCATTGTTCCCCCAGCATTGCCCCGTAGGCCAAGGTCCAACAACGGGCCACCGCGCTGAGGTCGTAGCCACCGCCGCCCAACGCCAACCAGGGCAACCCCAACCCGGCGAACTCTTCAATTGCTTCGACAAACCCACGGGATGTCATCTGCAAGTGCGTCAGTGGATCGCTGTGGTAGCTGTCGATACCGAGTTGGGTTACGAGGACGTCGGGAACGAATTCCTGGATCAGGGGCAGGGTTATTTCTCGAAACACCCAAAGGTATAGCTCATCCTCGGTATAGGGATACAAGGGCAGGTTTACCGCGTATCCCAAGCCTTCGCCGTTACCGGTCTCACCGGCAAACCCGGTGCCGGGGAATAGGAACCGCCCCGACTCGTGCATTGATACGGTCAACACGCGGGGGTCGGTTAGGAACGCGTCCTGAACACCGTCGCCGTGGTGAGCGTCGATGTCGATGTAAGCAACCCGCTTTCCCAGGCTCAAGAAATACTTGATGGCAATAACCGGGTCGTTGAAGATACAAAACCCGGAGGCATGTCCGGCGGCTGCGTGGTGGAGGCCCCCGGCGATGTTGAATGCCACATCCACCTGACCCGAGGCGACCATTTCAGCAGCCACCAGGGAAGCGCCGGTGCTGAGCAAGGCTGCCTCGTACATCCCTGCATAGATGGGGTTGTCGCCGGCGGCACTGAACCCGAACCGCTCGGGACGGACTCCGGTCAACCCCAAGCTCAAGCTGCGTACCGCTTCGAGGTAGTCGCCGGTATGGAGCAAACCCACTTCCTCCGGGGTCGCGGCCCGGGGCTTAACCAGGGTGGAGGTGTCGCCGTCGAAGGCGCCATAAGCCCGCAAGAGGTCGTAGGTGTATTTCAGGCGGATAGGCCGCATGGGGTGGTCGTTTCTAAGCACGTGTTGGGACAGACCGTCTTCGTAGACAAAAGCGGCTTTCGGCATCGGTTCCCTCCCCAGGAAACGGTGGTCTGCTAGGGTTTGGCATTTAACAAACCGGACTGGTTCCAGGGTATTATTGATGTTGGGGTTAGTCAAAACCCCGGTTGGCCGCCGCTGGGGTCCCGGAAATCTGGTTGAACCCCCCTTTGCTGTACTGCGCTAACAGTCCAACGAGGATAGGAGTATTGGGGATGGCGGACCCGGTCAGCAACAACGTTTCCGGCATCGTTCTGGCCGGGGGTCAAAGCCGGCGGTTTGGACGGGACAAAGCCGTTGAACCGTTTCAGGGGCAGCCCTTAATCGAACGGGTCATTCAAGGGGTTTCCCAATTGACCGATGAGACCGTGGTGGTGGTCGGTGACCAAGCCAGGGGCGACGCACTGCCGCTGCTCCCGGGGGTTGGAATAGCCCCGGACATTTACCCCGGCGGAGGTTCCCTGGGCGGGATTTTCACCGGGTTGTCCGTCGCCAGGATGCCTTGGGGCCTGGTGGTAGCCTGCGACATGCCCTTTATCAACCTGGAACTAATGCGCTGCCTCCTGTCGTTAAGGAAGGGCGTCGATGCCGTAGTTCCCGTCGTTGCAGGCCGTCCCGAACCTACTCACGCCCTATATTCCAAGGAATGTCTTGGTCCCATCGAAGGGTTCTTGAAAGCCGGAGAATTGAGGATAACCGGGTTTTACGATCAGGTAAACGTTAGGTACGTGACGGAGGAAGAGATTGCCGAATACGATCCGGATTTCCTCAGCTTCTTCAACGTTAACTCCCTCGCAGACTTGGAAAAGGCCAACGCTCTGGCGGCGCGGAGCCGATAAAAGCCGGTCTAGTCACCCTCCGGGATCCAGCGCCTTTCGATTGTCCACTTTGGTGGGGACCGCGTCACTTTCTGGAGCGGGCCAAATGTTGGGCGGGCCATTCAACGGCGGTTTACCGCTCTTCGGTAGAACTTTCACTGAAGTGGAGGGAAGCGGGTAATTGGCGAGGCAAAACAGTTTGGCGGGAATGTGGCCCCAAACAGGATCGGTCAAAGTGATTGGGATGATTGGGGTGCAACGGGAGGACGCGGCCACCGCGGGGGCGAGCCTGAGTGTTTTTGGCGGGGGAATCAACCCGGGAGGGGAAGTTCCCGCCGGAGTGGACCCGGAGTACATCGCCGAGTTCGCGCGGGCCCACGAAGCCGCCAGTTTTGATATGGTGCTGACCGGCTATTCTTCCAGCACCGCCGACGGGTTTGAAGTCGCCGGTTACGCCGCGGGCTGCACGAAGCGGCTGGGGTTCTTGATTGCCCATCGTCCGGGGTTTGTGGCGCCGACGCTGGCCGCCCGGAAGGCTGCGACGTTGGACCAACTCACCGGGGGCCGGGTGGCAATGCACATAATCACCGGGGGCAGCGACGCGGAGCAGCGGCGGGACGGGGACTGGCTGGACCACGACACCCGGTACCGGCGGTCCAATGAGTACATGGAAGTTATGCGGCGGGTGTGGACGGAGACGGCTCCCTTTGACTATGACGGGGAGTTTTACCGGTTCCAGGGCGCCCACAGCCAGGTGCGTTGTTGCCAGGAGCCGCATTTGCCCCTTTTCTTTGGCGGCGCCTCGGAAGCTGCCGTCGCGGTTGGCAGCCAGCGGGCCGACGTTTTCGCCTTTCTTGGGGAACCACTGGAGGTGGTCCGAGAACGGATAGGCAGGCTCCGGCGCCAGGCCGGCGCTTACGGTAGGAAGTTGGCCTTCAGCCTGTCGGTCCGGCCGGTTTTGGGAAAAACCGAGGATGAAGCCTGGGAACGGGCCCACGGGATTTTGGCGAGAGTACAGGAGGCTACCCGGGGTAAGATTGCTCCGGGGCAGCCGGCGCGGCTCCAGTCGGAACTGTCCCAGCGGCTGGTCAACTTCGCGGAACGACAGGACGTATACGACGAGCGGTTATGGATGCCCATTGCCTACGCCAGCGGGGGCGCGGGAAACACGACCTGTTTGGTGGGAACAGCGGACCAGGTTACAGAGTCGCTGCTGGCGTATTACGACGCAGGGTGCAGCGCATTCATCCTACGGGGGTTCGACCCACTTGCCGACGCGATTGAGTATGGCAAAGGGCTTATACCGTTGCTGCGGGAAGGGGTTGCCGGCCGGGCCGCGCCGCCGGCGGGTTGAGGGTTGTGGCGGTCTCAGTTCCCGCGGAAGCCCTGCGCAGTGCGGGTGGAGACGGCCCCAACGGAGTTAGGTCACGGCCCTTCTTCGTACGCGCCGAAGGTAAAGGTGAAGAGTGCGAAGCCGGCCTCCCGGGGGCTGATTTCCAGGTTGTGGCTGGCGAAAGCGTCCAATTCCACCAGGCCGTAGAGCCTGGGTTCGTCAACAACAACGACGCTGTTGCCAGCCTGGTCAAATTCGATGTCCTGGCCGGCTTGAGAGCTGGTTAGCGGTCCACCGTCGAGGGTTACTTTTACCGTGATGCTACGATTTTTGGGCGCGCTCATCACGGCATTTACGCTGGTGGCAAAGAACTTGATGCCCACGTAGTCCTGGAAGCCGGTGGTTTCCCGGGCGTGGGTTACGCTCTCCGGGCCGTTGTTCCAAAGGCCTTGAAGGTATATGAAGTGGTTGAACCGCTCACCGGGTTCCTGGTAGAGGATGTCGGTGTCTTTTTTTTGGTAATACCCTTCGTCCATGATGTAAGAAGGGATTCCGCCGACCAGAGTGCCGAAGGCGGAGGAAGGAAGGCTGGGGTTGCGGTTGTAACCGGCGTAAAGCTCCCTGGTGATGCGCTGGGCCGGGTCGGCGGCAAAGGCGGCATCGACGAAATCGGGGTCCGGGCCGGTATGGGGCTGGATTACGCTTAAGTCGGCCCCGGTATTTTCCAACAGTTCCCTGATGGCCTCTTCGGTCTCGGCATAGCCTCCCTCTCCCCGGTGTCCGTAGCGAATGTTGCCGTCGTGGTCGAGCAGGAACTTGGTGGGCCAGGCATTGACCCCGTAGGAGTTCCAGGTCCGGTAGTCGTTGTCCAGGGCTACCGGGTATTCCAGTCCGAAGTCTTGGGTCGCGGCGGAAACGTTTTCGGGAAGTTTTTCAAAGTCGAACTCAGGAGTGTGGACTCCCACAATTACCAGGCCGTGGGGGGAGTATTTGTCGTGCCAGTCTCTCAGGTATGAGAGGGTACGGATGCAGTTGACGCAGGAATAAGTCCAGAAATCTATCAAGACGACTTTCCCCTGGAGCTGTTCCAAGGTCAGGCCGGGGGAATTAACCCAGCGTTCGATACCTTGGAACTCGGGGGCCCGCTGAGGTCCGCAGGCAGCGAGGGCGAGGACCAACGCTGCGCAGATTAGCAGAATTTTGAAGTGAAAGGACATCCCTGTTTTGGGTAGTGGGAAGAGCGGAGGTGGAACAAAAAAACGATTCGGCTTGTTTCGGTGCATTTCGGTCTATCCGGGGGTGGGCTGGGCCGCAAGGGGGCTTCTTTTGACTGGGGCCGAATTGGAGTTAGATGCCGTTCGGATATTTAAGGTTAGGGGGTTGCCGCCATTGAGCGCAAGGGGTCAGGGGCAGTATTCGGGATTACGCTTTTCAGGTTGCCGCCCCGGTTTATTCGGCGTATAACAAACGCGATGCTCTATCCCATGCGTTATTGGTGCCAAGCTGAGGGTGGGAGCGCAACAAACGGGAAGAACGGAGGCCAACCATGATGAATGGGAACCATGCTCGCACGCCGGGGCCCTACAACGGTTACTCCCACCGGCCCATGGTCTGGGGCACGCGGGGGATGGTTGGAGCGGGCACCCAACTGACCGCCCAAGCAGGAATGAGAATCTTGTGGCAGGGTGGGAACGCGGTAGACGCCGCTGTAGCCAGTGCGTTGGCGGCCGGCGTTTTGGAACCCACCGCCCACTACACCCTGGGTGGCGAGGTGGCGTTCCTGTTCTACGACCGGGGGAGCAAGTCGGTGAAGTCCGTGGTGGGGCAGGGTTGGGCGCCGCGAAAGGCTACCATTGACCTGTACCTGGACCGTTGGGGGGAAATCCCCGCAGGGGTGTTGAGCACCACGGTCCCGGGCGTAATTTCGGCGCTGCTCACCATGCTGAGCGAGTACGGTACGATGACCTTCAACCAGGTGGCGGAGAGCGCGATGCACCTGGCTTCCGATGGGTTTCCGGCTTATCAACTACTGAGCCGGGCCATCGCCGGCGCGGAGAGGACGGACAACCTGAAAAAGTACCCGAACTCGGCCAGGGTCTTTCTGCCCAACGGGGAGGCCCCGCGGCTGGGCAGTCTGTTTAAGCAGGAAGACCTGGGCCGGACGCTGAGTTTGATGGCCGAAGGGGAAGCAAAGGCTGTTGCGATGGGAAGCACACGGACCGCGGGGATTCAGGCGGCCCGGGACGTCTTTTACAAAGGGGACGTGGCCCGTCGGATGGTGGGGGCGTTGGAGGACCTGGGCGGGCTTTATAGCTACGAGGACTTTGCCGAGTATGAGTCGCCCTTGGAGGAACCCATTTCCACCACCTACCGGGGTTACCAGATTTTCACCAACCGCACCTGGACCCAGGGAATAGCCTTGTTGGAAACCTTGAATATTCTGGAGGGGTACGACCTGGCCGGCCTGGGGCATAACAGCCCGCAGGCGATTCATCTGCAAGTTGAAGCCCTGAAACTGGCGTTTGCGGACCGGGAGCGGTACACGGGCGATCCGGCCCACGTTGATGTGCCGGTGGAGGGATTGTTGTCCAAGGAGTATGCGGCGCTGCGCCGGTCACTCATCAACCCTGCGGTGGCGCGGGCGGAGTACGCGCCGGGGGACCCTCGGAACATGTTGGGGGAACTGACGGGGTGGAGGCCCCGGGCGGTGGCTGAGCCTGAGCCGGTTGCGGGAGATGGCGACGGAACGACTTACCTGTCCACCATTGATGGGGAAGGGAACATGGTCTCGGTGACGCCCAGCAGCTTTGCCGGACTCTCCCAGGGTATGGTGTTGGGGGATACCGGGATTGTTATTAACTGCCGGGGGTGTTACTTCTGGTTGGACCCGGACAACCCCAACGCGCTGGCGCCGCACAAGCGGCCTCGCACGACGCCGTGCACCTTCATAATTTTGAAGGATGGGCAACCCTTTATGACCCTGGGAACGCCCGGAGGTGACAGCCAGCCCCAATGCAATTTGCAGGTGTTCAACAACATTGTGGACTTCGGGATGGAGGTGCAGGAGGCGGTGGAAGCGCCACGGTTCTGCGGGTACAGCTTCCCGCAATCGCCCTGGCCGCACCGGGAGTACCCCAACCGGCTGGAATTGGAGGGGAGGATTTCAAGCGGAGTGGCAGATGCTTTGCGGGACCTGGGGCACAGGGTCGAAACCGTGGGCCCTTGGGGCATCAGCAACGGCTTTGCCCCCATCGTGGTAGACAACGAGGCGGGGGTTTACCGGGGAGGGGCCGATCCCCGCAAAGAGTCGGTGATGCTGGGCTGGTAAACAGGCTTGGGGACCGGCGTGGCTGCGACGGCCCCCAGCGTCGAGCGGTGGGTTAAGCCGGCTGCTGTTGTTCCTGTTGTCGGGCCCTGGCCTCGCGGTTGGTGATGAAAGTCAGGGCTTCGTCTGCTCCCATGCGGCCGACGGGGCCGGAGGCGTATAAGGCGCCCAAGACGACACCACCCCGGCCCAGCAAGAACTCGGTGGGTTGGATATAGGTCCCGTGGTGGTCTTCGGCGCGCCAGGCTCCGAGCCCTTCGGCATCTTCGACCTTGACGCCATAGGCCATTGGGAACTCCAGACCTTTGGCGGCGATTTCTTGGGTTTGTTCCAGGTTGTCAACGCTGGCGCCGATGATGGTAGCTTGAAGCGCGTCGAACTCGGGCTTCTTGTCTTGGAAAGCGGCCAACTGCCGTACGCAGTAAGGTCACCAGTGTCCCCGGTAGAAAAGAAGGATGGCGTAACGGCCGGGCAAGTCTTCGGGGAGACGGATGGTAGTGCCGTCGATGAGGTTGAGGGTCAACGAGGGTATCCGGTCGCCTTGAACTAGCTTTTCACTCAAGAAATTCCCCCCTTTTTGATCGACGAACCGACAGCGGTTAACGGGTTAGTCCCCCACTTGGGCGGGGGCTCGGGCCATAAGTTTCTGGGGCCACCAGTGGTCCTCGTACTCGTCCCACATGCCCTGCACCGCCGGCATCACCTCTTTGGCGAAGAGTTCGGTATTCTTAAGGGTCAGGTCCTTGGGCATACTGCCGATGTGGAGCAGGCACATCAGGTGTCCCACCCGCAGCATCTTGATGGCCTCGGTGAGTTTTTCCCTAACGGTGGCGGGACTGCCGGCGATGATGTGCCCCTGCTCAACAAAGTCTTTCCACTCCAGCTCTTGAGCGGCTTTTTGGGCTTCTTCGCCAATCTGGGGCCGGATGGACTCGCGGATGGAGGCGACGGAACGGTAGCCGGGGGCTTCGGCGTAAGGCGGGTGGATACGGAGCATCTTGCGGTAGAAGTACTTTACATGGTCGGAGTACTCGGCCTCGGCGGAGGCGTCGGTCTCGGAGACGCAGACTAGCTGAAGGAATCCGAGGCGGTGGGGGTTGTCGTCAACACCCCGCTGGGCAACCCGGTCCCAGAAGCCTTGAACTACCCGGAGACCCCGCAGGTAGCCGAAGTAGCTGAGGTAGCAGTAGACGTAGTCTCGGTCCAGGACCCAGTCCCAGGTCTCCAGGCTGCCGCTGCCGGGAATCCAGACGGGCGGGTGGGGCTGCTGGAGGGGACGGGGCCAGATGTTGACGTAGCGGAGCTGGTTGTATTTGCCGTTGAAAATGAAGGGTTCCCTTTCCCGCCAAGCCCGCATAATCAGGTCATGGGCTTCGGAGTGCTTTTCCCGCAGGGTAATGGGGGTTTGGCCGTAGGAGAGGGTGGTATCCATGGAAGTGCCCACCGGAAAACCCGCCACCAACCGGCCCTTGCTCATGATGTCTAGCATGGCCATTTCCTCGGCGACCCGCAGCGGGGGTTGGTAGAGGGCCAGGCTGTTGCCCAGGACTATTAAGGCGCCCTGGGAGGTGGTGCGGGCCAGAATGGAGGCGACGAGGTTGGGGGAAGGCATCAGCCCGTAGGCGTTGTTGTGGTGTTCATTGACGCAGACGCCGTCGAAACCCATGGCGTCGGCGAACTGAAGCTCCTCTAGGTAGTCGTCGTAGTGGCTTTGGCACAGTTCCGGGTCGAAGAGGCTGTTGGGCGGGTCGACCCAGGCACTGCGGTACTGATGCTCGAAATCGGCGGGCAAATTCTGGTAGGGCATCAGGTGGAAGAAGGAAGTCTTCATGTCGGTTACTCCCTGCGGGATCTGGGTGGCGGCGGTTGCGATTTAGGGAATGATAGCATAGGGCCGTCGTTAAAGGCGACAAGAGTTGCGCCTCACCAGGGTGATGAACGAAGCCCGGCCGGAGGTAATTAGGCGTAAGCTCGAAAGCCCCGGGAGCGCCAACCCCCGGGGCTTTTCATTGAGGCGCAACGGGTCTAGGGAAGGAAGGCATGAAGGGCGGCGATGAAATCTTCGGGGTTGTCTTCGAAGACCATGTGGCCGGCCCGCTCGATTGCTACCATCCTGCCGTCGGGGAGGGTTTCGACCATCTGCTGGGCTATTTCCAGGGGGAGCAGGTCGGTCTCTTTGCCGCGCACTACCAGAGTGGGGGCGTTGATGTTGGAGAGCAGGGGCCAGAGGTCTTCAGCAGGGGCGGAGGTGCCGTTGCGCCGCTGGTCGCGGATGGCGAGGTCGTAACGCCAGACTAGCTTGCCGTTGGGCAGCTCTTTGGTGGCGTATTGGAGGCGGCGGCGGAGGACACGGTCGGAGGAGAACCGGTTTTGGGCGCCCATGTAGGCGACGACGGCCTCGAAGGAGTCAAACTCCTCGGGGACAGCTTGCAGCTCCTGGGTGATGCGCTGACCTCCCCTGGGGTCGACGGTGGGGCCGATGTCAACGATGACCAGCCGTTCGATCATTTCCGGGTAACGGCCGGCGAAGGCGATGCTGTTGCGGCCGCCCATGGAGTGGCCGATGAGGGTGAAGGACTTGAGGTCCAGGGCTTCACAGAAACCTTTGACGTCGGCAACGAAGGCGGCGCCGGAATAGTCGCCACCCGGGGCCCAGTCGGTATCGCCGCGGCCGCGCTGGTCCAAGGCCAACACCTGGTACTTGTCGCAGAGGGAGGCGGACACGTCATCCCAGGAGTGGGCGTGGCCCCGCAGGCCGTGGAGCAGCAATGCCACCGGGTTGCCCTGGCTGCCCCAATCCAGGTAGTGCAGGTTGATGCCGTTGGCTTGAACCGTCATGTCCTTGGGCTGGACTTGGGTTGTCATGGCTACACCTCTGAATAGTTTATTGGAGGTTTGGACTACCGGCCCTGCCAGTTGGGTTTGCGTTTTTCGGCGAAGGCGCGGGGTCCTTCCTTGGAGTCCTCGGTAGTCAAGAGCTGGTCGTACATATGATAGGTAAGGGAAGAGATGTCCTGGGTGGACATATTGAGCCCCCGGTAGGCCAACTCTTTGAAGTATTGTACCGCCAAGGGGGCGTTGCCTGCGATGTTTTCGGCCCAGGCCATGGCTTCGTCCATTAGCTGATCGGCAGGGACGACCTTGTTTATAAAACCGATGTCGTAGGCGCGTTGGGCGGTGATAGGTTGGGCGGTCATACAAAGTTCCAACACCGCGGACAGGGGAATCATCTTGGTAAGGATGGTTCCGAAGGGGGGCAGCAGGCTCCACTTGGTCTCGGTGATGCCCAGTTGAGCGTCTTCAGAGGCGAGGCGGAGGTCGCACATTTGGGCGATGGACCAACCACCGGCCAGGGCGTAGCCGTTGACGGCGGCGATGAGGGGCTTCCAGGTCTGAGGCCACATGTAGGGGCGGTCAGGGTACATGCTGTCGCGGGCGCGGGCCTGGACGCCCTCTTCGTTGTCGCCGGCCCGTTCTTTGAGGTCTCTACCGGCGCAGAAGGCCCGGCCGGCGCCGGTAATGATGCCGACGTAGGCGTCGGGCTCGTCGTCGAATTGGGTGATGGCTTCGGCTAACTCCCGGCGGAGTTGCCGGTTGATGGAATTCAAGGCGGCGGGGCGGTTGAGGGTCATAATCACCACGTTGCCTCTCTTTTCGTAAAGTACGGTTTCCGGCATTGGCTTCCTCCTAATTTTGGTGTGGTTTAGGCGTATTCTCCCAGGTAGGCGCCGCCGATTACGTGCAGGTGGCCGTGGCTTTGGCTTTGCAGCCCGTCGTAGCCGAAGTTGGACAAGATGCGGAAGCCGTTGGGAGCATACATGGCTCCCATGGTGGTGGCGACCTGGCCCAGCCGGGTCATCAACCCGCTGCTCCACATCTGCATCTGGCTAAGGTGTTGTTTCGGCATTACCAGGAGCATTACCGGCACCCAGGTAAGGCGGTTGACGATTACGATTAGGTCTTCGTCGAGGTAGCGCACCCGGGCGGGTTCGTTGCCGGCGATGATTTCGCAGAAAATGCAGTGTGAAGGGGTGGTCAATTGCGCTCCGTTGTGGATTGGATTGAAGGGTCTGGGGCGCAGGGGCGCAGGGTAAAGCGGCCGTCCAGGGAGGTTATGCGGCCAGCTTTTTGGGCGGTGCCGTGACCGAAAAACACCAGCCAGTTTTCGTCGGCAGCCTTGGCTAGCCAGTGGCGTTTGGCGTGGAGAGTGTCCAGAGGGAACAGGTCGTAGGCGGTCATGTAGTGAGCCGGGAGGTGGTGGGGCTGGGGCACCAGGTCGCCGAAGCAGGCGGCCTTCTCGCCGTTGGACTCGATGAAGGCCATCTGGTGTCCGGCGGTGTGTCCACCGGTGTGGCGGACCCACAAGCCGGGCAAGAGTTCGGTGTCGCCGTCCAAGAGTTCCAACTGGTGGGCGTCGGAAAGGGGGATGAAGTCTTCCGGGAGGTAGGCGGCCCGGGTGCGCTCGTTGGTCTTGGTGGCTTCTTCCCAGTCCAACCGTTGGACGAGGTAGGTTGCCCTGGGGAATACGGGCTCCAAGCTGCCTTGATTGTTGTAACGGGTGCAACCGCCGGCGTGGTCAAAGTGGAGGTGGGTGAGGGCTACGAGGTCGATGTCGTGGGGTTGGAGGCCGGCCCGGGCCAAGTTTGCCGGCAGGTTCCCGGCGCGCATGGCGAATAGGGAGCGGCGGCGTGGGCCGTGTTTTGAGCCGAGGCCGGTGTCGATGAGGATGTTCTTGCCGTTGGATTTGACCAACAGGCAGTTGAGGCCGAGCTCTACCCGGTTTTGCCGGTCGGCGGAAACCCATTGGCGCCAGACGGTTTTGGGCACTACGCCGAAGATGGAGCCGCCGTCCATTCGGAAGGTGCCGTCGCTCACCAGTTGGAGTTCGGCGTCGCCCAGTCGCATTGGGGGTGACTATATAAGGCAGATTTTGGCTTGTCAATTAAGGGTGGCCGGAATGGATTTTCCGCCGGAAAAGGGTATGGTATTATGGTGCCTGGAGGCGTCCAGAAATGTATCGATTAGCCATTCTCACCGTGAGCACGTCGGGGTCGCAGGGGCAGCGGGAAGACACTGGCAGCCAAGCGATCAAAGAAGTGCTTGCCGAGCCGGAATACGGCGTGGTCCGCTACGAGATCGTGTCCGATGAAAAGGACGTTATCGCGCAACGGATGGCGGAATGGGCCGATTCTCCCGACGTGGACCTAGTGGTCAGCACGGGAGGTACGGGACTGGGGCCCAGGGACGTGACTCCGGAAGCGTGTTTGTCTATTCTGGACAAAGAGGTGCCCGGTTTGGCGGAAGCCATGCGGGCGGAAACCTTGAAATTCACGCCCATGGCGATGATCAGCCGGTCGGTGGCGGGTATAAGGGGGAGCACCTTAATTGTCACCCTGCCGGGAAGTCCCCGGGGGGTTAAAGAAACTTTGGAAGTGATAAAGCCGGTATTGCCCCATGCCATCGAACTTCTGCAAAGGGAATCGGTCAACGAACACCCAAGATAACTCGGGAGAGACCTGAATGAGTGACACCCCTGTTTACTGGCCTCGAGTCAAAGAGATTTTGGACAATATCATGGAGCGGTGGATCGAGCGTTGGGGCCGGGACCCTTATCCCGGGATCCACGAGTATTGGTGGGAGACGCCGGAAGACTTGCAAGCCTCGGTGTTGAACGGATACCGGTCGATTGAGCCGGGAATTCCCGGTCGGGAGACTCACCTAGTCCGTTCGCTGTACCGGGGCTGCGGGACCTTTGGCAAGATGCCGTTGCGGGGACCTTTTATTGATCGGTCGGAAGTTGACGAGATCGTAGAGTGGATTGACTCGGGAATGCCCGCCAGCCCACCTTAAGCCTAGATACAACGGAGGGTACTTTTCCCACCGGCGCCAGTGGAGGAACCCCCAAACAACCTAATGGGACAAGAATAACCGGACCTGTGAGAACAGGTCCGGTTATGTCTTTACGGGTTGAAAGCCCGAATGGGTTGGCTAGGTCAGGACGGCTTCCTTGTCCTTGGTGTAGATCTGGATGCGGCCACGGGTGTGGTCCAATACCGCGACCCGGAACTGGTGGTCGACCTTGACGGCGCAGGGGTGGGAGAAGTGTTTGTCAAAGTCGGTGCTGTGAGCGGCGGCAACTTGCCGCTGGCGGATCATGTCCGGGTTGGACAGGAGCTTGTCCCGGCCCCACTGAGAGAGGGTGTTGTCGCCGCGGAACTGGGTGATGAACCGGCCGTCGGGAGCCAGCACCTGGACCCGGTTGTTGCGCCAGTCGGCCACGTAGATATCGCCATCCTGGTCGACGCAGACGCCGTTGGGACGGTTGAACTGGCCGATGCCGTCGCCGGAAGTGCCGTAGGTGCCCTGCCATTCACCATCGGCGCTGAACTGCTGGACGCGGTCGTTGCGCCAGTCGGCGACGAAGACGTTGCTTTCCTTGTCAACCGCGATGCCCCAGGGGAGGTTGAACTGGCCGTTGCCAGAGCCTTCGCTGCCGAACTTGCCCTGGAACTGGCCGTCCAAGCTGAATTTCTGGATGCGGTTGTTGCGGCTGTCGGTAACGAAGATGGCATCGCCGGAGATTGCCAGGCCCGCCGGACGGTCCAGTTGGCCGTCGCCCGAACCAGAGACACCCCAGTGGCTTAGGTATTCCCCGTCGCGATCGAAGATGGTTACGCGGTTGAGCCATTCGTCAGCGATGTAGATGTTTTCCTTGCCATCGATGGCGATGGAAGTGGGCCAGATCATCTGCCCATCGCCTTCGCCGTAGGTCCCGAACTCACTAATGTACTCTTCGCCGAGGGTACACACTGTGACGCGGAGACCATCGGGGCGGTTCTCGTAGGACCGGTTAATCACATAGACCACATCATCGGCGCCGAGGGCCATGTCCACCGGGTTGCGGAACCCGGTGCCGGCGAACTCGTTACGTCCTACGGAGTGGCTATAGGAAAAAGTCCGGTCGGAAAGCCCAAAGAAATGGGTGCTCATGACTTTTACCTCATATTATTTTCGTGGTTGGCAGGCCCAGGGTTGGGTTGCCAGCCCTGGGCCGATTCCATTGGGTAAAGGTGGTTTCGGGTCTAGGTTTGGGCTGGGGCCCGGCCTAGAGGAACTTCACCTTTTCGAAGTTGCCGGCGATGGGAACCGGGTCCACGTGCAGCCAGTCTTCGAGGATGCACTGGTAAACCTGGCGGAAGTCCATGTTGTGGGCGAGGTTGCCGCCCTCTTCCTGCTTGCTGGGTTCCAGGGACGGGTACTCGCCGTAGATGCCGCCCTTGACGTTTTCTCCGACGGCGAATGCAACGCTGCCCGCGCCGTGGTCGGTACCGGAGCCGTTGTCGCCGATGCGGCGCCCGAACTCAGAGAACATGAACAGGACAACGTTGTCGCTGGCGTTGTGCTGCCGCAGGTCTTCCATGAAGGTGTCAACGGTGCCGGAAACGTCGGTCCAGAGGGCCGAGTGGGCCGAGGCCTGGTTGGCGTGGGTGTCGAAACCGTTGTAGGGGGAGGTGGTGTAGAGCACCCGGGTTCCGAAACCGGCCAGGTGGGTCTGGGCGATATTCTTCATGTACTGGCCAACGGAAGTGGGGGAGTACTCCAGGTCGGAGGAGTACATATCGGGAGCGGTGGCCAGGATGTCGGCGCCCTTGAGAGCGTCGGTGCCGGTGCGCCGGATGTAGTCGAGGGCGTAGTTGGAGCCGATGGTGGGGCCGTACATGCGGCCGAAAACGTCAAGGGCTTCGTTGCGCTGGTCGTCGCCGTCGATGCCGGTGAGCAGGCCGTAGGTCTCCAAGTTTCCGACGGATGCGACGGGGACGCCTTCCTTGGCCAAGGCCCGGGGAAGGCCGCGCCCGAAGTTAACGCCGGTCAAGACGTTCTCGGCGGTGGGGTCCAGCTCTTTCATGGCCTGGCCCAGCCAGCCCTCGGTGCCAATCTTGACGGGCTCGCAGGTGTGCCAGATGTCCATGGAGCGGAAGTGGGAGTAGCTGGGAGTTGGATAACCGATACCGAGGAAGATGGCCAGCTTGCCTTCGTCCCAGTACTTCTTCAGGGGGCCCATGGTGGGGTGCAGGCCGATCTCGTCATTGAGCTTAATCACCTGCTCCGCCGAGACGCCCAGTTTGGGCCGGAAATCTCGGTAATGACCACTGTTGAAGGGGATAACGGTATTCAGGCCGTCGTTGCCGCCCGAGAGGGACAGGACTGCCAGAACATTGTCTTTATTGGTAGAAACCATTTTGTTCCTCCGTTCAATTTTCCTAGTGAACGCTGGGGTTGAATATTCTAGCCGAACTGGAACTCCGAGGTAGCGGCGATCATCTGGAACATTTCACCGGAACGGCGGGTGAACTCGACCCGGTCGGCATCGGAGCCGTGGCGAAGGTCGCCGCCGCGCTGGGCGTGGGCAACCAACTGGCCGCGGGTCTCGAAGGTGAGCTGAAGCTGTCCAACCATGTCAAGGCAGCCCTCGACGAACTGTTCGGGGCTGAGGCTATCGCCCTGGTCCATGAGGCGGTCGATCATGCCCCTCACGCCGGGGAGGTCGGTCTGGCCGAGGTAGTCGGCGGCGAAGTTGATGCGTTCAACCAGGGTGCCGCTGTCAATCCACTCGTGGCCGGTGTGCCAGCCTTCCACCGTGGGGGGGTTCATCAGGTCCATACCCATGTACTTGGGTTCCTGGGAGATGTCGAAAAGGCCGGGCTTGATTTCCAGGTGGTCTCCAACCAAGCGGAGGGTACCCGCGACCATTTCCGCAGGGTTCTTAACCTTGGTGTAGCGGGCGTTCTTGAAAGACTCGGAGTTAAACAGGACTTCGAGCATGGCCGTGATGTTGTAGTCGGACTCGAAGTAGGTCTTCTCCAGCTCTTGAATGAGGTCCAAGTCCTTGGGCGAGGTCTGCCGCCAGGAGGGAATGGGGACCTCGTCGCCGACGAAGTAGTTGTAGAGGTGGCGGGAGATGAACCGGGCGGTGGCTGGGTGGGCGGCAATCAAATTAATGATGTCATCGCCGTTCCAGTTGCCGGTCTGGCCCAAGAAGGTCTTCTCCGAGTTGTCGTGGTCGGCGGGGTCGAAGCGGAACTGCCAAGCGCTGCGGCCGTAAGGGAAGGGCGGGTAGGCGGGAGCGATGTTCCAGCCCGTGAAAGCCCGGGCGCAGGTCTTGACGTCGTCCTCGGAGTAGTTGAACTCCTCGTCCCTGCCGACGCCCATGGTGAAAAGCTCCAGCAGTTCACGGCCGTAGTTCTCGTTGATGGCGACCTTGTGGCTTTCCGAGTTGTCCAGGTAGTAAATCATGCCGGGGTTGGTGGACAGCAGCAAGAGCATGTCTCTGAAATTGCCCATGCCGTGTTGCCGGAACATCTTTACCATTAGGCCCATTTCCTGGCCGCTGTCAATCTTGCTGTGGCCGGCGCAGAAAATCATGTGCCAGAAGAGGGTCATCTTCTCCTGCAACTGCCGTGGGTTGTTAATCATGTAGTAAATCCACTGCTGCACGTTGGTCTCGATGGCCGCGGCCTCGTTGTAAGAAGGCTGGTAGCGCATCAGCAGGTCTTCTTCGATACCGGGACTGGATTCCGGGTTGAGTAGTTCCGTAACGGTAGCCTCGTAACCACGGGCGGCTCTAGCCTCGATCTCGTCGCGGCTAGCTCCGAAGCCCGCGCGACGCAACAGGTGCGCCATTAAGGCAATGTCTTGTTCAGCCATGGACTCCTCCTCTCCTTTTGTGTGTTTTGGTTTAGATGTGCCACCGGTTGCCGGGTCTACCGGAAATACGGACAGCCGCTAGAATTGCCGGCCCTGGGGACCCGCCGTTCGGACTGCTGTTTAGTAACCATTATAAGAAAGTAAAGGTACTCTACCGGGGGCTTCAGTGTCAATATTGAAAAATGGTCCCGAAGCGGCTGGGAGGGCAGGACGAGTTGGGTTCATTTACGGGTCTACGGCTTTTCGTTATAATCCTGCCCGAAGGAAAAGATGCTCCCCTCCTTATTGACACATCCGGCTCCTCTGATTGGGCGCAAACGCCCGACGCTTCTTATTCTAATCCATCCATCGCCTTTTTGGGGCGTTTGGTTTGGGATTCTTCGCGTATTCCCGGGACGAAGGTGGTGTGATGGCTGCGGTTGACGGCGGTCCCGAATCCGGGATCAAGGTTGTGGTCATTGGCGGGGGCGGCGGCACCTCCGCGGTATTGCGGGGATTGAAGCACACCACCAGTCGAGTCTCGGCGGTGGTGACCATGTTTGACAGCGGGGGAAGCTCGGGGCTGCTACAGGAAGAATTCGGCTATCCGCCGTTGGGCGACCTGAGACAGTGCCTGCTGGGTCTCAGTGACGTTGACGAGGCGAACCGATCTTTACGGGAGTTGGTTGGTTTCCGGTTTGACGCGGAAAGTAGCCTTAATGGCCACAGCCTGGGTAATTTGCTTCTGGGGGCGTTGACCACGCTGGGGGCGGACTTGGAGCAGGCCGTCGAAGAGATGTCCCGAATGCTGCGGATTACCGGGCAGGTAATTCCGGTCTCATTGGAAAGGGCCGACCTGTGCGCCGAGTTGGCCGACGGTCAACTTTTGCGGGGGGAATCGACGATCGATCTGCGGGGACGGCCTCATCCTCCCATCCAGAAGGTCTATTTGGACCCTCCGGTGACTGCGAATCCCCGGGCGGTGGACGCAATTCTGGATGCCGATGTAGTGGTCCTGGGGCCGGGGGACCTGTACACCAGCATTATTCCCAATCTGTTGGCGCAGGGGATAAACGGCGCGTTGGCCGAGACCAAGGCCACCCGCATCTACGTGTGCAACTTGATGACCAAGCTGGGAGAAACGGACGGGTTCAAACTTTCCGATTTTGTTCGGGAGATGAACCGGTATCTGGGAGGGGCGGTCTTGGATTGGGCGTTAGTCAACTCAGGGGAAGTCCCGGCTTTCGTCCGGGACGTATATCGAGAGGAAGGGGCCCATCCGGTGGTGGCGGACCTGGAAGAAACGCGGCGGCATGTGCCCAGGTTGGCCGCGACCCCACTGGGCAACGGACAGGTCCCGCTGCAACACGAACCGGGCCGGGTGGCGCAAGCCATCTTAGACATCGCCCAGGCCGGGCCACTCGGGACAGGACAGGACGGGTTGAATGGGCACTCGGATGAAATGGGGGCCGGGGCGTTGGAGGAAGAGCCTACAGTTTGCGCCGCCCGGGAACGAGAAGCCGGTTAGCCTCTTCATTTTTGTCCTTGAGTCCCTACCAGCGGGCCAGGAAACGCCGATGAGAATGCCGGGATGAGCGGTGGAGAGCGTCTTCCGCCGGAAGGCCGGTTGGATTTGGACTGGGAAGAACTTTTCCTGAGCTTGGACGCCACCAGAATGAGGGACCGTCTGGCGGGCTTGCCGTTTCAGTGCCAAGAGGGGTGGGCGCAAGGCCGGGATTGCGACGTACCGCCGTCTTGGAGCGGCGTGGAACGGGTGGTTATCGGGGGGATGGGCGGCTCGGCAATTGCCGGGGATTTGGCGGCTGATTTGGCGGCGGGGCAACGCGCTGGGCCAGTGATTGCGGTCAGGGACTTTTCTCTTCCCTTTTCTTTAAACCGACACACCTTGTTTGTGGCTTGCAGTTATTCCGGAGCAACGGCGGAAACCCTTTCGTTATTTGAGCAAGCCCGTGGGTATGGGACTCCGATGTTGGTGGTAACGGGGGGTGGGCCGTTGGGCCAAGCAGCCCTGGACTATGGCATTCCCCGGTTGTTGGTGTCCGCGGCGGGGGAGCCCCGGTCGGCGGTGGGTTTTACGTTGATGATGCTGTTGGGGGTTTTGGACCAATGCGGCGTCGTTAAGACCTCCGGGAAGGATGCCACTGCGGCGATAGAAGCCGTTGCGAGGGAAGTCTGCCGATGCGGGGTGGAATCACCGGACAGGAACAACCCGGCGAAGGAGTTGGCCCGCCGGTTGCAAGGCAAGCTGGTGGTGGTTTACGGGGGCGGATGGTTGACGGGAATGGCGCGCCGCTGGAAGACCCAGTTGAACGAGAACGCCAAAGTGTGGGCATTTCATGAGACTGTTCCTGAGTTGCTGCACAATGCGGTGGAGGGTTTTGACCGGGGCGCCGAGGGTAACGAGGACAAGATGGTGTTGGTACTGAAGCCCAACGCCGACAATGAGCAACTACAGAAGCGGTACGAAGTGATCAAGAGATTGTTGGAAGAGAGGCAGATCCCCCATTTAGTCTTGGAGCCAGAACCCGGACCGCCCCTAGCCCAAATCCTTAGCATGTTGGCCCTGGGGGACTACGTGAGTTTTTACCTGGCGATGCTCAATGGCTGGGACCCCGCGCCGACACCAACGCTAGACTTGGGCAAACGGTTGCTCAATAAAGGGTCGGCTTAAACGCTGGTATCAACGGTTTCGTCGCGTCCGCGCCGGGGAGGGGAGCGTTAGCCGGGGACGGGAAAGCTTGGTATACTGGCACCACTTTGCCGCTCCACTTCGGAGGTGCTTGACATGAAATGGGCTTCCGCGCTGTCAGGGGAGACTACCTTAACCGACGCCGTTTCCGAGTGCGTTTCCAACGTCAAGGAACAACTTGGGGAGGCCGGGACCGACCTGGCGGTTATTTTCGCCTCGTCCCACCATCAGGAACAGTTTGAAGAAATCCCTGCGATGATTCAGGACGGCCTGGGGGCCAAGGTAATCATTGGGTGTTCAGGCGGGGGTATTATCGGGAATGGGTTGGAGGTTGAGCAGCAACCGGCCTTCTCGGTTACTGCCGCCAATTTGCCCGGCGTCACGATTGATGCTTTCCATCTGGAAGGGGACAAGCTGCCGGATTTGGATTCGGGGCCCAACGGTTGGCAGGACCTGGTGGGGGTTACGCCCAGCCAAGACCCCCAGTTTGTGCTATTGGCCGACCCGTACTCCTTCCCGGTGCAGAATCTGATTTTGGGCTTGGACTTCGCATTTGAAAAGTCGGCCAAGATTGGCGGGCTGGCCAGCAGCGGACAGCACCAAGGGCAGAATGCGCTGTTCATGAACGACCAGGTCTTCCGGGCGGGGGCAGTTGGGCTGGCGTTGCACGGTAATATCTTGGTGGACACGGTGGTGGCGCAGGGCTGCCGTCCAATCGGCGGGCCGATGCGGATAACCAAGAGCAGCCGCAACCTGCTGGAGGAGTTGGAGGGCAAGCGTCCGCTGGACGTGCTGCGGGAGATGTTCCAGCGGTTGGATGAACGGGACAAGGGGTTGATGCGCAATTCCCTGTTCCTCGGGGTGGTCATGGATGAATTCATTGATGAACCCAAGCAAGGTGACTTTCTCATCCGCAACGTGATGGGAATGGACGAAAGTTCCGGCGCGGTGGCGGTGGGGGAGATGCTGAAGGAAGGGCAGTTGGTGCAATTCCACCTGCGGGACGCTGAGACTTCGGCCCAAGACCTGGTGGCGGTGTTGGAGCGTTACGCGGCGGAGAATCGGGAGAACCAGGCCCACGGAGCATTGCTGTTTTCGTGCCTGGGGCGGGGGCAATACCTGTACGGGAAGGCGAACCACGACTCGGAGGTATTCCGGGAGATGATGGGCAACGTGCCGTTGGGCGGGTTCTTCTGCAACGGAGAGATCGGCCCGGTAAGTGGGACTACATTTCTGCACGGGTACACCAGTTCGTTTGGGATATTCCGGCCCAGGGAATAACCAGGGATTCTTAAGTGACTTTCAGAGGGGCAGGCTTCGGTCTGCCCCTTTTGATTTGGGGGCGGCCATGAGAAGTGGCGAATCGGTCAGGGTGGGAATCCCGGTATCGCTGTCGGGGCAGTTCCGGCAGCAAGGGCGTCAGGTCTTGTTGGGTCTGATGGCCTGGGCCGAGGACGTCAACCGGAGTGGGGGGATGCAGGTGGGAGGCGCGGCCGCTCCGGCGCCGGTAACCCTGGTCCATTATGACGATGCCAGCTCGGTGGACCGGGTTAAAGCGGTAACCCGCCAGTTGGTACACCGGGAAGGGGTGGACCTGTTGATGGGGCCCTATTCCAGCGTGCTTGCCAAGGCGGCGATAGAGGTGGCGGAGGAGCACGGGCAGGTGATGTGGAATCACGGAGGCGCCTCGGAAGATATTTACGAGGGCGGGTACAGCGGAGTGGTGGGGATATTGACGCCGCCGAGCGAGTATTTGACCGCGTTGCCCGAGGTGTTGGAAGAAGTGCGACCAGAGGCCCGGCGGCTGGCGTTGGTGCGGGCTATTCCTGGGGAATTTCCGGAGGCGGTGAGCCGGGGGGTCCAACAGCGGGGGGAAGCGTTAGGCTGGGAGACAGTGTTAGTCAGGGAATATGACGCCGCGAAACCGGACTGGAACGCTATTGTTACGGAGGTCGCCGAGGCGGACCCAGACCTTTTGGTGGGGGTGGGGCGGATTGACAATGACGTCGCCCTGGCGCGCCGCCTGGCCAGGTCCAGGGTATCGATGGGCGCAGTGGCGGTGGTGGCGGCGGGTATAAAACGGTTTCGGGATGAATTGGGAGTCCATGCCGAAGGGTTCTTGGGGCCCAGCCAGTGGGAACCGGGAAGCGCTGAACCGGTGAGTTTTGGCCCCACGGAGCAGGCGGTGTTGGAAGCGCTGCGCCGGCACCTGGGGGAGGACCAACCGGTGGACTACCCCATGGTGCAGAGCTACGCCGCCGGATTAGTGGCCCAGCGGTGTGTCGAGGAGGCGGGTTCTTTGGACCCGAAGGAGGTGCGGGGTGCGGCGGGGAAGTTGGAGTTCACCACTTTTTACGGCCGGTTCAGGATTGATTCGGCCACCGGGCGGCAGGTGGGGCGAAGCGTAATGTTGGTGCAGTGGCAGGGAGAGCGGAAGGTGGTGGTCTGGCCGCGGGAGCGGGCGGAGGGCGTCTTGGTTTACCCTTGGCGGTAGGGGGTTGTTTCGATGGGCTCACCACGAGCGGGGTTGGGAGCGTCAACGGCGTATAAAGGTGGGTGCGCGAGACGATATAAAGGGCGGGCCGACCACCCGCCCTTTCTGTTTTAGGGTCCGCTGGGGTCTTAGGACTCCAACTTGATGGGGTTGCTGAGGACGCCGATGCCGTCGATTTCGATTTCGCAGGTGTCGCCGTCCTTCATCTCGCCGGGCTCGCCGGGGGTGCCGGTGTAAATCATGTCGCCTGGCTCCAGGGTGACGAACTTGGAGCAGTAGGAGATGAGGGTGGGGACGTTGAAGATCAGATAGGAGGTACTCTCGTTCTGGATCTCGTTGCCGTTGATGCGGGTCTTGACGCGGACGTTGTGGGGGTCGATGTCGTCGACGATGAAGGGGCCGGCAGGGGAGAAGGTGTCGGCGGACTTGGCGCGCCACCAGTTGCGGTCTTCGCGCTGCCAGTCCCGGGCGGAGACGTCGTTACCGCAGGTATAACCGAGGACGTGGTTCATGGCGTCCGATTCGGAGACGTTGCGGCAGGTGTCCTTGATGACCACCACCAATTCGCATTCGGCGTCTAGGCGCGCGGTGTCCTTGGGGCGGATGATGGTGTCGTCCGGGCCGATTACGGAAGTGGGGGTCTTATAGAAGACCATGGGTTCGGTGGGGCCGGGGCGGTCGTGGAGGTGGCTGGAGTAGTTGAGGCCGATGGCCAGAATTTTCGGCGGGACGCAGGGAGCCAGTAGCTTGACCTGGTCCAGGGTGTGGACGTGGTCGGTGACTTCGTAGTCGCCAAAGGGAGGTGCGCTGAGGGCCTTGACCGTGTTGCCTTCGACAACCCCGTAGTGAGTGTCTCCGTGGGCCAGGTAACGGGCGATTTTCATGGCGTTGCTCCTTGATAGTCCTTTGGGATGCCGTTTATCACCCCAGGGGGTGCGGCGACGGGCGTATTTTACCCGTTGGCGGCGGGGGTTGGCTAGCGGGTTTCCGGGCAGGTGCGGGATGGGGTGGTTCGACAAGCTCACCACGAACGGGCCGGAAGCTCACCACGAACCGGCCGGAAGCTCACCACGAACCGGCCGGAAGCTCACCACGAACCGGCCGGAAGCTCACCACGAACGCCGGAAGCTCACCACGAACCGGCCGGAAGCTCACCACGAACCGGCCGGAAGCTCACCACGAACCGGCCGGAAGCTCACCACGAACCGGCCGGAAGCTCACCACGAACCGGCCGGAAGCTCACCACACGAACCGGCCGGAAGCTCACCACGAACCGGCCGGAAGCTCACCACGAACCGGCCGGAAGCTCACCACGAACCGGCCGGAAGCTCACCACGAACCGGCCGGAAACCGGGTTAGCTTTCGATGACCAGCTTGCCGGAGAAGCGGGGGTGGTTAGCGTGGCCGGAACCCGCCGCCGCCCCAGCCCAGGGGCAGGACCTCGGCGGGTACCAACCGTTGGTGAACTGAGTGCACAATTAGGTTGAAGTTTTCCAGAGTGGTAGCCCCAAGAAGGGCGTCGTCTTCCGGGCCGAAAATTACCGAGCAGGTACGGAATTCCCCGTCAATCTGGACCCTGGCCTCCCCGTAGGGGTATTCCACCAAGCTGCCGTCGGCGATGGAGAAGGTGTAATTCCGCATCGGTTCGACTTGCAAGTGTTCCAGCAGCGAAGCGGGAAACATGGAATGGATGGCACCTGTGTCTACCATCGCTTCAACTTCCACCATGTCGCCCCCGACCGGGTTGCCGATTTTTACGGTCTGGTAGAAAACGCCCAAGGCGGACATCACCATTTGAGGAATTTGGATGCTTGGTTCAGTATATTACCCATTACCTCATTACCAGGGTGCCTTAGCTTTCGATGACCAGTTTGCCGAAGAAGTTGCGGTCTTCCATGACCTGGTGGGCTTCGGCGACGCCTTCCAGCGGGAAGACCTGGCTGACTATGCCGCGAAGCTCGCCCTGGTTGACCAGTTTCATCACGTCGGCGAAGGTGCGGCGGCTGCGGCCTCCGCTGCCCATTAGGTGGAGGGGACGGCCCTGGAGCATGGACAGGTTCATGTCGACGCGGGCGCCGGAGGTGACGCCGGTGATGACCAGGCGGCCGTTGGGTTTGAGGCTTAGCATACTGTCTTCCCAGGTGTCGGCGCCCACCACGTCGAAAACCACGTCCACGCCTTTGCCGTCGGTCATTTCCTTGACGCGTTGGCTGATGCTGTCGGTCTCGCGGTAGTTTATGACTTCGTCGGCGCCCAGTTCCTTGGCTTTTGCGATCTTCCAGTCGACACCGGCGGTGGTGATTACGCGGCAGCCCATCATCTTGGCGATTTGGATGCCCATGCTGGCGACGCCGCTGCTGGCGGCGTGAATCAGCACGTCGTCCCAGGGGCGGATTTGGGCCTGGGTTACGAGGCAGTGCCAGGCGGTATGGCAGGCCAGAGGAAGGGCGGCGGCCTCGGCGAAGCTCATGTCGTCGGGGAATTTGTAGGCGTTGATTGCGGGGGCGGTGATGTATTCGGCGTGGCCGCCGTCGAGGTCGACGCCCAAGCGTTTTTGCTCGGTGCAGTATTGGTCGAGGCCCTGGAGGCAGTATTCGCAAGAATTGGGGCACTTGACCCGGTTGTCGAGGACGACCCGGTCGCCGACCTGGAGGTTGGTGTCGGCGGCGGGGCTGATGGAGACGATTTCGCCGGCGATGTCGCAGCCCATGATGCGGGGGAGGGGCCCCTGGTAGCCGCGGCCGGAGCGCATACCGATGTCGAGGCGGTTGAGGGCGCTGCCGTGGACGCGGAGCATAACTTCGCCGGGGGCGACTTCGGGATCGGGGCGGTCGCCGTGGGTTAGGACGCCGGTGCCGCCGTATTCGCTGATGTAGACCGCTTTCATGGTTTTTCTCCGGTTTTTGGGGGTGAAGGTAGGGGTTGGGACCTCCGCATCTTAAGCCCGGCGGTTGGGAGCGTCAAAGCGAGGCGGTAAGAGGAAAAAAACTTTTCAAAAACTGGGACATTTACGGACATTTCGGGACATTGAGAGGGGAGGGGAGGCTAGGAAAAAATAGTTGGGGCAAATTGGGACATTTGGGGACTAGGGACGGTGGGGTTGTTGGCGGATATAGGGGCCATGGATACAGGTTAGCAAGTTGGCTTCGGATGTGGCAAGGGGGAAGTGTCAGTGGATGGGGCGGCGAGGCGTTTCGGGTTATCTTGGCGGGGGTGGTTGGACGGGCTCACCATGAACGTGGTGGGTGTTTGGTGCGACCGTCCGTTGGCCCTTCGACGGGGCTCAGGACGATCCTTCGACGCGCTGAGGATGAGCGGACTGGGTGGTTCGGCGGGTTCAGCACGAATGGGGGGTGGGGATTACCACGAACGGGGGGGTCATGGCGAACGGAGGATTTTTCGTCTGGAGCTGGATGGACTTTTGAAGGTGCTCGGATGATTCTTTGACGGGGTTAGGGTGTTTTTTCTTAGGAGTTGAGGGTTGGGGGGTGGGTGGTGGGGCAAATTGACTGGTGGGCCGGGCTGGAATACACTGCGGGCAATTTGAAGCCGGTAGCCTTGGAGGGGGAGCAAGATGCGTTTTGGGATGTTTTACGAACTCCAGATGCCCAAGCCGTGGTCGGCCACGGCGGAGTACGACACCCTTTGGGATGCGGTGCGGCAGGTGACCTACGCGGAAGAGATGGGGTTTGAGCATGTTTGGCTGGTGGAGCACCACTTCCTGCCGGAATTCGCCCACTCCAGCGCGCCGGAAGTGACGTTGGCGGTGATGGCGGAGCGGACGTCGAAGATGCGGTTGGGGTTCGGCGTGGTGTTGGCCCCGGTGCACCATCCGTTGCACGTAGCAGCGCGGGTGGCGACGCTGGACATTTTCAGCGATGGGAGGTTGGACGTAGGTGTGGGGCGCACCAAGGGACCGTACCAGATAACGCCCTTTGGGACCTCGGTGGACCAGACCCAGAGCATGATGGTGGAGACGTTGGAGTGCCTGGCGGGGATGTGGACGCAAGAAGTGTTTTCCCACGAAGGGGAGAACTGGAGCATCCCGCCCCGGGAGGTGATTCCCAAGCCCATTCAGAAACCCCACCCGCCGCTGTGGATGGCCTGTACCCAGGAAGATACCTTCAGGATGGCCGGGGAGTTGGGGTTGGGGTGCCTGGTCAACACGTTGGGGGGAACGGACAAGACGCGGGGGCTGGTGAACACCTATTACGCCGCCGTCGAAAACGCCAACCCGGTGGGGCATTTCATCAATCGGCAGGTGGTGGCGTCTACCATGGGGTTCTGCGACGAAAACGGGGCCAAGGCCCGAGAGAAAGGGGCGGCGGTAGCCAACTGGTATATGACCCAGAGCCGCCAGCGGTTCACGCTGGAATGGGGTGGGGTCGATCCGGGAGCGGTGCCCGAAGAGTACCAGTTTTATGTGCAGGGAGGCGCGGTGCGAGGCGGGGGTCCCTCGGGAGACCCGCAGCAGCAGACGCCGCCGACGCCGGATGAACTTTTGGCGGGCGGGGGTTACTGCGTAGGGAACCCGGACGATTGCATCCGGGTTATTGAAGAGTTTGAGGCCATGGGGGTGGACGAAATAATGCCCATCTTCCAGGCGGGTTACGCGACCAATGACGAGGTAATGAACTCCATCAAGCTGTTTGGGAAGTATGTGATTCCACATTTCCGGGAGAAAGAAAAGCGGGCCAAGGCAGCGGCGGAGTCCCAGGGCAGCTAATTTAGGAATCACGCGGGTTTAGCGCGGGTTTAGTAAGAGAGGAGAAGGAAGATGAGCCTGGACGTATTTGACGTAACGGGGGAAAAAGTGTTGATTACCGGCGGGGGCCGGGGAATTGGGAAGGGTATTGCGCTGGCTTTCGCCGAGGCGGGGGCCGATGTGGCGGTGAGCGCGTTGACAACTACGGGGGTTAACCAGGTTAAGAAAGAGGTGGAGGAGCTGGGTGTGAAAGGGCTGGCGTTGACCGGTGATGCCACGAAGTCTGCCGATATGGACCAGGTTGCGGAACAGGTCCTCAGCGAGTTTGGACACCTGGACGTGCTGGTGAACTGCGTGGGGGACGCCATCCGCAAGCCAGTGGTGAAGCTGCCGGGGGGCGTGACCGAGGGGATGACCGAAGAAGAGTGGCATTTCATCGTCGACATCAACCTGACCGAAGCGTTTCAGGGGTGCCGAGCCCTGGGGCCGCACCTGTTGGAGCGGGGTCAGGGGAGCGTGGTCAACGTTTCGGGATGGGCGGCGTTCCGAGGCCGGCCCGAGTCGGCGGCTTATGACGCAGCCAAGGCGGGGGTGATGCGGTTGACGGAATGTTTGGCCCAAGAGTGGGCGCCCTTTGGAGTGCGGGTGAACTCGATTGCGCCGGGGAGCTTCCCCGACCCGGAGCAGATGTCGGAAGAGGCGTTCCAGGGGCGGGACGAGGCGGCCAAGGGGACGGTGCCTTTGGGGAGAGTGGGGCGGTTGAAGGAGATTGGGTATCTGGCGGTTTTTCTGGCGTCGCCGGCCTCGTCTTACGTCACTGGGCAGACCTGGGGTGTTGATGGGGGGATTAGCATTAAGCACCCGTAGCCAACTTGGGGACGGAAAGGTTTGGATGGGACGTCTTTTTTGGGCGTCCCGTTTTGTAACTCTTCAGAATTGATGATTGGGGGGTTGGGGATGGCTGGTTGGGGGCAAAGTTGGTGGGGGCGATGGATTTTAGATTCCTCCCTCCGGTTCGGAATGACAGGTTGGGGGGCGGAATGACTCCCTTTCGACAAGCTCAGGATGATCTTTCGATGGGTGGTTCGGCGGGCGCACCGTGATGGCTCAGGATGAGGAGGGTTGAAGCGGTGCTTGGGGAGAATTAAGAGACCTGGGAAGACGGCAGGGCGGTTGCGAAGTGGTGGAATTGTCAGGGAAAGGGACGCTTGCTGGCTTAGGTGCAATCTGGGTTCCCGCCTTCGCGGGAAAGACGGGTGGGGCGCGGGGATTTGAGTAGGTGCGGGGATTTTGGATGGCCTCGGAGCGGCTACGGATTCCGAATGAAAAATGGAAATAAAGTCGCCCTGGGGCCTGGCTTAACGGGTTATTTTTGCGGCATTGACGGTTTAGTGTCGGGGTGACTTCTTAATTCTGAGCGGTTGCCCGTTTTCTTTGTTGTTGCCAATGGGCGGGGGCCCAATTAACATTGGCGGGTGTTTTTCTGTTTGTGCTTAAACGCGTGGCGACGCGGTTCGGGTGATCCGGTTGGGAAAATCCGGCAACAGCTTGGCGATTGAGGTTGAGGGCCTGCGGAAATCATTTGGGGACTGGCCGGCGTTGCGGGGGGTGGACCTGACCGTACAATGGGGGGAGTTAGTGGCGCTTTTTGGGGCCAACGGGTCGGGGAAGACCACGCTGTTGCGGGTGCTTTCGACCCAGGCTAGAGCCGATGAGGGGAGGGTGTTGGTAGGGGGTTTTGACCTGCGGCGGCAGGCCAACGCGGTGCGGAGGCGGGTGGGGATGGTGGGGCACAACGGTTTTTTGTACGAGGACCTGAGCTGCCGGGAGAACCTGGTGTTTTACGGCCGTTTATTTGGGGTTGATGGACTGACAAGCCGGGTTGAGGCGGTCTTGGAACGGGTTGGGTTGGAGCGTTGGGGGAACCGGCGGGTGAGGACGTTGTCCCACGGGATGCAGAAGCGGCTGGCCATTGCCAGGGCGATTTTGCATCAACCCCGGGTGCTGCTCTTGGACGAACCGGAGGGGGGGTTGGACCGGGAATCGGTGGATATGCTGCGGGGTGTCGTGGAGGAATGGGCGCGGGCCGGGGGAGCGGTGGTGATGACGACGCATAACCGAGCGTTGGGCCGGGAATGGGCGGAACGGGTGGGGGTCTTGGACGCAGGGCGGTTGCGGATGGAGGATGGTCCGGCGGTGGGGGGCGTTGATGGGTAGGTTGCTGCAACCGGTTTTGGTCATTCTCTGGAAGGACATTTTGCTGGAGCTGCGGTCCCGGGACGTGGTGGTGTCGGTGGCGGTTTTCGGGCTGGTGGTGGCGGTGGTGTTCCAGTTTGCGTTGAACGTGACGCCGCGGCTGGTTAACCAACTGGCGCCGGGGATTTTGTGGGTGGCGTTCGCTTTGGCGGGGGTCCTGGTGATGAACCGGACCTTTGTGCGGGAGAAGGAGCAGGGGGGCTTGGAAGGGCTGTTGCTGACGCCGGTGAGCCGGGACGCGATTTTTTTGGGGAAGGCGTTGGCGACGCTGGTGTTGATGCTGACGGTTGAGGGGGTGTTGCTGCCGGTATTCGCGGTGATGTTGGGATTTTCGGGGTTTTCGTGGGAGTTGCTGGTTACGATTGGGTTGGTGACGCTGGGGTTTGTGACGGTGGGGACCTTGTTTTCAGCCATTGCGGTGCAGACCCGGTCGCGGGAGATAATGCTGCCGGTGTTGTTTTTCCCCATTATTTTGCCGGCGCTAATTGGGGGGGTGGAGGTTTCGGGGTCGGCGATGGCGGGGCGAGGGTTGGGAGAGATGGGTCTTTGGCTGCCATTGATAGGGGTGTTTGATGCGGTGTTTCTGGTAATATGTCCGTGGGTTTTTACCTATGTTGTTGAAGAATGATTCATCGGGGTCGGCCGGCCTGCCGGTGACAGGACGAGAGATTTAGTGTTTACGCCTGCCAGGTTGTTGGCCCTGTTGGGCGGGGCATTGATGTTGGTGAACGTCTACCTGATATTCATGGTGGCGCCCACCGATGCGGTACTGGGGAACGTGCAACGGGTCTTTTTCTTCCACGTGCCGATGGCGATAATGTCGTTTCTGGCCTTCGGGGTGGTGTTTGTGGCCAGCATCGTTTACCTGGCGGGGCGGAAACCAGGGTGGGACCGGGTGGCCCACGCATCAGCGGAAGTGGGCCTGGTGTTCGTGAGTCTGGCGTTGGTTACGGGGATCATTTGGGCAAGGCCGGTATGGGGGGTCTGGTGGACCTGGGAGCCGCGTCTAACGACGACCTTGATTTTGTGGCTGATTTACGCCGGTTATTTAATCATCCGAAGCTATGCGCCCAACCGGGAGCGAGGAGCGGTATACTCCGCGGTGGTGGGGATTGTGGGGTTTGTGGATGTGCCCATCGTTTACTACTCGGTCCAGTGGTGGCGGTCGATTCACCCTTCGGCGGTGGTTGGGCCGTTGGCGGATTCGGGAGCGTTGGAGCCGGTGATGCAGGTGGTCCTGCTGGTGTCTTTTGCGGCGTTTCTGGCGCTGTTTGTTTACCTGGTGGTGGAGCGGACGGCGTTGCGGCGTTCCGAAGATGATTTGAGAACGTTGCGTTTTGCATTGGCGAACGGCCAACCCTAGCTTTTTGGAGAAGATGAGACCCGGTGACTGAAGTACCTCCTTCCAACTTTCCCTTCTTGTTTGCGGCGTTCGCGGTGACGTGGGTGATTTTCTTTGTTTATGCGTTTTTCATCTCGCGGCGGCGGGAGGAATTGCAAAGGGAAGTGCGGGAGCTTCGGGATGGGGCGGGAGAGGACAGCGGGCCGGCGGGTCCTGAGTGATGATAAAATGGTTGGGTGGTCAGACTAGGCTGATGGGAAGGGACGCAGGGTCATTTAATTGGCGCTGTGGGGAGTTTGTGATGACTAGTCCGGGGCAATCCGGCTGGCGGCGATGAATTTTAGATTCCTCCCTTCGGTTCGGAATGACCGGTTGAGGGCCGGAACCCCGGACAATTCGAGCGCCGGTTTCTCCCTGACCGTTCTGGATTTCGGCTCAGGTCCGGAATGACGGGACTTGGGTTGGGCTGACTCATTCGTTCTGAACAGTTACACAGTAATACGCTAATTGGGAGAGTTAACCCTTGACCAGCGGCAATTCACAACCGTCGTTCCCCGCGATGGAAGAAGAGATTTCCAGTCAGAGCCACCGGATACGGTTCATCGTTTTGGCGGCGGTGGTAGCGGTCGCGGTAGGATTCATGGTATTCGTGGCGTTCCCCAATAACACGCAGTATTTCCTGACTGTGGGGGAGTTTGTGTCGGGGGAGGAGTACCAGGACGGGCAGATTGTGCGGGTGTCGGGGAAGCTGGTGGAAGAGAGTTTTACGAGGGTGGACGGCGCCACGATTGCCCGTTTCCAGCTTGCGGATAAGGAAGGTGGCTCGGCCCGCTATCTGGAAGCTTCTTATGTGGGAGTAATGCCGGACCTGTTTTTCAATCCCCATTCGGAGATTATTTTGGAGGGGCATTACACGCCGCAGGAAGTGTTTGAGACGGACCAGATTTTGGTGAAGTGCCCGTCCAAGTACCAGGGGTTGGAGGAAGAACAGCGCCGGGAGGAGGAGCTTTCGACCCAGGGGTAGCGTTGGCGCCGTGCTGCCAGGATACGGATATTAGAAATGGGGACGCCCCGCCGATTTCGGCGGGGCGTCTTTTTCTGGGTTAGTGTCAGGTTGGGAGTTAGATCGTGTAGCTATCGAGCAACTCTTGGGGGGTACGCTGGCGGTTTTTGCTCCAAGTCTCCTTAACGCGGTCATCCAAGGAGGGGCGGCTCTCGTCTTTGTAGATAACGCCGAGGGGCAGGCCGCGCTTTTGGATGAGGGAGTAAGCGGAGGCCTTGTTGGTGACGTCGTGGTCTTCCGGGACGTCCCAGATGAGGGGCTCAATGCCCTGGCGGGCGTCGCCTTTAAGGAGTTGGTAAGTGTCGTTGTAGGTTACGCAGGGGGATTGGACGTGAACCATGGCAAAGCCCTTGTGGTTCATGCCCTCGGTAATCAGGTTGGCCAACTGGCGGGGATTGCCGGAAAATGCGGAGGCGATGAAGGAAGTTCCCAGGGTAAGGTAGAGCTCCAAGGGGTCGGTCTCGGCTTCCAGCTTGCCGAAGGGGGTAGAGCTGGTGACAGTCCCTTCCTTCGTGGTGGGAGAGCTTTGGCCCTTGGTGAGGCCGTAGACGCCGTTGTCCATGACGACCGCGCAAACGTTGAGGTTGCGGGCGGCCTGGGGGCCGATATGCTCGCCGCCGATGGAAAGGAAGTCGCCGTCGCCGGCGACGATAACCACGTTGAGTTCGGGGCGGGCCATCTTGACGCCCATTGCTATGGGAAGCGTACGGCCGTGAATACCGTGGAAGCCGTAGGGCTGGGAGCCTTCGAGGAGATGCACCAAGTTGCCGGAGCAGCCGATGCCGGCGACGACCACGTTGTTTTCGATGGGTTCGCCGGTCTCTTCGAGCCGGTTGATCATGGCGAGTTCGAGGGAACGGCGGACGCCGAAGTCGCCGCAGCCGGGGCACCATTTGAAGTCGTATTCGGGGTTTTTCTTGCTCATGCCCGGACCATCTCCTTCTGATGGGACTGAGTCATTTCGGTAACTCGGGTCACTAGATCCCGGACCTTAAAAGGCAGGCCGGTGTACTGAGTGATGGATTGAGCGTTAACGCCCCAGGAACGGAGGATGGAGGAGAACTGGCCCTGGTAGTTAAGCTCAGGTACGATGACCAATTTTTTCTTTTTGAGGTCTTCCAAAAGCTGAGGAGGGAGGGGATTGAGGAACATGGTGTAGTTCCAACCGACATCGACGCCCGCCTCTTTTAGCTGGAGGAAAGCCTCGTAGGCCGGGCCTTTGGAGCCGCCCCAGGGCATAACCGTCACTGAGGCATCGGCGTTTTCGGTCTCGTAGGTGCCGTCGTTGAGCAGTTCCAACTTGCCGAAGCGGCGTTCGGTCATCTGGATATGACGCTCGGGGAGGTGGGTGGTGTCGCCCATCTCGTCGTGCTCGCTGCCGTTGGCGACGTAAGAGCCGATGTTGCCCGGCACGGGCATGGGGGAGAGCTCGAAACCTTCGTAGCGGTGGTAGCCGTTGTTGCCCTGGTAGACCTGGCGGCTTTCGACCTTGACCTGGGAAATGTCGGGTTTGGCGATGTTCTGGACGCGCTCGGCCAGGGACATTTCGGTCATCAGGATGACGGGGCCCTGGTAACGCTCGGCCCAGTTGAAGGCCCAGATAGCGCCGAAGAAGGCTTCCTCGACGGTGCCGACGGCAATAACGGGGAGTCTTACGTCGCCGTGGGCCGGGAACATGCAGGCCATGAGGTCGGACTGCTCGGTCTTAGTGGGCAGGCCGGTGGCGGGTCCGCCGCGTTGGACGTCGACCACCACCAGGGGAATTTCGGCCATCCAGCCCAAACCCAAGCCCTCGCTCATCAGGGAGAAACCGGGGCCAGCGGTGGCGGTCATGGCCTTTTTACCGGCGAAACCCGCGCCGAGGATGCCGGTGATTGATTCGATTTCAGAGGAGACCTGGTAGGCGAACTTGCCGGGTCCGACCAGGTTGCGTTCCATCCAGACCAAGATGGTGGTGGCGGGGGAAATGGGGTAACCGACGTAGAAATCGACACCGGCGGTCATGGCGCCGAGGGCCAGGGCCTCGTTGCCCTTGAGCATCAACTGCTGGTAGTCGGGCATTCGGGGCGGGGCGAGTTCTCCCAAGGCGAAGCCGCTTTGGGCGGTGTGCTCGCGGCCCAGGTTGATGGCCTTAATGTTGGACTCAATAATCTGGTCGTCGTCGTTGCGGCCGCGACGGAAGCGCTGCTCGACGAACTCTTCCAGGTATTTCTTAGACATATTGACCAAATGGGCCAAGGAACCAATGACCACCATGTTGGCGGCCCGGTTGTTGCCGGTGGACCTGGCCAGTTCTTCGATAGGGAGGCCGAGGATGCGGGTGGCACCGACGGGTTGGAAGTCTTCAAAGTCCTTGTCGTTGGAGTTATAAATTATAACCCCGCCGTCGCGGACTTCCTCAGCATGGGTGGCGTAGGCTTCGCGGTTGAAAGCGACGAGGACATCGACATCGTCGCCGGCGCTGAGGATAGGCGAATCGGAGATGCGGGCCTGGGTCCAGGTTGGCCCTCCCAGGATTTGAGAGGGGAAGGTGGCGTAGGTTAGGGCGTGGTAACCCACCTGGGTGGAAACTTGCGCTAACCCCTCGGCGGAGGTCACTACTCCCTGTCCGCCTTCACCTGCGAAGCGGACTACGAAGTCACGCATTTGCATTAAAGATCCTCCCGGCTGTATTGCAAGGCAAAACGTGGGTGAGATTATACGCGGCGTTATGGCCTCAGGGCAACGGCGGGCGATTCCGGGCCAGTATTGCCCGAGGTTCGGGTTGGGCCGACGTGACCGAAGGATGGGTTGGCTGGCGGTCGACCCAAAGGATGGGAACTCCTTGCGGCGTCCCGCTAGCCCGATTCCCGGAGGTAGGCAGTGGGGAGAGGGGCGCACGTTTTCGCCGACTGTTGACCTACTTGGTCAACGGCGAATATATCATCGGGGTTAAGCCAATGTCAATTGAAATGAAGGCGGCGTAAAGGGTTTCGGTGGGGGCCAAGGAGCGGGACCGGCGGAGGGCAATGGGGGAAACGGTGACGCTGGGCCAATTGTTTGGCCGTTTTGCGTTGTGCTATCATCGCTGACATGGAGCAGATTAAGTATCGGGTGGCGTTGAGCCGGGTGCGGTTGTTGGGAACGAGCCGGTTCCGGCGTTTGGAAGCGCACTTTGGGGCGGTGGAGAACATCTGGCGGGCGTCGCTTGGCCAGCTTAAAGAGGCTGGGATGGACGACCGGGTGGCCCGGGAGATAGTTTCCACGCGGGAGCGAGTCTCGCGGGACGAGGAGATGGACCGGCTGGAACGGGCCGGGGTGCGGGCATTGAGCTGGCACGACGCCGAATACCCGGCGCGGTTGAAAGAGATAAGCGACACGCCGGCGGTGCTATACGTTAAAGGAAGACTTAGTTCGGAGGACGAGCGGTCAATAGCGGTGGTAGGGACTCGCAGTCCGACCACCTACGGCCGGGAAGCCGCCGCCAATCTTTCGGGGGACCTGTCCCGCAGAGATATTACCATCGTCAGCGGGCTGGCCTTGGGAGTGGACGCCATAGCCCACCGGGCGGCTTTGGACCTGGAGCGTCGGACGGTGGCGGTGGTAGCCAACGGTCTGGACATTGTGTACCCTCGGGAGCACCGGCAGTTGTCGGAAAGAGTGGCGGAACAAGGGGCGGTGGTCAGTGAGACCCCCTTGGGGGTACGTCCCGAGCCGCGAAGCTTCCCGAGGCGCAACCGGCTCATCAGCGGCATCAGTTTGGGAACGCTGGTGGTGGAAGCCGGAGAGAACAGCGGCGCGCGCTGGACGGTGTACCATGCGTTGGAGCAGGACCGGGAAGTGTTCTGTGTGCCTGGGAGCATCTACTCCCCGGCCAGCAGGTTGACCAACCGGTTGATCCAGGAAGGGGCCAAGCTGGCCGCCAATGCCGACGACGTGTTGGAAGAGCTGAACCTGAGCGGGGTGGCCCGCCAGATAGAAATGAGGTTGTCGCAGGACCCGTTGCCGGAGCTGGATGCCAAAGGAAGCAGTGAAGGGGCAGTTCTGGGACAACTGGACCACGAACCGTTACATATTGATGATATTGGCCGTAAAGTAGGGTTGCCCATCGCGGAAGTGAGCAGCATGTTGACCATGCTGGAGTTGAAGGGGGCGGTGAAGCAGGTGGGTTGTATGCACTACATACGGGTCCGAGAGGTAAGTCCGGTCTATGGTAACTAAAGCCAAAGGGACCACTACCGCCGCCAAGGGAAAGGCAACCAAGGTCACTGGGGCCAAGGGAACCCGGAAGAAGGCGGCGCCGAAGAAAAAGGGGGCCGCCCCCAATACGGCCGGGAAACACCTGGTGATCGTAGAATCGCCGGCCAAGGCCCGGACGGTAGGGCAGATTTTGGGGAACAAGTACGTGGTCACAGCGTCGCAGGGGCATGTGCGGGACCTGCCCAAGGGGAAGATGGGCGTGGACCTGGAAAAGGACTTTGAGCCGTCCTACGTGACCATGCAGGCCAAGCGGTCGCTGTTGACCGAGTTGAAGAAGGCCGGGGATGCCGCCGCGGGGATTTACCTGGCGACCGACCCGGATAGGGAAGGGGAGGCGATTTCCTGGCACCTGCAAACGGCGGCGGGATGGGATAAGCAGCCCGACCCGCCCAAGCGGGTGGTCTTTCACGAGATTACCAAGCAGGCGGTGGAAGAGGCGTTCCAAAACCCCCGGGAAATCGACATGCGGCTGGTCAATGCGCAACAGGCCCGGCGGATTCTGGACCGGCTGGTGGGTTACCAAATCAGCCCGCTGTTGTGGCGGCGGGTGCAGCGGGGTCTTTCGGCGGGGCGGGTGCAGAGCGTGACGCTGCGGATGGTAACGGACCGGGAACGGGAGATCGAGGCCTTCGTTACCGAAGAGTCATGGACGATAGACGCCCAGCTGCATCGGCAGAGTGATCCGGCGGACAAGGTGGAACCCTTCGTTTCGACGCTGCGGTCATTGAAAGGGCAGCGGGCGCGGATAAAGATAGCCAAGGAAGAGGAGGCCCGGGAGTACGAGGCAGAGTTGGAGGGAGCGGCCTACTCGGTGGGTGAGGTCACCAAGCGGGATGTCCGCCAGCGTCCGACGGCGCCCTTTACGACCAGCACCATGCAGCAGGAGGCGGGACGGAAGCTGAGGTTTACCGCCCAGCGGACCATGACCGTCGCGCAGCAGCTTTACGAGGGTGTGACGGTGCCGGGAGAAGGGTCGGTGGGGTTGATAACCTACATGCGGACCGACTCGCCCACGGTGGCGCAGACGGCGGTTAACGAAGCCCGGCAGTACATCAGGGAGCGGTACGGGAAAGAGTACGTGCCGGACAAGGCGCGGGTGTACCGGACCCGGGCCAAGGCGGCCCAGGAGGCCCACGAAGCGATAAGGCCGACGTCGATACGGCGGGACCCGGAGGCGTTGAAGGACTCGTTGAGCGCAGAGCAGTACCGGCTCTACAGCTTGATTTGGTCGCGGATGCTGGCGAGCCAGATGGCGGACGCCCGGTCGGAAGCGACGACGGTGGACATTGACGCGGCGTGCGTCAAGTCGGACCATGTTTATGTTTTCCGGGCCACCGGGTCGGTGTTGAAGTTTGCCGGTTTCAGAACCCTGTACCTGGAGAGCCGGGACGACAGCGATGATGACGACCATCGGAAGCTGCTACCGGCGCTGGCCCAGGGAGACGGATTGAATTGCTTGAAGGTGGAGCCGTTGCAGCACTTCACCCAACCGCCGCCCCGGTACACCGAGGCGACGCTAATTAAGGCGATGGAAGAGAAGGGGATTGGGCGGCCCAGCACCTACGCGCCGACCATCGGGACGCTCTTGGACCGGAATTACGTTGAGAAGGAGCAAAACCGTTTGACGCCGACCATCCTGGGGATGACGGTTACGGACCTGCTGACCGAGTATTTCAAGACGGTGATGGACCTGGACTTCACGGCCCGGATGGAAGACGAGTTAGACGAAGTTTCGCAGGGGGACCGGGAATGGGTGCCGATGCTGCGGGAGTTTTACGGGCCTTTCGAGGAAGCCCTGAACACCGCCCAGGAGAACATGCCCCGGGTGCGGATTGAAGAGGAAACCGACGAAATCTGCGATACCTGCGGGAAACCTATGGTGATAAAGACCGGGCGGTTTGGGAAATTCATCGCCTGCACCGGATTCCCGGAGTGCCGGACTACCAAGCGAATATTGAACAAGGTGGGGGTGGCGTGCCCCCAGTGCGGCGGGGACATTGTGGAGCGGAAGTCCCGGGGACGGAGGCGGCCATTTTACGGTTGCTCCAAATACCCGGAGTGCGAGTTGATTCTGAACCAGAGGCCGGTGCCGGAGGCCTGCCCGGAATGCGGCGGGCTGATGGTTGCGGAGGGGCAGAACGGAGTGGCGTGTACCGTTTGCGCGTGGAAGGGTTCCCCGGCCGAGCGGGGACAGGAGTTGGCGGCAGTTGGCGACTAACTCTGTTCCGGCGGCGGGCCAAGGGCAAGAGGACGGCAACGGAATTGGCGAGGTTTTCGATGAACTGTTGCCGAGGTACCGGTTATTCCTGGAAGGGCAGCGGGGGCTTTCGGAAAACACGGTCCGCATTTACCTGACGGATGTTTGGTCGTTCCGGCTGTATTGCGGCCTGGAGGGGATTCACCCGAAGGAGATGAACCGTCAGCTAATCCGGGGGTATCTGGCCTGGCTGGCGACTTCGGCACGGGACGGACGGCAGGGGTATGCCCGGGTCAGCATTACCCGCAAACTGACGGCGCTGCGGTCTTTTTACCGGTTCCTGGTTCAGGAGGGATGGTTCAGCTCGAGCCCGGTGCCCACGGGGCGGAGCTACCAGGTAAAGGTGGAAAAGCCGTTGCCGATATTCCTGGGGAAGCGGGAAGTTACGCGGCTGCTGGAAACGCCGGACGAAGGGGACCTTTACGGGATGCGGGACAAGGCCATTTTGGAGGTCCTGTATTCCTGCGGAATCCGGTTGGCGGAAATCCAGGGTATTGACCTGCAAGACATAAAATTTGATGGGCGGGAGATTCTGGTACGGGGCAAGGGCTCCAAGGAACGGTGGGTCCTGTTTGGCAGACCGACCGAGGAGGCGCTGCAACGCTATCTTAAAGAAGTGCGTCCGCAGTTGGCCACCGGGACGTCGCCGGCGTTGTTTTTGAACCGGTACGGGCAGCGGTTGTCGCGGCGGAGTTTTGAAAAGCTGGTCCGGATGTATGCGGCGAGAGCCGGGTTGCGGGACGGTGTGCATCCGCATACGCTGCGGCACACCTTCGCCAGCCACATGCTGGAGGGGGACGCGGACTTGCGGGTAATCCAGGAGCTATTGGGGCATTCCAGCCCGACAACAACCCAGATTTATACTCACATAACCAAGCAGGAAGCCCGCAGCGCTTATTTGAAAGCCCACCCCCGGGCCGCGGCTTCCAATGACTAAGGTCCTGGTCCTGAACGGGCCGAACATCAACTTTCTGGGCCGGCGCAACCCGGAACACTATGGCTCGATGACGCTGGAGCAAGTGAATGGGGAGATCGCAAAAAGGGCGGAGTCTCTGGGGGTGGAGGTGGAGTTCTTCCAGTCCAACTACGAGGGGGCCCTGATTGACTGCATCCAGGCCCACTGGGGAGTGATGGACGGGATTGTCATCAACCCCGGGGCATTAACCCATTACGGGTTTTCGTTAAAGGACGCTTTGATTGACGCGCGGACTCCGGTGGTGGAAGTGCATTTGGGGAATATTCATGCCCGGGAGGAGTGGCGGAGTCAGTCGGTGATCGCCGACGTGGCCCAAGGGCAAATCGCTGGGTTTGGGTGGCGGAGTTACACCGCCGGGCTGGAAGTTTTGGCGGGGCTGTTGGAGGACCGGAAGGGCGGTTAACCGGCCCGGTCCGGGCGGTGTCTGCCGGGGCGAAACCGGCGGGGTCTTTTATTGATGCGTGAATGAATCCCTAAACTTCCGTTTCCCTTGCCCCTGGATTCCCGCCTTCGCGGGAAAGACGAAGGGGCAGGGACCTGTTTAGCAAGTCGTTCACGCATCAGTCATTGTTGTTGGGGGGAGTTTGCGACGATGAGTCTGGGGCGAACTGGCTGGAGGAGGTGGATTTTAGATTCATCCCTGCGGTCGGAATGACAGGGGAGGGGTCGGAATTGCTGATGGGGGGGCTCAGGTCCTTCGGCGTGGCTCAGGATGATGGGGGGGTGACGGGAACCGGCATTTGGGGAGAAATAAAAGGGTCTGCCTGGCGAAACCGGCCACTGGCTTTATTACCGTTTACTAAGTACACTACCCGTTACGTACCACGGTGTGGGGGGGCGAGAAGCGTTAATGGGAAGGGTGAAATGAGCATCAACTTCGGCGATCTGAACCGGGGCATGGTTATTGAATTGGACGGCCAGCCCTGGCAAGTATTGGACTACGAACGGCACAAGATGCAGCAGCGGGCCCCGGTGACCCGCATCAAGATGAAGAACCTGCTGTCGGGAGCGGTGGTGGAGCGCACTTTCCAGCGTTACGACACCAACTTCACGGTGGCGGAGATCGACAACCGGCAGGCCCAATACCTGTATACCGACGGCAGCTATTTCTACTTCCTAGACCAGGAGTCGTTTGACCAGTACGACCTGGACAAAGGGCAATTGGCGGGGACGCTGGATTACCTGAAAGAGAACATGATTGTGGAGATGGTCTTCTACAAGGGCGCTCCCATCAACGTCAATGTGCCGATGCACGTGGAATTGGCGGTGGTCGAAACGCCGCCGGCGTTCAAGGGCGACACAGCGCAAGGCGGCAACAAGCCGGCCACCCTGGAAACGGGGCTGCGGATAACCGTGCCCATGTTCATCACCCCCGGCACCATAGTCCGGGTGGATACCCGCTCCGGGGAGTATACCGAGCGGGTCAGCTAGGCCGTGCCGGTCTACACTGTCACCCAGGTAACCACCTACCTGGCGGAGGCCTTGGAATCGGACCCGCTGCTGGCGGACCTGTTCGTCGCCGGCGAGATTTCCAACCTGCGGGTATCGGCGGCGGGGCACTCCTACTTCACTCTGAAAGATGGACAATCCGTACTGAATTGTGTCATGTTCCGGGGGCAGACCGGGGCTGACCTGCTGGACAACGGGGGCTCGGTGTCCACCCACGGGAGAATCAGTTTCTATGCTCCCAGGGGTTCAATTGACTTCATGGTCGACCTGGCCATGCCCGAAGGAGTGGGGGCGCTGGCTTTGGAGCTGGAGCGGCTGAAGCAGCGGTTGGGGGACGAGGGGCTTTTTGAGGAGTCGCGTAAGCGTCCATTGCCGGAATTTCCGCAAGTAATTGGCGTGGTCACGTCGCCTTCCGGCGCGGTGTTCCACGACATCCAAAACGTGGTGGGGCGGCGCTATCCGTTGGCGGAACTAGTCTTAGCCCCCACGCAAGTGCAGGGTGACAACGCGGCCCCGGGCATCGTTGCCGCCATTAACGCGTTGAACCGGGACGGGCGGGCGGATGTAATCATAATCGCCCGGGGCGGCGGTTCTCTGGAAGAGCTTTGGCCTTTCAACGAAGAAATGGTGGCGCGGGCGATTTACGCCAGCCGGATTCCGGTGATAAGCGCGGTGGGGCACGAAACCGACGTGACCATATCCGACCTGGTGGCGGACGTGAGGGCGCCGACGCCCTCGGCGGCGGCGGAGTTGGCCGTGCCGAACCGGTTTTTCCTGTCCCAGGAATTGGGGGACATAGCAGCCCGAATGGAAGAGTTGGTTGCGCGGGACCTGTCGTTGCGGCGGGAGCAAGTCTTGACGCAACGCAGCAGGCTGGAGCGAGGGCTGCCGGATTGGGATACCTGGCGGCGGCGGGTCGATGATCTGGGACGGCGGGCTGGGGAAACTATCGGCCACCGGCTGAGAATCACCGAGGTACAGGTGGTTGGGTTGGAGCAACGGATAAAGGCCCTGGACCCGGCGGCTACGCTGCGGCGGGGGTTTGCGGTGGTGCAGAAGGGGGCCGATGGGACGGTGGTTGCCGGGGTGGGATCTGTTGCGGCGGGCGATGAGTTGAAGGTGACCGTGGCTGATGGGGATTTCCCGGTGGTGGCGGGTCCGTTGGGACAGCCGGTGGTCAACAGCAAGCCGGCGGGAAACGGTCGGAAACGCCGGGCCGCCAAGAAGCCGGAGCAGATGGAAAGGTTGTTTTAGGGGCCTAACATTCAATTCCTCTCAACCCGGACCGACCATTCATCCTTTGATTGAGGAAGCAGGAACCTATGCCTGAACCTGAGGGTCTTGATGCCGTCCCCGACCTGGAAACGCTGTCTTTTGAGGAAGCTTTCCGGCGGTTAGGCGACACGGCAGAAGCGCTGGAGACGGGGGGCCTGCCATTGGCGGAGGCCACGGCGGTTTTCGAACGGGGAATGGCCTTGGTGCAGCGGTGCAACCAACTGCTGAACGAGACGCAACTGAAAATTACCGAGCTTAAAGAGAGCTATGCCGATTCGCCGAGCCGGGACGATTCGGACTGGGAAGAAGAAACGGACTTCTAGGATGATTAGGATTGGGTGGTTTTCCACCGGGCGAGGGGAAGGGTCCCGGGGTCTGCTGCGTCTGGTGCAGGACCAGATTGCCCAAGGCGAGTTGGATGCGGAAATCAGCTTCGTTTTCAGCAACCGGGCGCCGGGGGAGCAGGAAGGCAGCGACGAGTTTTTCCGGCTGGTACGCGGGTACGGTCTGCCGGTAAAAACTTTGTCATCGATGGAGTTCCGGCGCGCCAGAGGGGGACGCTTCGCCGCGCAACGGGAAGAGTACGATTCCCAGGTGTTGGACCTGCTGGGAGGATACGAGCCCGACGTCTGCGTTTTGGCGGGTTACATGCTGATTTTAGGGAAGGAGTTGTGCCGGAAATACCCCTTCTTGAATCTGCATCCGGCTTTGCCCGACGGTCCAATTGGCACCTGGCAGTCCGTAATCTGGGAGCTTATCGAGAAGCGGGCAACCAAGACCGGCGCCATGATTCATCTGGCGACTGAAGAGGTGGACCGGGGGCCAGTGGTGTCGTATTGCACGGTTTCCATCGATGGGGGGGATTTCAGGCCGCACTGGGATAGCTTGGGGGAAGATAGCGTGGCCAGGGTTAAGGAGGAGCAGGGGGAGGATTTCCCGTTATTCCAGCTTATCCGGCGAGAAGAGTACCGGCGCGAGCCGTTCTTGCTTCTGGAGACATTGCGGGCGGTGGCCGCGGGGAAAGTGAGGGTCGGTGGCGGGAGGTTGCTGGATGATTTGGGGAAGGACCTGGGGGTGACGACGCCGGAAGGGTTGTGCTTAGACGGTGAGGTGGAGCGGGCGTTGCGGGAAAACGAGGCCAGTTAAGGTGGGGGGGGGTGGGGTGGTTCGACGGGCTCACCACGAACGGTGTGGGGGCTCACCACGAACGGTGTGGGGGCTCACCACGAACGGTGTGGGGGCTCACCACGAACGGTGTGGGGGCTCACCGCGAACGGAGTTGGGGGTTCTCACTGGGGTGGTTTCGACGGGCTCACCACGAACGGCGTGGGGGGGGCTTACTGCGAACGGCGTGGGGGCTTACTGCGAACGGCGTGGGGGCTTACTGCGAACGGCGTGGGGGCTTACTGCGAACGGCGTGGGGGCTTACTGCGAACGGCGTGGGGGCTCACCACGAACGGTGTGGGGGCTCCCTTCAGTGGTTCGACAGGCTCACCACGAACGGATTGGGGGTTCACTACGAACGGGGTTGGGGGTTAGGCGGACTTTTGGATGGCGGGTCCGTCGGGCAGACGGAACCTTTCGCCGGTATTGGTGACCAACTGGGGAGAGCCCAAACCCTCGATGGAGTCCTGGTCGACGATGCAGGTGGTCACGTGGTCTAAGGAAGGCAGTTCATACATCACGTCCATGAGGGCCTCTTCGACCACGTAGCGGAGGCATCGGGCGCCGGTCTGGTGGTGGGATAGGGCCTTTTCCGCAGCGGCTTCCAGGGCCCCTTGGGTAAACATCAGTTCCACCCCGTCGTAGTTGAAGAGCTGTTGATACTGCTTAACGATGGCGTTCTTGGGTTCGACCAACACCCGCACCAGAGCGTCCCGGTCCAACTCCTCCAGGCTGGCGACCACAGGGAGGCGCCCCACCATTTCGGGGATGAAGCCGAACTGGAGCAGGTCTTCCGGGGTCACGAAGTTCAGGACATTGGCGTCTTCGGCATCGGGCTTATAACGGCCGCCGGAGAGGAAGCCCATTTGGGAGCCGGAATAGGTGATGCGGCGGGAGATTATGTCGGTCAGGCCGTCGAAAGCGCCGCCGCAGATGAACAGGATGTTTTTGGTGTTGATTTGCAGGAATTCCTGGTGGGGGTGCTTGAGGCCGCCTTGGGGCGGGACGTTGGCGACGCAACCCTCGATAATCTTCAGAAGCTCCTGTTGGACGCCCTCGCCGGAAACGTCGCGGGAGATGGAACGGTTGACGCCCTCTTTGCGGGCGATTTTGTCCAACTCGTCGATATAGATGATTCCCTGCTCGGCCCTGGCGATGTCCCATTCGGCGGCCTGGATAAGGCGCAGGAGGATGTTTTCCACGTCCTCTCCAACGTAACCGGACTCGGTTAAGGGAGGTGGCGTCGCAGACGGCGATGGGGACGTCGAGGGTTCGGGCCAGGGTTTCGGCCAGCATAGTCTTGCCACAGCCCGTGGGACCGATGAGGAGGATGTTGGCCTTTTGGAGTTCGACGGCTGAGTTCTGGGCACCGTTCCCAATGCGTTTGAAGTGGTTATAGACGGCGACGGACAGGACTTTTTTGGCACGTTCTTGGCCGATGACATACTCGTCGAGATGGGAGCAGATGGCCCGGGGCACCAGAGGAATAGACGGTTCGGGTTGAGGGGACGGTGCAGGCCCCTCGGTCGTGATGAGTTCACCGAGGACCTGGATACAGTCGTAGCAAACCGCAACTTGGCCCCGGCCGGCTACAATCAGCTTGGACCGGGGCTGGGGCTTGCCGCAAAAGGAACAGTGGGAGAGCCTGGCGCGCCCTTTGGCGTTGGTCACGGCAGGTTACTGCTCACATGTTCCGATGGTGGTCACGGCGTTGAGACTAGCTGGCGCCGTTAGTGGCGGAGCCACTGAGAATTTCGTCCACCAAGCCGTACTCCATCGCCTGGTCGGCGGTGAGGTAGTAGTCGCGGTCGGTGTCGCGGGCGATTTTGTCGTAATCCTGGCCGGTATTGGTGGATAGGATGGTGCGGAGCTTGTCCTGGAGGCGGAGGATTTCCCGGGCGGCGATTTCGATGTCGGAGGCCTGACCCTGAGCCCCGCCCATGGCCTGGTGCATATGGACCGTGGAGTTGGGGAGGCAGAACCGTTTGCCCTTGGCGCCGCCGGAGAGCAGGATGGTAGCCATGCTGGCGGCCATTCCCAGGCAGATGGTGGAGACTTCACAATTGACCAACTGCATGGTGTCGTAGATGGCGAGGCCGGAGGAAATTACTCCGCCGGGACTGTTGATGTAGACGGAAATGCCCTTGTCGGGGTCTTCGCGCTCCAGGTAGAGCAACTGGGCGATGATGACGTTGGCGATGGGGTCGGAGATAGGGGTGCCCATGAAGACGATGCGCTCTTTGAGGAGGAGGGAGTAGATGTCAAAGGCGCGTTCGCCCCGGGGGCTGGTCTCGATGACCATCGGGATGATGTTGGATGGCGTGACCAAGGAAGAGTCAGGAACAACCAACGGGGAATGAATTGGGTTGTTCAACATGGGGCTATGCTCCTTCGTTAGATTCTGAGGCGTTAGATTCTGAGGCGTTGGATTCTGGGGTTTCTTCGGGGTTTGAGGCTTCCGGTTGTTCCTGGGTTTCGTTGGAGGGGGATTCGCTGGCGGGGGATTCGCTGGTGGGTTCGACCTCTGGGGTTTCAGAGGCTTCGGGCGCTTCATCGGTAGAGCCGCTGCCCTGGACGATTTCCACCAAGCGTTCGATGATTTTGCGGTTGAGAAGGGAACTGCGAATGTTTTCGCGAGCTGACTCGGAGTTGAGGGTTCGGTGCAATTGAGCGGCGTTGTCCCCGGCGGACTCCAGGGCGCCGTCGATCTCGGACTCGACCTCTTCGCCGGTGACTTCGATGGACTCTTCCTGGGACAACTTGCGCATGACCAAATAACGGGTCAAGCGTTCGTTGGCAGTGGGGCGAAGCTCGTCGAGGAACTCCTCCTCGGTCTTGCCGAGGTAATGGAGGTAGGTGTCCATATCGAGCCGCTGATTTTGAAGCATCCGCTCCTGTTCCCGCTGGAGCATTTCCAGCTCCCTCTGGTAGAGGGTATCGGAGGCTTGAATAGTGGCCAGGGTGATAAGTTCTTCCAAGCTCTTAATCTCCAGTTCCTGGCGGGCCTCGGCTTCGGATTGTTCAGTGAGGCGTTCCCGGACGTGGTCGATCAGGGCGTCCATGGTCTCGAACCCATCGCCGACGCCCTTGGCAAACTCGTCGTCCAGGTCGGGGAGCTTTTTTTCCTTAACGGAGAGGACTTCCACCTGAAACTGGCATTTCTTGCCGGCGAATTGGGGACGGGGGTAGTCCTCTGGAATTGCCAGGGCGAACTCTTTGGACTCGGTTTCGGTGAGGCCTTCCAGGAAGGGGGCGAAGCCCGGGAAGGGGAGGACGTTGGTTTCCTGGGGCATATAGTCGACACCCTGGTCGTTGACCACTTCCTCGCCTTCGATTTCGCCACGGACATTGAGGTTCAGGAGGTCGCCGTACTCGGCGGGGCGGTCGGCGGGTTCCCAGGGGGCCGATTCTTGACGGAGGCGTTCCACCACCTGGTCAATCTGCTCGTCGGTGATTTCGACGGGTTCCTGTTCCACGCGGATGCTTTGGTAGTCCCCCAGGTCGACGAGGGGTTCCAATGGTACGACGGCAGTGAACGAGACGGGTTCCAGCTCGGTAAGCTCCACCTGGGGTTCGACGAAGGCCTGAAGGTCTTCGTCGCGGAGGACCTGGTCGAGGGTTTCGGGAATCATAAACTCCAGGGCTTCTTGAAGGAGGGCGCCGCGTCCAACATAGGTTTCAACGATGGAACGGGGGGCTTTGCCCTTGCGGAAGCCGGGTATGGCAAGGCGGCCGACGGAACGCCGATAGGAGCGGTCGATAAACGGGTCTTCGTCCTGGGAGTCCATTTCGATAGTGAGGGTAACTTCCGTAGAAGAAACCGAATCCTTGGTGACCTTCACCGGCATATCCCCCTGTTCTTAAAACGCCTTTAATTCGGGAGCAACAAACACTAAGGAACTCGCGCCTTTGGGGCAAAGGAAATTATAGCATAGGCGGTTGGGGTGTGTTCAATAGTAAAGGTGGGGAACGGGGCGCTTGGGATGAATGGCCTGGTTTTTGAGTTGCGGAACCCGGAACCGGTTTTGGTTGAAAACTTATAAAAAGTTTAAAACTGGTCTTAAATTGAGGATATATTTCGTTGACAAGGGATAGGCAACCTTGATAATTTCAGGGTGTGTTGTGTGGAGGGGTGAGTGTGGAAAGGGCCTTCGGGTCCGCTTCTTCTTAACTGCCGGTCTGGCAGGGGGAAACCCCGGTACAGTACCGGTCTTGACAGGCTAACCTCCATACCGGTGGAGGGAAGCCGAACCGATTCCGCTACGGGCGCTGCCTTGGCCGGCGGCAAACCGGCCACCTGTGAAGGGTATTTAACCATGATGATGTACCCAGGGGTAGACCTATGCCCTACGCAAAAGCGCCCATCCGGTGGTCAGAGAGTGAGGTGCTCCTTCAACGGAATGGTATCTCTGGCAGCAGCGACAAATGAGTGTGGGGTTCGTGAGGTGGTCCAGGTTGACCGAGCGGGCTTACCTGAGGGGTTTAACGCCCTGATGGAAGAGCTGGCTTATCATCAACCGGTCCTGCTGCGGGAGACGGTGGAGCGTCTGGGAGTGCGGCCTGAGGGTGTGTATGTGGATGCCACGGTGGGAGAGGGAGGCCACGCCTCTGCTGTCCTGGTGGCGTCGGCTCCGTCGGGTGTGGTGTTGGGAGTTGACCGAGACCCTCGCTCTCTGTCCCGAGCGGAAACCAGGCTGAGGGAATACGGCGGCCGGTTCATTGGGATTCAAGGGAATTACGCCGATGCCGTTTCGCTGGTCGGGTCGCAGGGTTTTGACCGGGTTGACGGTTTTCTCCTGGACCTGGGATTTTCGTCCCGCCAAGTGGACGCCGAGGGGTATGGGATGAGCTTCCAACGGGACGAACCGTTGGATATGCGTTACGACACCGATCACCAGACTCTGACTGCGGCGGACATAGTGAACCAACATTCCGAACAAGACCTGGCCCGGGTGATAGCCGAGTACGGCGAGGAACCGCGGGCCCGGGGGCTGGCGCGAGCCATAGTGCGGGCCCGGCCCATAACCCACACCGCGGAACTGGCAGCGGTGGTGGCTAGGACCGCACCGCCCAGGCGGGTGCGTCGAGTCCACCCGGCCACCCGGGTCTTTCAGGCGCTGCGGATTGCGGTAAACGACGAACTGGCCCACCTGTCCCGGGGCCTTGAGGCGGCGGAGAGTTTATTGGCCGCCGGTGGGCGGCTGGTGGTAATCAGCTACCACAGCTTGGAGGACCGGTTGGTAAAGAACAGACTGGCCCGCCAAGCGGCCAGGTGTATTTGCCCTCCGGAACTGCCCGTCTGCCAGTGTGATCACGAGCCGACTCTGCGGTTGATCAACCGCCGGATCATCAGGCCGTCGGCGGCTGAAACGGGAGCCAACCCCCGCAGCCGCAGCGCGCGGATGAGAGTAGCGGAGCGGATATGAGCGGGGTAGCGCTGACCGGAAGGGAGGGCGCCCGCTCCGCAACTGAACCTCTTGGAGGTTTGACAAGGGGCGCGGCGGTTTCTGTCTCGAATGAAATTCCGTATTGCACTATTTTCCTGGAATCCAAAAACACCGGGCCTAAAAAGGTCCAAAGGACGGGAGCGAATTGGCTAAAGAGACTTTCTATACAGCCATCGATATAGGCAGCAACAAAATTTGTACGATTTTGGCCCGGGTGGGCACCGAAGGGGAGTTGAAGGTGCTGGGCACGGGCGTCACCCCTTCTCAAGGTGTGCAAAAAGGCCGGGTTGAGAACATCAAAGAAATCCGAGAGGCGGTGATGGCCTCGCTGGAAGAGGCGCAGCGGTACGTGGGCACCGGCGTAATTGGCGGGGTGTATGCCACCGTCAGCGGGACCCACATTTCTTGCATGAACGCCAAGGAAGAGCTTCGGGGGTTTGAGGACGTGGAAGGAGTATCACCCCAGCACGTCCATCAACTGATTCAGTCGGCGTTTCCCAATGTGGACCGCGCTCAAGAGATAATCCACGTCATTCCCATCGGGTACGAAGTTGATGGGCTATCCGGGGTGCGGAACCCTACCGGATTGAACGCGGACCGGGTGCAATTGGAGGCCCACGTCGTGATTGGGGACGCCAACGTCCTGAAAAACACGGCCAAAGTCATCAAACACGGCAAAGTCTCGGTGCGGAGCCTGGTGCTCCATTCGCTGGCTTCTGCGGAGGCGACCTTGACCGGCGACGAGCGGGAGATGGGGGTGGTGCTGGCGGACATTGGGGCCGGGACCACCGACGTTTCCATCTACCGGCATGGGCACCCCTGGTATTCGACTGTGCTGCCGGTGGGAGGGAGCCAATTGACCCGGGACCTGGCGGTTGCGCTGCGGGTGCCTTTTTACGCCGCGGAAGAGTTGAAGGTGAAATTCGGCCACGTAATGCCGGAGATGATCCGGTCGGATGAGGAAGTGGTGATTCCCGGGTCCCAAGACCAACCCCGGCGGGTGGTTTCGCGGCGGGAGCTATGCGAACCGCTGCGCCAACGGATGATGGAGATTGTCAAGCTGGTCATGATGCGGGCGAGTCAAGCAGGGCTGAGGCAGATTCCCACTGGAGGGCTGGTGTTGACCGGAGGGTCCTCCGAAGCTCCGGGCCTAATGGCCCTGGTGGAAAACACTCTGCGGGGACCGGTACGGATCGCTATACCGGACGCGGTAGCGGGGCTGCCGTCGCAGTTGCAGAAGCCGGCCTACTCTGCAGCCGTCGGCGCGCTGCTGTGGGGAATCAAACACCAGGGTGAGGGCCGCACCTACCGCAATGCGGTGACGACGAAGCGGAGTTACCGGGTGTTGGCAGGCAAGCTGACCCGGTCCAAGGAGAAGGCCGCTAGTTAACAAACGGTACTAGTAGTTCAACAGCTTTGAATTGATGGGATGAACGCCCTCACCCTAACCCTCTCCCAGAGGGAGAGGGAACTATTGAATGAAAGACCCTGGGGGGTCATGCCAATCTCAGCTACTCATCGTTTCAAAAATTTCGGACTACTAGGCAGGGTGTGGATCTTCCGTCACTTTTCCCAGGAAGGAGACCCCTGTAATCGGTGGACGAAACCGGAACCAAGGGAATATTGAACTCAAAATCTTGCGGAGGATTCAGACTATGGTGCTAGACAATTCAGCCTCTTGGGAACCCAACAGCGATCTCAGCGACCATTCCAACCTGGTGCCGGAGATTGCCCGGGGCGTGCCCATGATCAAGGTGCTGGGCATAGGCGGGGGCGGCAGCAACGCCGTCAGCCGGATGTACAAAGAAAAGCTGCCGGTGGTTGAATATTACGCCATGAACACGGACGCGCAACACCTATTCCGGTGCGACGTGGCCCATCGGGTGGCGTTGGGGCAGAACCTGACCAGGGGCCTGGGCTCGGGGGCGCAGCCTGAGTTGGGGCGGCAAGCAGCGGAAGAGTCCAGGGCCGAAATCCAACAAGCGGTGGAAGGGTCGGACATGGTCTTCCTGGCCGTGGGCATGGGCGGGGGCACGGGGTCGGGAGCCGCTCCGGTGGTGGCGCAGATTGCCAAAGAGTCCGGTGCGTTGACCATTGCGGTGGTGAGCCGGCCTTTCTCCTTTGAAGCGGCGGCCCGGCGGAAGAACGCCGAGGAAGGAATCGCCCGGCTGAGGGACCACGTCGACACATTGATAACCATTCCCAACGACCGGCTGCTGGAGTTGAACCACGAGAAGGACTCGACGTTCACCTGGGAAGATGCTTTGAAGATGGCGGACTCGGTGCTGCACCAGGGAATCCAGGCCATTGCGGAAGTGGTCACGGTGCCCGGCGAGATCAACGTGGACTTTGCCGACGTGAAGACCATCCTGTCCGGCGCCGGTCCCGCTTGGATGGCCATTGGCAGGGGCAAGGGCGAAAGCCGGGCGGCGGATGCGGCCAAGATGGCGACCCGCAGTCCGTTGCTGGACATTGCCATGGACGGGGCACGGCGCATCCTGTTCGTCATTACCGGCGGAACCAACCTGACCCTGCAAGAGGTCCAGGACGCCGCGCGGGTGATAGAGGACGTGGCTGACCCCGAAGCCAACATTATTTTCGGCACCAGCCGGGACCCCAGGTTGGACGATGAAGTAAAGATGACCATGGTGGCGGCGGCGTTCCCGTTGATGCAGGACAATCAGCAGACCAGGGAAGCGGAATTGCAGCGGCTGTTGCAGGACGTATCGCCCCAGATCGAGGAAGAGATGGACGTTCCCAGCTTCCTGCGGCAACAGTCGGGGAGGAAACGGGGATTTTTTCGATAACCCGGAACCGGAAGAAAACCAGGGAGGAGACCTATAGCATCAAGGGACCGGGGGCGCCGGTCAGGTTGAAGGAAAGGGAAAAGTCCCGAAAATGGCCGCAATTGGGCCGGCAATCTCGAAGCAAGACCGGCGCCCCGGTGTTAATCTCTAAACAGTAACCACCCCAACAGTTGAGGAATATTCTCGGAGGCCTGGCTGGACTAATCTAGGTATTCATTCGCTAAACTATTAGGCGCCGAGAACCTGCATTGAGGCCGTCCCCATTAGGGGGCGGCCTTATCTATTTTCGGCCTGAAATTCAAGGGATCGAGGAGGAGGGGTGAAAAGGGACGAAATATTGCTTTGAATCTGTATTGACACGGGTTTTGTCCGGCTCCTAGAATGCACCCTACCATAAGTTGTAGTGTTCTCCAGGGAAACCACAATATTTGGTGTTTCTAAGAAAATATTAAAAAGTTTCTAAGAAAAGGTCTGATCAATGCGGTGCCAGTTTTGCGGCGCCTCAGATTCTAGGGTTACAGATTCCCGGGAGGTGGAAACGGGGATACGCCGGCGGCGGGAATGCCGCGAGTGCGGCCGACGGTTCACCACTTATGAACGGGTGCAAACGCATCAACTGATGGTATCGAAACAGGACAACCGGCGCGAGGAATTTAACCGGGAGAAGCTGATGACGGGGATTCGCAAGGCCTGCGCCAAGCGTCCCATAGCGTCACGGACGATAGAAAAAATGGTCGAGGAAATTGAGACGGAACTCCAGCAAATCGGCCAAGGGGAGGTTGCTACTGAAGTAATCGGCGAAATGATCATGGAACGGCTGAAGAAGCTGGACCGGGTGGCCTACATCCGGTATGCCAGCGTATACCGGGACTTTCAAGACATAGAGAGCTTTGAGCGGGTGGTGAAGGATTTACGGGAGGATAATGTCCAGCTCTCCTTGCTGCCGATGGGGCCTGTTGAACCCCGGCGGAGACGCCGGCGCGGTTCCAAGCCTGCGGCTGAATACGAACCTGAACCTATAGCGCTCAACGAGGACGTCCATTCCGGGCCTGAAACCCAGGATGGAGAATAACTAGGAGTATTACTTTTTTATGAGTATTAGCGTCCAATACGCCGCTCTCGCCCGCCTTTTGACCCACAACAACCGGGTCCATGACCTAGACGAGCTGATGCGTCAAATGCCCCTGCCCCAGGAATATCCCCAGCAGGAAGACGTCGAGTACGAAGACCTGCCCTTTAACCCTTTTGCGGACTTGCAAAACGAGATGGACCAAGAAGTACGGGCCAGCCTGGTGACCTGTTGGTTGGCTCTGCCTGAGCCTGAGGATGAGTAATGGGTCTCTGGGAATCACCGCCGGCCAACTGAGCGTAAGGTTTACTGACAGTTGGCCGGCGAAATCCTGGCAAAAACGTGGTAGAACAGTGTCAGTCACTGGAGCCCAACCCTCATCTTGGGAGGAGCTATCTTGGAAGAGCAGATAAGGTATTTGGTACAGGCGGAATGCCAGCCGTCCCCCGCTGGGCACGCGGAAGCCATTGTTGGCGAGTTGCGGCGGTGTTTCTCAGTAAGCGATTACAAGTGTGAAGGGCCGCTGCTGACCCTGGAACTGCGTTCGGGGCATCGGTTGGCGGACGGCGCTTTCAAGGACCTGGCGGACTTGCTAATTGAGGCATTGAACCGGCGGCAGTTAAGGCTGCGTTCGGGAGTCATTAACCGGGTGGAAAAAGACCCGTTGGGCTCCAGGGCTGGCCGGTTGATGAAAGAGATTTACGGCTGGGCATTGGAGACCGGAGAGGGGGCGTTCGCGTTCCTGACCGGCGGTTCGGTGATAAAGACGGCCAAGGAGATGATCGTGGGCACCCGTTTGGTGCCGGTGATGTATTTCCATCGGGACGTGATTTTGGACCTGGCGTTGGCGGCGAAAACCCGCCGGATGTCCATGAGTCCGGCAACAAAGACGAACTAGGCGGCGGGCTGCCCCGATAGGGGCAGCCGCTGTTAGTAATGACCAAGTAAAAGACCCAAGAAACGACAACGGAAATTTTGAGACAACGAAACCCTGCCAACATTCCAGCCGCTGGTGCCAACATTTTTAATGCCAGTAGACGGCTGTTGTAATAAGGATCGATGTTTTCTTGAAAGTGGGTTGGGAGGCGGAAGAGGAATGGAATTTAACCAACGGGTTCGAGACTGGTTTAGAAAACAACTTCAAGAGTACCAATTGACGCCCGATGGGTTGTCCGAACAACTTAAAGGCGCCTTGTCCAGGGGGACCATAACCGGCTTAGTGGGTGGGCGAATTCGTTGGTCCACTCTTCCGCGGGACGACAAAAAAGAAATAGTCCCAAAACTCGAAAATATTCTGGGACAGTTTCCAAAAGAAGAATCTACTATTGTAGAGACCCGACCAGTCGACTTCTGTGCTCCTCCCAAGGAAAACGAAATCGAAGAGTTGGTTCGGGAAATCGAAGAAGAACTTCGTAATCCCGACAGTCCACCAATCTTAGAACCACCTGTTGAGCCTACTCAAGGGTTACTCCTTGGATCGAATAAGGGCTCCGCCGATTATTTTGAACCCTGCCGTAGGTGTCGGCGTCCAATGTCAGGAACCGATGAGGGGAGGTGCCCTCACTGCGAATTTTTGTCTGATGGCTCCCAATAGTTATTGGTTAACTGTGAAACCGCTATGACAATTGAAAAGGCCGTTGAGGCACAACTAAAAAATTGGCGGCGAAGGTTGCCAGAGAGAGTTTGGGCAAATCCTCCGGTTAATCTTGAAGAAATTGGTAACGCCTGGGGGGTCAAGAAGGTTTTGAGGCGTCCTTTGGAAACGGGAGGATTTCACAATCAGTTCGGAACCAGGCGGGGCTCAGGGGAGGTTGCAGGAAGGCGTCTCTGTGTTTCGGGACTCCTAGTGGATCTCGACGACGAGGGGTTCGCAGTCGTGTTGAATGAGAATGAGCCCCTTGTCAGGCAACGCTTCACGTGGGCGCATGAATTAGGTCATATCGTGATGGCAGACCACGAAACGATAGGGATTTCACAAGTTAAGCCGGGTGAGGTGGATAGGGAACTCGAACGTTGTTGTGATGCCATTGCAGCAGAGCTATTGATGCCGAATGAGCAATTTTGTTCAGCAGCGGCTAGGGTCGGGTGGAAATTGAGTGAGGTTGGCGGTCTGGCAAGGCAGTTTCAAGTGAGTGTTGAGTCTGCTGCTATACGTTTGCAGAATCTCCTGGATGAACCTGTTGTTATGAGCTTGTGGCACGCGAGCAAGCGACCGATGGCTGTTGTGGACCAACGCTGGGCACGGCCAAATAAGATGGCCCTAGAACTAAAACCACACATGCGATGGGAAAATAATCCCGAGGTCATGAGTCCGATTTTCGAGGGGTGGCACTCGTCTAAAGTCGCTACTGGGCACTGTAGGATGCTTGTCAAGAGCAGTAAGGACTCGACTTCAAGAAGCTACAAGTGGGTGCCGACGGAGGCATTCGGAATAGGACAAGGGAAAACCAGGAGGGTAATCGGGTTTCATTATCTTGCGCGGCAACCTTAACGGGTTCTGAATTAAACCTACGGAATGGGATTCCGAGGTAAGACTAGGGGAGGATTGAGGGCGAGTATGGCAGCGATCAATGATAGAGAGGGGGGTTCGCGAAGACTGTTTGATGTCCAGCAGGAATCTGACAGTGTGCCAACTTCTAATAAGAAAGCGCGGGAAAAAATCCGCAAGGCGTTGCAAGCGGCAGGCATTGCGGAGAAGTTTAACGAACGCTCGCAGGAGTTGACGGAAAACTCCCGGGTGGTGTTGCAACGCCGGTACTTGTCAAAGGACCGGGAGGGGAACGTGTTGGAGGACCCGGAAGGGATGTTCCGGCGGGTGGCCAACAATCTCTCCCAAGCGGACCTGAACTACGGGGCCAACGAAGAGGAACGGCAGAAAATCGAGGATGAATTCTACGACGTAATGCGTTGCTTGGAGTTCCTGCCAAACTCGCCCACTTTGATGAACGCCGGCCGGGAATTGCAGCAGTTGTCTGCCTGTTTCGTATTGCCGGTGGAAGATTCTCTGGACTCGATATTCTCCAAGGTTAAGGAGACGGCGCTCATCCACAAGAGCGGCGGAGGGACCGGTTTTTCCTTCTCGCGGCTGCGTCCGGAAGGGGACGTGGTGGGATCGACCGGAGGCGTGGCATCGGGCCCGGTGAGTTTCATCAACGCCTTTGACGCGGCCACGGATGTAGTGAAACAGGGTGGGACGCGGCGGGGCGCCAACATGGGCATCCTCAACGTCGATCACCCGGATATTCTCAGTTTCATCAGGTCCAAGGAAGACGGAGTCCACCTGACCAACTTCAATATCTCGGTGGCGGTCACCGAGGATTTCATGGAGAAGGTCAAGGAGGATGAACAGTACGACTTGATAAACCCGCGTACCGGCCAAATGTCGGGACGGTTGAAGGCCCGGGAGGTGTTCCAGCAGATCGTGGAGCTAGCCTGGGAAACGGGCGATCCGGGGATTGTGTTCCTGGACCGGATCAACGACGGGAACCCCAACCCGCAGTTGGGCGCCATTGAAAGCACCAACCCGTGCGGAGAACAGCCGCTTTTGCCCTATGAGTCTTGCAACCTAGGTTCTATAAATCTGGCGCGGATGGTCAAGTACACCGAGGACGACGTGCTGATGGATTGGGACCGGTTGGAGCGGGTGGTGAACACGGCGGTGCATCTTCTGGACAACGTCATTGACATGAACAACTATCCCATCGACAAGATAGCTGAGATGAGCCGGACCACACGGCGCATTGGCGTGGGCGTCATGGGTTGGTCAGACCTGTTGGTGGAGTTGGGCATCCGCTACGACTCGGAAGATGCTTTGGAGTTGGCCGAAGAGGTGATGCGGCGGATTCAGGAGGATTCCTACGCCAGTTCCGGGCGTTTGGCGGAGCGGCGGGGGGCCTTCCCAGCGTGGGAAGGCAGCGTTTACAACGAGCCAGGAAACGTCAGAATGATGCGGAACTCGGCGCCGGTGACCATTGCGCCCACCGGGACGATAAGCATCATAGCCGGAGCGTCCAGCGGGATTGAGCCTTTGTTCGCGCTTTCTTATGTTAGGAACGTGATGGACCAAACCCGGCTGGTGGAAGGGAACCCATACTTCGAAGCCGTGGCGAGGAATGAGGGGTTCTACTCCCGAGAGTTGATGGAACAGTTGGCGGAATCGGGCAGTTTGGAGGAGTTGGAAGTTCCGCAGTGGGTGAAGGACGTTTTCCGGGTGTCCCACGACATTGAGCCCTCGTGGCACGTGCGGATGCAAGCGGCCTTCCAGACCTACACCGACAACTCGGTTTCCAAGACCATCAATTTTCCGCATTCCGCCACGATGGAAGACGTGGAAGAAGCCTACATGCTGGCCTACGAAACGGGATGCAAGGGGATTACGGTTTACCGGGATGGGAGCAAGTCGGAGCAAGTGTTGAGCACCGGAGCCACTGGCAAGCACTCCATGGAGGAAGATGCCGCGGCGTTGGTCTATCGCGCGCCGCGGGAACGTCCCCGGGAGATTCGGGGAGTGACCGAACGGGTTAGGACCGGCCACGGGAACATGTACATCACCATAAACTTTGAAGGGGACACCGGCGAACCCTTCGAGTTGTTTAGCAATTTGGGCAAGGCCGGAGGTTGCGACTCGGCCCAGTTGGAGGCGATTTCCCGGTTGGTCTCATTGTCGCTGCGGTCGGGGATCGACGCCCAGGAAATCGTGAACCACCTGCGGGGGATTACCTGCTGTCCGGCCTGGGACGAGGGAACGTTGGTGCGTTCCGCTCCCGACGCGGTGGCGTTGGCGTTGGAACGCCATATCCGGGACAACGATCGGGGAGGTAGCCGGACGCCGACCAGCGAGCCGGAGGGAGCCCAGTTGCGGTTCGCGGCCGAGCCGGTTGCGGCGAGTTTCAACGAGTTCCAGACGGCGCGGCGTTGTCCCGACTGCAACGGGCCGGTGGTTTTCCAAGAAGGATGCGTTAGCTGCATTGACGGGTTCTGCGGGTGGAACAAATGTGATTAGGGGTCACTTTTCTGGTTGAGCAATCTGGGACCTAAAGAAGCAAGGTCGTTTTTCACGAAAGGACCGTACGAGACAGGGGGCCTTCAACAGGCCCCCTTCCATTTGGGTTGGAGTACAATGAATGCTAGGATCTTCGTTGGCGAGTAGACAAGATGACCAATCCCAGGACAAAACTGACCGTTACGGATTACATGGCAACGCCGGACGGCCAGCGCTACCAGCTACTTGATGGAGACCTAATATCGGCGCCATCACCAACCAGAAAGCACCAAAAGGTTTCGATTCGACTTAGTACCGCCATTAACAGTTTCGTTGATTTTCAGCGGTTAGGGGAAGTATACGAAGCGCCATTTGATGTTTTTCTTTCAGAACATAACGTTGTTCAGCCCGACATTTTGTTTGTTTCTGCCGACCGGTTAGACATCATTACCGAAGGCAACGTGCAAGGGGCGCCCGACCTGGCGGTCGAGATACTTTCGCCTGGTACCGCATCTGAGGACCAAGGCCGGAAACGGGTCCTTTACGAAGAACACGGAGTTTTGGAATATTGGATCGTGGACCCGGAAACCAACACGGTGGAAGTCTTGGTGGCTTCGGAGACCGGGTTCAACACTGCGGCCAATTACAACGCAGGAGACACTTTGGTTTCTCCTTTGCTGACGGGGCTGTCGATAAACTTGGGGCCAATTTTCGCCGACTAAAGGACCGCACGAGGCAGGGGACCTGCAACGGGCCCTCTTTCATTTGGGTTGGAGTACAATGAAACCCAGAATAGCCAGATTCTCTTGAACGAGCGGGCTTGATATGACCAATTCCAGAACTAAATTAACCATTGCAGATTACATGGCAACGGCAGATGACAAGCGTTACCAGCTACTTGACGGAGACCTGATATTGGCGCCATCACCCATAGAGAAACATCAATGGATTTCCGGGCAAATTTACTCAGCTCTTAACGTTTTTGTAAACTCCCAAAGGTTGGGCCGGGTTTACTGCGCACCGCTGGACGTGATTCTTTCCGAAAATGACGTTGTACAGCCGGACGTTTTGTTCGTGTCGAACGAAAGGAACAGCGTTAGGACGGGCCGCAACATACAAGGTGCGCCTGATTTGGTGGTAGAGATACTTTCTCCGAGTACGGCATTTGAAGACCAGGGACGGAAGCGGGCCCTCTACCAGGAGCATGGAGTTCAAGAATATTGGATGGTAGACCCGGAGACCAACACGGTTGAAATTCTGGTTGCTTCGGAAAGGGGTTTTACCACCGCGGATACTTACAACGATGGGGACACACTCGTTTCCACATTGTTGCGGGGGCTATCGATAGACTTGGAGCCAATCTTCGCTGATTAGCCACGTCGAGAGTGCAGGGCGTGGCCTGTTGGAGTCTGGGTCGTTTTAATACATTTCCCCCCAGGCAACGCGCTGGGGGTTTTCTTTTGGGGCTGTCTCCTGTGCTAAAATTCCACCACTTAGAGGACTTGGGAGCGGGTTAGGTATGTCTGAAACTGAGAAACCGGCAATTGCGATTACCATGGGGGACCCCTGCGGAATCGGGCCCGAGGTGGTGGTGAAGGCTTTGGCCGACCCCCAGGTTTACGCATCGTGCCGGCCGGTGGTGGTGGGGAACACCTACGCCATGAAGGAGGCGGTGCGGTTGACCGGGCTGCCGCTGCAAATCAAAGAAACGGACAATCCAGTTGGGGCGGGGGAGGATTCCGGAGTTGTGGATGTGCTGGACATCCATAACCTTAACCCAGAGGACATCACCGTAGGCGAGATTAGCGTCGCGTGTGGGAAAGCGGCGATGGAATGGGTTTCCAAGGCGGGGCAACTGTGCCTGGCCGGAGTGATCTACGGAATGGCGACGGCGCCGTTGAATAAGGAAGCGGCGGCGTTGGCGGGGTACGAGTCCATCGGGCATACCGAGCTGTTGCAAGAGCTTTGCGGAGCGAAAAACGTACCCACGATGCTGTTGGCCAAAAACCTGCGGGTGGTTCACTTGACCACCCACAGATCGGTGCGGGTGGCCTGCGACTACGTCAAGAAAGACCGCATCGTTGAGTTTTTGCAAATCACCCAGGACAGTTTTAAAAAATGGGGGTTTGCAAGTCCCCGCATAGGCGTGGCGGCCCTGAATCCCCACAACAGCGACGGGGGGTTGCTGGGGCACGAGGAGGGTGAAGAGATTGCCCCGGCCGTGGCCGCAGCGAGGGAAATGGGAATCGACGCCACCGGTCCGGTGCCGGCGGATAGCGTGTTTCACCAAGCCATCCAGGGGCGGTACGACGCGGTGTTGGCCATGTTCCACGATCAGGGGCACATTCCGGTGAAGGTCTATAACTTTGAGCAGAGCATCACGGCCAACCTGGGACTACCTTTTGTGAGGACGTCGGTGGACCACGGGACCGCGTTTGACATAGCAGGCCAGGGGATCGCGGAGCATGTCAGCATGTTGGAAGCCATCCGGCTGGCGGTGGAGTTGGCAAGGGGAAACGGGTTGTCGGATTTTTAAGCGTTTTGGCAGCCGGACCGCCGGTCGTTTTTAGGACGGGAAAAGCGTTTAACGGGCCCGCCGGGAGGGCATTTTGAGCGGGGCCCGATGGTATAATTGACCGGAGCCTATGAGACCGGCCGGCAGGTGGAAAGAGTGAAGTTAGCGTTTATCGGTGGGGGCACCATGGCGGAAGCCATCATCGGCGGGGTTTTGTCCGCTGGTGTGGCGATGCCCGAGGACATCAATGTTGGCGAGCCTGTCGCCGGACGCCGCACCTACCTGACCGAAACTTACGGGGTGGCGGCCAACGGGGACAACGTGGAAGCCGCCAAAGGGGCCGACCTGGTGGTGCTGGCGATCAAACCTCAAGACCTGTCCAAGGTGTCGGAGAGTTTGAAGGGGAAGCTGGCGGCGGACCAAGCGGGGGTTTCAATAATTGCGGGTGCCAAGATGGACACCTTGGCGGAGAGCCTGGGGCATGAGCCGGTCATCCGGGTGATGCCCAACACTCCGGCGCAGATAGGGGAGGGGATGAGTCTGTGGACCGCGTCTAAGAAAGTTAGCGGCGCGGCGCGGGAAATGACCCAATCCATCCTGGGTACGGTGGGAAAGGAAATCTACGTAGATGACGAGAAGTACCTGGACATGGCGACGGCTTTGAGCGCCAGTGGTCCGGCTTACGTTTTCATGATAATCGAGGCGCTTATTGACGCTGGAGTTTACGTGGGACTGCCCAGGGACATGTCGCGGACATTGGCATTGCAAACGGTCTACGGGAGCACCAAGCTGGTGATGGAAACTGGGAAGCACCCAGGGGAGTTGAAGGACATGGTTGTTTCCCCGGGCGGCACCACCGCGGAAGGACTACAGGCGTTGGAATTGGCCGGTGTACCTGGGGCATTGGTGGCGGCGGTCAACGCGGCGTACCTGAAGTCCGTCAGGTTAGGTCAGAGCTAGAGGGACCCGATTGAATAATATCCCGCTTCAGCTGGTCGAATGGGCATTCACGGTTATCCTCCTCGCCATCCTGGGCCGGATTATCCTTTCCTTTGTCTTACCCCTGTTGGGGGAGCGCCCAAACCAGACCTTGATGAGCATTTACTATGTGCTGGCGCAGGTGACCGAGCCGATCTTGGGGCCTATCCGGCGGGTATTGCCGACCTTTGGGTCTCTGGATTTCAGCCCGTTGGTGGCGATAATCCTGTTGCAGTTCATTTTATGGCTGTTGAAGCGGGCACTGAGTTAGCAAGATTGTGGGGGCGCACCAACGGGTGCGCCCTTTCACTTTTGGTGGTATGGATGCGGATGGCTTCGGCGCGAGAAATAACCGGACCCACTGAAGAAGAGCTGGCCCGGGACTTGGCGATACTGCGGCGGGCCATTGCGGAGCAGCGGAAGGAACGGGGAGACTGCACCGATACGGGCCCGTTTTTGTTGATGTTGGGCGGGTTGCCGGGGACTGGGAAGTCGTACTTCGCGGACCAGTTTTGTCAGCGTCTGCCCAGTTTAGTTGTGAGCAGCGACCGGATGCGTAAGAGCCTGGTTGGGAAGCCGGAGTATGACCGGGAAGAACACATTCGAGTGTTTGCGGCGTGTCATCGGCTCTTGGAGGAGTTGTTGGAAGAGGGGAGGCGGGTGATTTTTGATGCCACCAACTTGACTGATGGGTTTCGACAGCGGGCCTACGACATTGCCGAGGGAAGGGGCGTTCCGTGGGTTATCGTTTGGTGCACCGCGCCCCTGAGGGTAATCCGCCGGCGGTTGGCAGCGCGGGAGGCGGGGAGGACCGATGATTATTTGTCTGACGCCACTTGGGAGGTCTATTGCCGGTTGCAGCCGGGGACTGAGGCTGTGAAACGGCCGCATTTGACAGTGGATTCGTCGCGGGATATAACGCCGCAATTGGATAGGGTTGACCGGCTGGCGCGAACCGGTGGAAGGCCATGACCGGAGATGGGAAGATCGGCATAGGATGGACCAAAGACATAGGTGATATAATCGGCTCACCGTTTTAATCATGGAGGGAAAGAGCGATGGCACAGACGGCAGGACTGGGACATGTGGGCATTTACGCCCATGATTTGATGAAAATGCGGGACTTCTACACCCGGGTAATCGGGCTGCAAGTGGCCGACGAAGACCTGGAAGTGCGAGGAATGTGTTTCCTTAGTTCGGACCCGGTTTCGGAGCACCACGAGTTTGTGCTGATGAAGGGCCGGAAATCTGAAGAGGACACCCAAATTATCCAGCAGATTTCCTTCAAGGTTCCGACCATTCAGGACATGCGGGAATACAAGGCGATGATCGAAGAAGAGGAACTGAAAATCGACCGCATCGTCAGTCACGGCAACGCCTTTGGCATGTATTTCTTCGACCCGGAAGGCAACCGCGTCGAGCTTTACTACCGGACCGGATTCCCGGTTCCGCAGCCTCACGGCGATCCCTTGGACCTGAGCAAGTCGGATGAAGAGCTGCTTGCGGAGGCCAAGAACCTGCTGCTAACCAAGAGTTAAGCAGCAAACCTCGTTACGGTTGGCCCCGAAGGCCGGGTTTCGGCTTGGGCTGGGGCAACCGGTTGGCTAGCTTATAACCCCGCCCGTCCTAGTTTGATACAGGACGGGCGGTTTTCAGATTACGGCGGGTGTCCGGGTGAGATATCCGGGGGCAGGCCGTCGGCGAAAATTGGACCATGACGCAAGAGAGCGCAGATCCTTCCTCTGGCCCCTCTGACGCTGGGCAGCCCCGGTATTTCCGGTGGAAATGGCGGGTGCTGCTGGCCTTTTCCTTCTTCTACCTTTTCGTATATCTGGGACGGTTTAATTTTTGGCCCGTTTCGCCGTTGGTGCGGGAGGAACTGGCCCTGTCCCATGTCGAAATCGGGATGATCAACGCGCTGCTGTTGTGGGGATTTGGGCTGGGAGACCTGGTGCATGGCCGGATGGCGGAGGCGTATGGTCTGCGGCTGTGGGTACTGCTGGGAGCCGGGGCGACGGTGGTGATGAACTGGATTACCAGTTTTGGGGGTTCGGCGGCAACCCTGGCCATCCCCTGGGGGATCAACGGGTTTGTCAACGCCGCGTGTTGGTCGCCGGCAATCAGCCTGATTTCCCAATGGTGGCCGCGACGGGAGCGGGGGATGGCAATGGGGATAGTCGGGACTGCGTCGGGGGGCGCGATGCTGATGATGTGGTGGATTACCGGCTGGGTGGGGGTAGAGTTTGGGTGGCGGGCCGCGTTCCGGTACCCGCCGCTGATCATTTTGGCGGTGGGGTTGGCGTTTTACTTCCTGTCGAGGGACCGGCCTGGCGACGTTGGGCTGCCGGAATACGTGGAGGAAGATGAGGTTTCCGCCGGGCCGGAAGCGGTAGCGGCGGAGCGTTTAGCGGGGTTTGGACCTTACCGGGAGCTGCTGTCCAAGCCGGGGTTTCATCTGGCTTCTCATGTAAAGGGGCTTGAGAATGTGGCGCGGTACGGGCTGACGACGTGGGTGCCCATCTACTACTTTGAGGCGGGCGGGTTATCCATTGAGTCGACGATCTTGTTGACCATCCTGCTGCCGGTGGGGTACTTGTTGGCGCCGCCTTTGTCCGGGGTTATCTCCGACCGTTGGTTGAAAAGCTCGCGGCGTCCGATGGTCTTGGCATCGTGTGCTGGGAGCGCGGTGGCGTTGGTGGCGATTGCCCTGGCGCCGCCTGCCAATGTCCAATTGGGGGCGGCGTTGCTGCTGCTGGGGGGAATCAGCATGGGGCTTTCGCCCATTTCCACCATCGCGGTGGATTTGGCGGGACGGCGGATGTCGGGGACCGGGGCGGGATTGTTGGATGCCCACGGTTACGCCTACGCCGGGTTGCAGGCGATTGTCTTCAGCGTTTGGCTGGACCTGGCGGAAAGTCCTTGGCCGGTGGTGTTCCTGGCGATGGCGGCAACGCGGGTGGTGTCGGCGGCGATGATAGCCCGGGTCCGGGTGTAACGGCGGCCGGGTCAGGGTGGGATTTGGGTGAGCGGTGGAATGGAGTCCGGCGGGCCGGTGAGCAACTCCGGACCTTTTGGCGCGGGAGGGGGCGTCTTTTCCGGTTGGCGGCGGTAGGTTTGCTGGGGTTGGTGTTATTGGCCGTGGGTCTTGTTTGGGTGCCGCCGCTGAAAGCCGGGCTGCATACCGGCCTGTTTGTCCTTCAGATATTGGACCTGGGGTTTAAACCGCAGGCCTGGTTGCCGGGTGCGCCGTTGCGGGAAGAGGTTACGTACCCGACGCCCAAGGGGATGGGCTTGGCCGACGTTTACCGGATCGCCGATGGGAAGGAGCGGGCTGGAGTCCTGCTGTTCCTCGGGGCCAATGCCGCCGGACGGGATGATGCCGACGTCATAAACCTGGGGAACGCCCTAGCAAGGGCGGGTTTCGTGGTGATGGTCCACTGGTCGCCGACGATGGGGTTGCAGGCAAACATTGACCCGGACGAGGTGGAAAACCTGGTTTGGGCCTTCAAGTTCTTGCGGGAGCGGGAGTACGTGGACGAGGAAAGGGTGGGGATGGGGGGATTCTCGGTGGGTGGTTCCTTTGCGATGGTGGCGGCGTCGGATCCGATGATCAATGAAGAGGTCCGGTTCGTCAATTCCTTTGGAGGTTACTATGAGGCCCGCAGTCTGTTCTTGCAGATAGCCATCCGGTCCAGTTTGGGGGAGAGCGGGAATGAGCCGTGGGAAGTAGACCCGTTGACCTACCGGGTGTTTGCCAATGAGCTGTTGGAGACGGTGGGAGATGCCGGTGAACGGGCGGCTTTGGAGGGACAGTTTGTGTTGGGGGAGGACGTTGTCGAATTGGAGGGCCTATCGGAAAGAGCGGCGGTGGTGGCTAGGATGTTGGAAGGGACCACGCCGGGGGAGGCCGAAGTGTTGCTGGACTCGCTGCCGGAGGGGTTTCATCGGGAACTGACCAGGATTTCACCCAAGGCCCATATTGGGGAGTTGAAGGCGAGGTTGAGGATAATGCACGACCGGGGAGACCGGTTGATACCGGTGGGAGAGTCCCGGCGGTTGGCGGCGGACCTGGGTGACCGGGAGGGGTTTCGTTATACGGAGACCAGCATTTTCGAGCACGTGAGGCCGGGCGGGGGGCAGAGTTGGCGGCACCTAGTGGGAGAGGCGTGGAAGCTCTACCGGCATATGTACGGGCTGGTGCGGGTGGCGCACTAGGGATAGCAGCGGGCGGGTCAGTTGCGGTGGCGGGCCTGTTGGAGTTTCTGGATGGTGCCTGGGACGCGCCAGTCGACGTAGACCAGGACGTGCTCCTTTATGGCTTCTTCATGGACGCGGCACATGGCGCAGTTTCGGTCGATGCAGAGGCCGTGGCGGGGGGTAAGTTTCTGGCGGAGGTCGTCCAACTGCTCGACGATTTGGCCGGTGTCGAGGCTGCCCTGGCGGGCGAGTTCCAAGAGTTGGTCCAACTGGCCGGTCAACTCTTCCAGGGTGTCGTTGTGGCGTTTGAGGTTCTGGGCGGCGATGGCGCGGATGTCCTGCTGCTGGCCGGTGACGGCAGGGCTGTAGATGTCGGGTTGCCAGTTGCTAAGTTCGCGGCCGCAGGAGTCACACATGTCGGGTTCTTGCATCATAAAGGCAACCTCGAAGGTCTTAGTCTCGAAGGTGTAAGAAGGGGTATTTTAGCAGAGGTTGGCCGGCGGGGCGCGACCTTTGATTCCCAGGCAGCCCGATAGGGTTAGGAATGGGAGCCGCTGGTAGGGGTGGTGGATGCGGTCCAAGGGCCGGGGTCGTAGTCTTCGGAGTCGGAACTGGATGAGAAACGTGGGGTGTAGGCGAGGCCGGAGTCGGCGGCAATAGCTGCTTCGAGGGCGGTGATGGCGACTTCGATCTGGGAGTCGTCGGGCTGGCGGGTGGTGAGGCGCTGGAGGAGCAGACCGGGCCAGGCCAAGGCTTTGGCGATGGGCCAAGTGGGGTGGAAGCCGCTGAAACGGATCATCTCGTAGCTGACGGCGGCGATCACGGGCAGCAGGGCGATGCGGGATATGATGCGCCAGTGGAAATCGGGGCGGCCCAGGAACGCGAAGACGATCACCGAGACCAGCACCACGGTCAGCAGGAAGGCGGTGCCGCAGCGGGGGTGGGGCGTGGGAAAGCGGCGGACGTTGGGGATGGTGAGGGGTAGGCCGGCTTCCCTGGTGTGGACGGCCATGTGTTCCGCGCCGTGGTAGGCGAAGACCCGTTGGATGTCTTTGATGAATCCGATGCCGCCGATGTAGGCGATGACGATGGCCAGCCGGATCATACCCTCGATGGCGTTGCTGGCCAAGTCGGAGGCGATGAACCGGTCCAGCAGCCCGACGAGCAGCAGGGGCAGGACGAAGAAGATGGCGATGCCCAGGGTTAGGGACACGGCGAGGGTCAGGCCGAGGCTCCAGCCGGACATCTCGTCTTTGGACTGGCCGGTCTGGTCGACCATGGCGAGGTTGGCGGACTGATGGAGGGCTTTGGTGCCCAGGACCAGGGTTTCCAAGAGGACGGCGACGCCGCGGAGGAACCAGAACCGGCGGATGCTGCCGGTGAACAGCGGGTTCAGGGGGGCATGGGAGTGGGTGATGGTGCCGTCCTGACGGCGGACGGCGAGGCTGTACTCCCGGCGTCCACGAATCATTACGCCTTCGATGACGGCCTGGCCGCCGTAGGCGAAGCTGGGGTTTTGGGCCATGGTGTCTCCCGAGGCGGCGGTGGTGAGACGGCCGCTAGAGGGGATTACGCTTGCCGGTCCGAAAGGGTTTTGCCATCTTGAATTATGGGAGCGGGGAGCGGGAGAAGCAACGAGGAGGGCAGGTGAATTTGGCGATGAATGACAGTTGGGGTTGGAACGGGCAATAAGGAGAGGGCCATTGACGGCCCTCGCTACAGGGATGGTGCGCCGCGGGTGAGTTAGGAGAGGTTATAGCGGCGGCGCATACGTTCGATGCGGCCCTGGCTGTCGACGATGCGCTGCTCACCGGTGTAGAAGGGGTGGCACTTGCTGCAAACCTCGACGCGGAGGGTGGGTCTGGTGGCGCCGGTTTCGAAGACGTTGCCGCAGGAGCAGGTCACGGTGGAGGTGTAGAACTGGGGATGGATATCGGCTTTCATACGTAATTGTTACCTTTGTTGGCGTTGGTGTCAGGCCGTTAGATGGGGTAGACGCTGACCCGGCGGCGGCCCTTGCGGGCCCATTCGTATTTAACTTCGCCGTCGACGGTGGCGAAGAGGGTGAAGTCCCGGCCGAGGCCGACGTTGGTACCGGGGAGGATCCTGGTGCCGCGTTGGCGGATCAGAATGGAGCCGCTGGAGACTTTCTCGCCGCCGTAGCGTTTGACGCCCAGGCGTTTGGGGTTGCTGTCGCGGCCATTGTGAGTGCTGCCACCGGCTTTCTTGTGGGCCATTGGGGTTAACCTCCGGGTTGGATGTCCTGGATAACCAGGCGGGTGTAGTTTTGGCGGTGTCCGAGCTTGCGGCGGTAACGGGTCTTGCGCTTGTATTTAAAGACGATGATCTTGCGGTCTTTATAGTGGGACTGCACCTGGGCGACGACCTTGGCGCCGGTAAGGATAGGCGCGCCGATTTCGAGCAGGCCATCATTGGAAACAGCCAAGACCTGGTCAAATTCGGTGGTAGAGCCGATTTCGAGAGGCAACTTTTCGACGTCGAGGACGTCGCCGGGGCTGACCCGGTACTGCTTGCCTCCGGTTTTGAAAATCGCGTAATCCATTTGTGACCTCAATCCACGAATATTAGCTTTGGACGGGCAAGGTGTCAAGGCGATTTATGGGATTCTTCAGGGCCTTTTCATTGTCGGTGTGGGGAGTTTGCGACGGCCAATCCAGGGCCAAACCGGCTGGCGGCGCTGGATTTTAGATTTCTCCCTGCGGTCGGAATGACAGGTAGGGGGCCGGAATACTCCTTACGACGGACTCAGGGTGAAAGTGGGGGCGGCATTTGGGGAGAATGAAAAGGCCCTGTGGGATTCTTGCGACGTAGCTCAGGACGAACGGACTGGAGGGTTGGGGGGCGGTTCGTCCTTCGACGTGGCTCAGGATGAACGGGCTCACCATGTGGCTCAGGATGAACGGGCTCACCATGATCCTTCGACGAGCTCAGGATGATGGTTCGACGGGCTCACCATGAACGGGAGATTTTTAAGGTGCTGGGACTTTTGGGGACATTCTGGGACATGGGGTTGGTTGGGGTTAGGAGAGACAGGGGCTGGGCCGCCAAGGTAGGAGGGCGTCGAGGAGTAGCTTGTGGTCGGGCTCCTTTTTGCGGCGGCGGCAGTAGTCCAGGTAGCCGAAGGTGCCGGTGAAGGGTAGGAATCGGAAGCCGGAGTCGGCTACCCTCCGGATGAAGGCGTGGGGGTCGGGCAGAGGCTTATTCTGGGATTGAGCGTCGGCCCATTCCTCGCAGAGTTGGTTCACGTGACGGCCGAGGAGAACCTCGTGACGGGGGCGGTAGAGTTTACGTCTGAGGGCGCGGACCCGGTTGGCTAGGCTGGAGAGGCTGGGTAGGGTGGTAAATTCCATCATTTTGGGGGTTCCTCCGGGTTTTGGATTTATTGGGGGTTAGGATGGATGAACGGGGTTAGATTTTTTAATGCTGGGACATTTTGGGACTTATTAGGACATGGGGTTGGTTGTCTCGGCCGGGCGGTCCGGGGGGTTGGATTTTGGGGGCTGGGGTTAGGTCTATCTATAGTTATGTTAGAGAGTCGTCACCGGAAGTGGCAAGGGGCAAGTGTCAGTGATTTGGGGGGTTAGGTGTTTAGTGCGACCGTCCGTTGGCCCTTCGACGGGGCTCAGGACGATCCTTCGACGGGGCTCAGGACGAGCGGACTGGGTGTAGGCAGGGTTGGGGGGTGTCGCGGCTGCAGAGGGTGGTTTGAGGTGACGATGGGAAGGGGTTGGGGAGTGTTATTTCAGGGTGACGATGGGAAGGGAGGTGGGGATTGTTGTTTCAGGGTGACTCGGGGAAGTGGCATCTTGGGGGGTAAGGGAGGGACTTTGGGGGTGTGGGTGGATTTGGGGGGGGTTGGGTTTTGACAGGTGGTTTTAGGGGGGCGTAGCATTTCTGGCGGTACATTAAGCGGGGGGAATTGCGGAGATGACTACGCGGGCCGACCAACACGATTTGGATAAGCTGCGGCGGTGGCGGGGGGATATGAAACCCGCGCCGGGGCCGGAATTTCCGGTACATGCGGTGTTTTTGGTATCGGAGAAGGACCGGGCGGCGCACGACGTTTTCCGGGAGTTCCGGCAGAGTTTCGAGGAGCGGAATGCGGGATTTGAGAACCTGGTGATATTCGGGCAGCACGGGGTATCGGAGGCGGTCCACGCGGTGTCGGGAGCGTTGGGGCTGTCGGGAGAACCGCTGCCGCAGTTGGCTCTTTTGGTGTCGGCGGGTGAACCACGGCTTTACTCGGTGGCTTTGCCAGCAGGGGATGTCTTGGAAGGGGATGCGGGAGCGGCGGGGCGGGCGCTGGCGAGGATTGAGGCATGGGTGGACGGCGGAGAGGCGGGGCTGGAGCCAAGGAGTGATGACGGGTTGACGGTCAGAAAGGCGCCCGGGGAGTCCCTCGCTGTGATGGTGGAACGGTTGATAGGGGAATTGGGTTGATCTTGGAACCCTGATCAGGAAGGGAGGTTGCGAGGAAGAATCGGGGGGCAAAAAAGGCTGGGGATGACAAAGGCATGGTAGGATGGCTGGAATCACGGACAGGTACGATAGGTGGATCTATTGCATCTGGGATTCGCGCTAATGGCCTCCATATTCGAGGTCTTTTTCCGAAAGCGCTAGCGTCAACAGGCCCTAATTCCACGTCGGCCTATGAACCGTCTCCCCCGTGATGAACATGAACAGAGGGATCAACAAATGGCCTCAAGAAACCTAGAACCTGCGTTCCTCGGCACGGACGGAAGTCTCCGCCGAAGTTTGCATAACCTCGAGGATGATCCCGCCGGGCTGGACCGGCTTCAGGATGCGCTCACAGCGTGGCGTTCCGAGATGGAGGAAGAACTCGGCCGAGGTTTACGGAACCTTGAGGCCGACCACACCGACCTGGGCCGGCTTCGGGATATGCTCCTCGATTGGCGTTCCGAGACAGACATCTTCGATGTGCTGCGCTTGCGTGACCAAGAGGAGTTCCACTCCAATTTCCTAGCCTGGCTGCTGGACCCCCAGGGAAGCCACCGGCTGGGTGGGAGTTTCCTGAGGGGCTTCCTGCTTAGGAGCGGCGCAGGGGCCCGTGCGATCAACGCCAACAGTCTGAGGACCACAAAGGTCACCCGCGAGAGTCACGTCGAATTGGACGGAAGCCGAGGGCGTTTAGACATTCGGATACTGAGTCATGCGGCCGAGTTCCTGTGCGTTATCGAAAACAAGATATGGTCGGAAGAAGGCGACGGACAGCTCGCTCACTACCGGCAGGCCCTCGCTAGAGACTATCCCAGCTACCGGATCCACCACGTTTTCCTAACGCCAAGCGGTAAACCCTCAGCAGACGTCGAAGAAAGCGAATCCTGGAACACAATGTCTTACAAAGATATCCTGGAGCTTGCCGAGGAAACCATCGCCAACATCAGGGATGCAGCCCACCAAGATGTAGCCGCGTTCCTTCGCCAGTATGCCATCACCCTTAGGAGGAACATCGTGCCCGACGTAAGCAACGACGTCCACCAACTCGCCCAGAGGATCTACCGGAAGCACAAAGCGGCCATTGACCTGATAATCGAACACAAGGACCGTTACAGACCGAAATACGTAGCCGAAGGAACCCAGATGTTGCGGGATTTGTTGGAGGAACGGAAGCAGATTTGGTGGCGGTGGGGAACATCCAATCCGCCCTATTTCCGGTTCAGTTCGGCGAACTGGGCCAAGTATGAGTGCCTCAGGGTAACCGAATGGCCCCGGGCTCCGCTTCTGTTCGAAATCGCCGTAGCAGATAATTCGATGACAATGAGCCTGCTTCTAGTTCCTGTTGGGGAGGAAGCTCTCCGGCGGAAGATATTCGAATGTGTCAAGGAGAATTCCGCAGAGTTCAATTGTCAGGAGAACGAATTCAATGATGGTTGGTTTACCCTGCACAGGGCCGAAGATATATTGACCAGCGCGGACTACGAAAACTGGTGGAACGAGGAGGCTATCCGAGAGACGATTTCGCGGCGCTTGGGCGAGTTTGCCGAAACCAAGTTGCCCGGAATCGACAAAGTCATAGTGGAGTGCCTCGAGGAGTACGAGGCGGGGACACGGTAACCGTAGAGTCCCTCGGGACGGTTGCCGGTCAACTCCATTGAAGGCTGAGGAGTTAACGAGATGGCCCCGCGGATAACTGAACTCATCGCCCACGCCCCTTGGCGCGAGGCGGTCACCTACCGGGACACCTGGCCCCACGAGTACGTGCTCTCGGCGCGGGACGGGCAGCAGGAGTTGTTGGAGGCAGTTTGCGAGCGGTTCCGCGCCGGGGAAGGGGTGGCGTGCCGCTTCTTCAGCATGAACAACACCTACCTGTTCATCGGTGACCACAAGTATTGGCTGATGGAACACTGGGACGACTTGGAACCGGGGGGCAACTACGTGGTGAACCGGGCCCGGTTGTACCGGGACCGGCGGGACTTCGTCATTCAACCCGGGGATACGGGCAGGCCGGAAGACTACCCCGTCAACGCCGTGCAGCAACGTCAGAGTTGAAATAGGCGGGGAGAAGGGTAGCAGGCAAGAACATCCCGGCAATGGGAAGGTGACGGTTAGGATGGGAGCCGGGGATGGTGAACTCTCGGGAAAAAGCATGGGTGAAACGCAACCCCAGCGGACCGCCGCAGCCTACCGGAGGGGCTTGTACCGGCAGAGCTTTTTAATTGTTCCCAAATGCCGCTTCGAGTGCACTTCCCCCATCCTTAGCTTGTCGAAGGAGGTCGTTCCGAGCCCCCCTAACTGTTATTCCGACCGCCCCCCTACCTGTCATTCCGACCGCAGGGAGGAATCTAAACTCCCTGCCCAACAGAATCCCCAACTCCGGATTCCAACTCCGCCACAGTTACAACGGGGATGCCAGCTTGCCCCCCAACAACAATTGGCCTCCGTCTCGGAATTTCAAGGACGCTGGGCCTTTGCAGTTGGCGTTGTGGGGAGTTTGGGAGGACTACTCTGGGGGCAAACCGGCTGGCGGCGATGGATTTTAGATTCCTCCCTGCGGTCGGAATGACAGGTAGGGGGGCGCGGAATGACAGGTGGGGGGCGGTTGGTCCCTTCGACGGGTGGTTCGTCCTCCGATGTGGCTCAGGATAATGGTGGTTGGGCGCCGGATGATGAGGAAGAGGGGAGGGTGTTTCGGGGGTACGATTTTCGTAGGGATTTGGGGGGAAGGGTTTTAAAAGGGGCGCTGTATTTTGGCGTTGACCAAATAACATCGCCCCGTTAAGATGGAATTCGCAATGAGTTCCGGTCAAGAAGTAATTGTTAGAGAGCGGCGGGGCCGCTTTTTTTATGGCTGGTACGTAGTAGCCGCATCCTCAATCATGGGGATGTTCGGCAACGGGGCGATCTCCAGCGGGTTTCCCCGGTTTTTTGAACCCATTCGCCACGACCTGGGAATCAGCTACTCTTCGATGGCATTGGTGTTTAGCCTGGCGCGAGCCGAGGGTGGGATGGGCGGCCCGTTGGTGGGATGGTTGGTGGACAAGTTTGGCGCTCGGCCCATGGTGTTTTGGGGAGGGTTGACCGCCGGAATCGGCCTGATGCTCCTTTCCCGGGCCGATAGTTACTGGGATCTGGTGCTGCTGTTTGCCGGAGTAGTCTCCGTGGGAAAGACGGCGGGACTGGGGCAAACGCTGATGGCGGGGGTGAACCAGTGGTTCATCCGCCGGAAAGCGTTGGCGTTGTCGACGCTGATGACGGCTTTCGCGGGAGGCGGGGCCTTCGTGGTTTTGCTGCTGGATTTGGGGGTGTCGCAACTGGGGTGGCGGGGAACGGTTTTTTGGATCGGGGTGTTCATTGTGGGGCTGACTCTGCCGGTGGCCTACGTGATACGGAGCAAGCCGGAAGACATTGGACTGCTGCCGGACGGGGACACGCCAGCCAGCCGGGCGGCGGCCGCGGCGGGTCGTGGACGGCGTCCTTCGGACCAGGCGGAGCAGAACTTCACGGTGCGGGAGTCGCTGAAAACGTCCAGTTTTTGGTTCATATTGGGCGGGGTAATAACCCGGGTATCAGCCACCAACGCAGTAATCGTGCATATCTTTCCCATCCTGGAGCTGCACGGTTTAGACGCCCGGACGGCCACGGTGTACGTATCGGCGATGTTTTTCCTGGCGATCCCACTGCGGTTCCTGTTGGGGGTGGCGGGGGGCAGGATTGCGCCGCGGAAGATGCTGTTCTGGGGGATGAACCTGGGAGCGGTGGCTTTGTTCGCGTTGTGGGGGCTGCCGGGGACCCTGGGAGTGGTGGTATTTGTCCTGGCGTTGGCGGTTGTGGAGGGTGTAACGTCGGTTAACTGGCTGATGGTAGGGGACTACTTTGGCCGGGAGCGGTTTGGGAGTTTGATGGGGGCGATGAGCGTGTTCCACAATGTTGGGCTTTTCGCGGCGCCCATTTTTGCGGGGCGGGTGCGGGACCTGACGGGGAATTACGATATTGCGCTGATTACTTTTGGAGTGATGTTTGTGGCGAGCGCGGTGTTCTTTGCGCTGGCACGACGGCCCAGGCTGCCGTCCAGGATGATCGTGGCGGAGACGGCGGGGGCTTTGGAGTGAATGTGGGGGTTGGACGGGAAAGCCTGTCCTTCCCGTGGCGGTGGGAACCCAGGAATGCTAGAGTTGCGGTGGGTGGTTCGACGGGGTCACCAGGGACGGGGGGGTGTTTAGTGCGACCGTCCGTTGGCCCTTCGACGGGCTCAGGACGATCCTTCGACGGGGCTCAGGACGAGCGGACTGGAGGGTTCGAGGGGTTATACACGGGATCAGGTTGTAGTGGCGCTACATGGGACAATTGAACGACAGTGGCAAGACCTGCGCTGTTAGCTGACAGTGTTATGGGCTGATGTTATAATTCCAAGCCGGAAGGAGGTGGCCCCTTGCATGAGATAGATTACGTTTCACCCAAGAGTATCGACGAGGCCGTACAAGCGATGGCCTCCAGAGGCGAACAGGCCAGGGCACTGGCCGGTGGCACAGACTTGCTAGTGCAGCTACGGGGAGGCCGCCACACCGCCAATTTGGTGGTGGACGTGAAAGAGATTCCCGAGCTGAACCAGATTTCCTATGACGCCCAGAGTGGGTTGACCATTGGGGCCGCGGCGCCCTGCTACCAGATTTATCAGAACTCGGACGTGGCTTCGGTTTACCCGGGGCTGGTTGATGCCGCCTCGCTCATTGGGAGCATTCAAATTCAGGGGCGGGCCAGCATAGGCGGGAACCTCTGCAACTCCGCTCCCAGCGCCGACGCGATACCGTTGGTAATCGCTCTGGGAGGGGTGGCCATAATCGCGGGGCCCAACGGGACCCGGGAAGTGGCGGTAGAGGACTTCTGCACCGGCCCAGGCCGGAACGTGCTGGAGCCTGGGGAAATCCTGGTGTCGATTCACATTCCGGTGCCGGGGGCCAACTCCGGGGCCAACTACCTCCGATTCATACCGCGCAACGAGATGGATATTGCCGTTGCGGGGGTTGGGTCTTCGGTGGTGCTGGACGAGTCGGGGCAGAACTTCGTTTCGGCCCGCATTTCGCTGGCTTCAGTAGCGCCGACGCCGGTGTTCTGCCAGGAAGCGGGCGCCAGCCTGGCGGGGAAGCCGGTTAACGACGAGTCCATTGAAGAGGCGGCGCAGAAGGCGATGGCCGACGCGAAGCCGATCACCGACATGCGGGGGACCATCCGCCAGCGGGTACACCTGGTTGGAGTCCTGACCCGCCGCACGCTGAACAACGCCATCAACCGAGCCAGGGGGGAGTAGAAAATATGCCCGGACTAGTCCACGTATCAACCACAATCAACGGCAACCAGGTAGATTTCCTTTGCGAACCCCGCCAAAGCTTGCTGGAATGCTTGCGGGACGTGGTGGGGATGACCGGCACCAAGGAAGGGTGTAACGACGGCAACTGCGGGGCTTGCACCGTGGTGCTGGACGGCAGGATTGTGACTTGCTGCCTGGTTTTGGGGGTAGAAGCCCAGGGCCGGGAGATTACCACGGTGGAAGGAGTCGCCTCGGCGGAGGGGTTGCACCCGGTGCAGCAGGCCTTTCTGGAGAACGCCGCTTTGCAATGCGGCATCTGCACGCCCGGGTTCATTGTCGCCTCCAAGGCGCTTTTGGAAGCCGAGCCGGACGCCGACGAAGGGCGCATCCGCCACTGGCTGGCGGGGAACCTGTGCCGGTGCACGGGATACGACAAGATTGTCCGCGCCGTGCTGGATGCCGGCGAAAGGATGAAGGCCTAATCCAACGGCCCTAATGCAACGTTAAGGAGCGAGGTTGTGGCGTCCAACGTAGTCCTATCGGAAGTAGAGTACAACGTCGTTGGCAAGCGGCCGGTGCGCCCGGACGGGATAGACAAGGTAACCGGCCGGGCCCAATATGGCGCGGACTTGCAACTGACCGGGTTGCTGCACGCGAAGGTGTTGCGGAGCCCTTTTGCCCACGCTCGAATCAAGTCCATTGACACCAGCGCCGCGGAAGCGCACCCCGGGGTGCGGGCGGTGGTCACCGGAAAAGACCTGCCGGTCAACATTTTGGGACCGGAGGGTCTGGGCGGGGACTACCAGCGTCTGAAGTTCGCCAGCGACAATTACCTGGCGGGGGATAAGGCGTTGTACAAGGGACACGCCGTCGCCGCCGTGGCGGCGGTGAACCCCCACGTCGCGGAAGAAGCTCTGGGGCTCATCAAGGTGGAGTACGAAGAGCTGACGCCGGCGATGACGGTGCGGGAAGCCATGAAGGACGGGGCGCCGCTGGTGCATGACGACGTACTGCACACCAACTCCATGGGAGAGACTGCGGCGGAGCCCAGCAACGTGGCGGCCTACATGCGGTTCGAGAAGGGCGACGTGGAAAAGGGGTTTGCCCAGGCCAGCGTGGTGGTGGAGCGGGAGTTTGAGACGGCTTCGGTACACCAGGGATACATTGAACCCCACAACGCCACGGCTTTTTGGAACCGGGACGGGCAGCTAACCATCTGGTGCAGCACCCAGGGTTCTTTTGTGGTGCGGGCGAATACGGCGGACGCGCTGCGTCATCCGGTATCGAAGATCAAGGTTGTCCCGATGGAAATCGGCGGCGGGTTTGGAGGCAAGGTGACCTTCTATCTGGAGCCGGTGGCGGCGCTTTTGTCGCAGAAAACGGGTCTGCCGGTGAAGCTGCTGATGAGCCGGACCGAGGTGTTTGAAGGGTCGGGGCCGGCCCCGGGCACCTGGATGAAGGTGAAGGTTGGGGCCACCGGCGAAGGTAAGATAACCGCGGCGGCGGTGACGCTGGCCTTCGAGGCAGGGGCGTTCCCTGGGTCGCCGGTGATGCAGGGGTTGTCCTGCGGGCTGGCGTCCTACGACTTGGAGAACGGGTTGATGGAAGGGTATGACGTGGTGGTCAACAAGCCGAAGACGGCGGCCTACCGCGCGCCCGGCTCGCCGCAAGCGTCCTTCGCCATCGAGTCGGTGATGGATGAAGTCTGCCAGAAGTTGGACCTGGACCCGGTGGAGTTCCGGCTGCGGAACGCCTCGGTGGAGGGGACAAGGAAGGTGGAAGGGCCGGTATTCCAGAAGATTGGCCTCGTGCAGTGCCTGGAAGCGGCTCGCAACAGCGATCATTACCAGACCCCGTTGGAGGGACCCAACCGGGGCCGCGGAATTGCCGCCGGTTTTTGGATGAACCGGGGTTTCCACTCCAGTTGCAACATAACGGTGAACCCGGACGGCACGGTGAGCCTGATTGAAGGCTCGGTGGACATTGGCGGAACGCGGGCGTCCATCTCGCAGCAGGCGGCCGAGACGCTAGGCATCCCCTACGACGACGTTAAGCCGACGGTGGTGGATACGGACTCGGTGGGGTACACCATGGTCACGGGCGGAAGCCGGACCACCTTCGCCACGGGCTGGGCGGCTATATTGGCTGCCGAGGACGTTAAGGAGCAGATGGTGGAACGGGCGGCCCAAATCTGGGACGCTTCGCCCGAGGACGTGGAATACGACGAGGGGGTTATCTCCCACAAGTCGGACCCGGAACTTAAGCTGACGTTCAAGGAACTGGCCCGTCAGGTCTACGGGACGGGCGGCGCCATTACCGGGACCGCGAGCCTGGACCCGCCGGGGGAGGGGAACTCCTTTGGCGTGCATATTGCCGACGTTGAGGTGGACCCGGATACGGGAAAGACCACCGTTTTGCGGTATACCGCGATTCAGGACGCGGGCAAGGCGGTGCATCCCAGCTACGTTGAAGGGCAGATGCAAGGTGGGGCGGTGCAGGGGATTGGCTGGGCGCTGAACGAAGAGTACTTCTACAACGCGCAGGGGCAGATGGCAAACTCCAGCTTCCTGGACTACCGGATGCCGACGAGCTTGGACCTGCCGATGATCGACACGGTGATTGTGGAAGTGGCGAACCCGGGCCACCCCTACGGAGTCCGAGGCGTGGGCGAGGTGCCGATTGTTCCTCCCTTGGCCGCCGTTGCCAGCGCGGTGTCCCGGGCGGTTGGGGTCAGGATGTCGAAGCTGCCCGTGAACCCGGGGGCGATTCTGGAAGCCCAATGGGAATCGGAAGGATAGACCGGCTTCCAACCCAGAGACAATCTGGAATTAAGACGAGGGCGGCGTCGAAACCGCCCTCTTTTTTATGGAATGCCGGGTGCAGGACGATTGCAAAGTGATGTAATTCTGAGGGGAAGGGGCGCTTGCCAGGCCAGGTACGACCTGAAATCCCGCCTACGGGGGAAAGACGATAGGTGTCCGTGGTGACTTTGCAATTGAGAAAATTGCGAAACTATCTCTAGCCCTAACGGTGTACGAAAATCTACTCGACTGGTGACGAAAAGCGGAAACGGGAAAGACCGGCGGTAAAACCCGACTCCCGTTGATGCTCCCGCCCTATTACGAAATGACCCGGCCCCGTGGTCCTTGGGGCGGTTCTTCCCCCACCCGTTGCGCCTAGTCCACATCTACTGGTCAGCCACCCTAATCCTAGTCGTCATTGTGGGGGTCGTGGTCAGGTTCGTAGAACCGGGGGTTGGGGGTGTCGCCCCTATTCCGGGTCTTGTCCCTGATGAAAAATCCGGCCTAGTCGGGCACCTCGTCCTCATGGGCAGCTTGGGCAATATCAGCCTGGTGCTTCCGGTGCCGGTAGTCCCGCATTTTGTCGATTTCCTCAACAGGGCCGTCCGTGAAGCCGGAAAGGGCGTTGCCACCACCACCGCCGCCCCGTTTTAGCTCCGAGCCATTTCCCAAAACGTCCTCGTCCTCACCGGGCCATTACCACCAGCCGCTCAGGTTCAGAACCGGGGTGGGAGTGGGGGCAACCGTCGGGGCAGGCGTGGGGGTAGGCGGAATCAGTTGGGAAGCGGTGTCTGCGGACTCTTGGAAGGCCATTAAATGTCACATTGCACCGAATCCGGCTAACAGGATTACAGACAGGGCGATACGGCAAAATAGGGCTATGTTGGTGTCCCCCTATGGCGCAGGATGGTTGACTCCGTTGCGACACAGGAATCCCCAACCCTATATGAACCGCAGGGGGACATAAGCGTCCCCCACCCATTGCTAGAACGGTTTATAGAACAGTACCCAAGGATTCCTGTGTCGCATGGCGGGTATAACCCACCCTGGACACCACAACAAAGGGAACCTGGCAGGCGGTTAAGCTACCTTCACTGCAATTGTCCTGATACCCCGGTGGGCGGGGGTGTGACATAATAAGGGTAGTGGAGAGACCAAACAGACCAGGGCAGGGTCTGGCCTGCCGGAGGTGGCGCCGTGGTAACCGTTTTCGTGCCGACGATGCTTCTGCCGTTGACCGGGGGGACCAAGCAGGTTGAGGTGGAGGCGGCCAACGTCCGGCAACTGATAGACCGGTTGGAGGAGTTGTACCCGGGGATGAAGGACCGGTTGGTTGATGAGGGGCAGATTCGGAGCAACCTGGCGGTGGCGATTGACGGGGAACATGCCCGGATGGGGATGTTTGAACGGGTGAAAGAGAACAGCGAAGTGCATTTTGTTCCGGCTATCGGCGGGGGTTTTTGAGCCGGTACAGGGGAGTTGGCCGCGCTGAAAAACGGGCGGCGCAGGGCCGATGGCCGGCAGCTTCACCGGCGGTTTTCGATTGACTGGCCCCATCACGCCGCTTACAATGATTTTACCGGCGGTCCGCCGGTTTCCCCCTCCCATGCAACCTATTTGAACGTCATGGCCCGCATTCATCGTTGACGCGGGCCGGAGCAAAACCACCCAATGGCCAAGAACCGCTCGTCCCGCTCCCGCAACACCGCCGGCAAAGGGCGGCGCCCCAAAATAGAAGAACCCGTGTCCGCGGGAGGCGTGGTATACCGGGACGTTGAAGGCCAAGTCGAGACTGTGCTGTGCGGAAGGGACAACCCGGTACGGTGGAGCCTGGCGAAGGGAACGCCGGACCCGGGAGAAACCATGGAACAGACCGCGCTGCGGGAAGTGCGGGAAGAGACCGGGCTGGAAGTGCAGATTGAGGACCGAATCCGCAGTATTGACTATTGGTTTGCGGATCGGGACAGCGACGTCCGGTACCACAAAACGGTCCATTTCTACCTGATGACGCCCACTGGGGGGAGCATCGACCTGCACGACCCGGAGTTTGACGTAGTGCAGTGGTTCTCGTCGGAGGACGCGTTGGAAACCCTGGCCTACGCCAACGAAGCGGACGTGCTGCGGAAGGCGTTGGAACTCATCTCCCAACGGAGGGAGGACGCGTAATGGTTGAGTTACAAGGGGTCCGGGTGGTCCTGCGGGACAAGCGGGTGGAGGACGCGGAATCGGACTACATTTGGCGGAGCGACCCGGAATTGGCCAAGCTGGACGCGGCCTATCCGTTGACGATGCACTACGACCGGTATCTCAGGATGTTTGAGGACCAACTGCGCTACCCCACTCCCGGCTCGCACCATTTCGGGATTGATGTCGCGGACGGGCGGTTAATCGGCAACTGCATGTACTACGACCTGGACAGCGTCAACCGGGAAGCTGAGTTGGGGATTGTCATTGGGGACAAGGAGTACTGGAGCGGGTCATACGGGTATGACGCGGTGGTTACGCTGCTGGAATTCATGTTCACCGAACGGAACTTGAAACGGGTGTATCTGCATACCCTGGAATGGAACGAGCGGGCCCAGAAGTGTTTCAACCGGTGCGGGTTTAACGTTTTGAGGCCGGTGAGGCGGATGGGGCAAGACTTCCTGCTGATGGAAGTGTTGCAGGAGGAATGGGAAGAAAAGGGGGATGAGATTCTGGCGGCCCGCTGGACCTACTGGCGGGAGAAGGGCGGGGCTTGTGTGCGGGAGGAAGAAGAGGTGGAGGACACCGCCTAAGAAACTATCTCAAAAAACCGCTGAGCAATGTCCCGTCATTCCCGCGAGAGCTGGAATCCAGAGACGTCCATACCCCCTCAGTGGGAGAGCCGGGGTGGGGGCGGTTCCGCCCGGCATTTTGTGATTGCAGATATGAAGGACTTCATCCTCACCCAGGTCATCCCTCTCTAGGGAGTGGGAGAATAAGGGACTCCGGAGGAAAATGGGGGACTCATGGCGCGGTTGAGGTTCGTGCATTCCGCCGACCTGCACCTGGACAGCCCGTTTCGCGGCATAGGGAGCGAAGCCCCCGAGTATGTCGCGGACACGTTACGGCGGGCCACATTTGACGCCTACGAGAACATCGTCAACTTGTGCATCCGGGAGCAAGCGGACGCGCTACTTGTGGCCGGCGACATTTATGATGGCGCCGACCGCAGCCTGCGGGCGCAGTTGAAGTTCGTGGACGGCCTGAACCGGCTGGACGCGGTTGGCATCCGCGCCTTCGTCTGCCACGGCAATCACGACCCGCTGGACGGTTGGGAGGCGCGGCTGTCCCTGCCGCCGGGCTGTGTGCGGTTCGGTCCGGAGGTGAGCGGTGAGCCGGTGTTCCCCGATGACCCGGAACGGGCCGCCGTCTACGGAATAAGCTACCCCCGGCGGGAAGTGCGGGAAAACCTGTCTCCGCTTTTCGGAGGCCTTTTCGATTCCAATGCCAGGGCGGTCGGCTTCAACATCGGCCTGCTCCACGCCAACGTTGGCGGGCACCCCGGACATGATTCCTACGCCCCCTGCTCCGTCGGCGACCTGGCTGACACCGGCCTGGACTACTGGGCACTGGGCCACGTCCATACCCGTCAGGTGCTGCGCGAGGAACGGCCCACGGTGGTCTACCCAGGCAACCCGCAGGGCCGCCATCCCCTTGAGACGGGCGAGCGCGGCGTCTACCTGGTGGAGGTGGACGACCGCGGCGCGGTCAATCTGGACTTCCGCCCGGTAGACGTGGTGCGGTGGGAGACCCTGCAAGTAGGCATCTCAGGGTTGGAAACCGAGCAGGAATTGCTGGACGTCGTGGACCGCGCCGTCGCGTCGTGCGCTGAGGCCGCCGGGGGCCGCCCGGTGGTGTTGCGGCTGTCGCTGACCGGACGGGGACCGCTGCACGGCTGGTTGCGCCGTCCCGGAACTGCCGACGAGTTGCTGGAGCGGCTCAACAGCCAGTACGCTATTGCCCAACCCTGGCTGTGGTGTGAGCGGATACAGACGGACACCGCGTCGGCCGTTGACCGTCTGCAAGTGGCCCAGCGCGAGGACTTCGCGGGCGACTTGGCCCGGCTCAGTGACCAACTGCGGGAAGACCCCGGTGCCCTGGACGACCTGCGGAATCTGCTGCGCCCGCTCTATGCCAACTCCAATGCCGCCGGGTATCTCCGGGAGCATCTGCCGCCGGACGGCGAACTTCTGGAACTACTGGACGCCGCCGAGGAAGAGTGCCTGGCCGCGCTGTCGAGCGAAGGGGACGAGGAGTGAGGATAGAGGAGTTGTACCTGGACGGCTTCGGCCACTTCCACGAGCGGAACATTGGCCCGGTTTCAGGGCCGGTTACAGTTTTTTACGGCCCCAACGAGGCGGGCAAGAGCACCCTGCTGGCCTTCATCCGGGCGATCCTGTTCGGCTTTCCGGTCCGGTTCAACAGCCATTACCCGCCACTGGCCGGGGGGCGGCACGGCGGGCGGATTACGCTTTGCGACGATGTCGGCGCAATCTTCGGCGTCGAGCGGTACGCCGGAGCGCGGGGCGGCCTCAGCGTCGCTGCCTCCAACGGCCCGGCATCCAGCGCCGAAATCCTCATGCAGAGACTCACCGGCAACGCCACTCCGGACCTGTTCCGCAACGTGTTCGCCTTCAGCCTCGACGAACTGCAACTCGCCTCTTCCCTGAACGATTCCAGCGGCGCCATATACAGCGCCGGACAGGGCGCGCCCGGACTGCCCGCACTTAGGAAGTCGTTGTACGACCAGAAGGGGCAAATCTACCTGAGCCGCGGTAACAACCAGGAAGTGCCCAGGCTGCTGAACGCGCTGAGGGACGTTGACGCGCAACTGAGGACCATTGAAGGCAACGCGGACCGTTACGGTTGGCTGACCGCCCGGAAGTCCGAGATTGGCTTGGAATTAAAGAAGGCCGATGGGGAGCTTAACCGCATCAACCTCCAACGGACTGAAATCCAAAACCTGGTCAATGGCTGGGAGGACTGGGTGGCGCTGTCCGACTGCGAAACGCAGTTGCGGGACATGCCCCGGTACATGGATTTCCCGGAGAATCCTATCCCCCGGTTTGACAGCCTCCTGGAGCGGGAGCGGGAGGCCAGGGAGAACCGGGATGAGTCCGCCGGTCAGTTGCGGCTGGCTGAGGAGGGAGCCTCAGCGGACATCCCCGGCGAAGGCCTGCTGGACAACGCAGCCAGCATCGAAGCCGTCCGCCGCGACCGCAGCAGGTTCGATGCCGCCGTCCGCGACCTGCCGGAAAGGCAAGGCGAACTCCGGGGGCTGGAAGCCGACTTCGCCAGGAACCTGGGAGACTTGGGCCACCAGTGGGGAGAGGATGAACTGCAAGCCTTCGACACCTCCCTGGTGGTCAGGAATCGGGTGGACGGGTGGAAGGAGCGGATAACCGAAACTGGCGAACACGCCCAACAGGCGCAGTTTCGACTGACCCAGGAACGGCGGACGCTGCAAGACCACCAGGCGGAAACGCAGGAAGAACGGGACAAGCTGCCGCCGGAATCGCCGCCGCTGGACTCCGCCGGGCTGACGGAACGGCAGGACACGCTTCGCGCGGCCCGGGGGCGACTGGGCGAGTATGAGCGGCAACGCCAGCACTACGATAGTCTGATAGGTCAACTTAAAGCCCTTACTGCCGCCCAAGAAACGCAGGAAAGGGGTTCGGGCCGCATCAGCCTTCTGCCAATCATTGTGCTGATCGTGGCCGGGGCTGTCCTGTCGGTGGGAGGAATCCTGCTCGGTGGCGACGCACTGCTTCTGGGTGTTTTTTGCGGGTTGGTTTTGGTGGGCGCAGCCGCAATGCTTTGGTTTTTGGGAAGGCCAACACCGTCTGCCGTGCCGTCGCCAATGGCGACCACACTTGCCCAGCAGGTTGCCGACTTGAAAAGGGACACGCAAACAGCCCGCCAATCGCTGCTGGACTCGGCGGCGGGCCTGGGGCTGGAAGGCCAACCCGACGCCGCGGCGCTGGACTCGTCGGAAGCGCGTCTGGAAGCAGCCCGCAACGCGCTGGAGGCTTGGGACACAGCCAACGCAAGGATTGCAGAAGCGTCCCGTCGGGAGAAAGTCCAGCAACAACGTGTGGAGTCGGCGGAACGGGAGCACGAAGCCGCCGCAGCGGCATCGCAGGAAGGGCAAGAGGAATGGCGGAAGTGGCTCCTGGAAAGAGGGCTGGACGAGACGCTGACGCCCGATGGGATGACCACGTTTATCGCCCGGGTAGAAACGGCGCGGAGTTCGCTTTCGGAAGCCCGCCGGATGCGCGAGCGGGTAGCGGCCATCGAATACGACATTCAGGAGTTCCGCGAGCGGGTGGAGCCGCTGGCCGTCCAGCACAATCTACCGCTGAACCCCGAAGACCGGAGGCAACTGGCGCAGGCGGCCGACGAATTCATCCGGCGGCTGGAAGAGACCCAAACGGCCTTCTCGGACCGGGAGCGGGCCGCAGAGCAGGCGAATGAAAACCGGCAAGTCCTGGAGGGCAGGGAGCGCCGGTTGAAGTCGGCGGAGGAGGAAATGGCCGCGCTCTTGGCCGCTGGTGGCGCGGAAGACGCCGAGGACTTTCGCCGCCGGGCCCGGCAGCACGAGGAACGGCTGGGGTTGGAACGGCGGCGCGACGAGCACCGGCGCAACCTGGAAAGGTTCAGCGGGCCCGGCGAGCGGTTCGACTCCTTCCGCGAGGCGCTGGCGAAGGCCGACGCCAACCGTCTGGGCGACGAGTCCGCCCGGGTGTTGGAGCTTCACGCTGAAGTGGACGCCAAGCGCAATGCCCTGCGGGAAGAACGAGGCGGTATAGACACCGAGTTGGCGCAACTCACCGGCGAAGAGGAATCGTCGGCCCTCCGCATACGGGGCAGCACGTATGAGGAGCAACTGCGGGAGCACGCCCGCGAGTGGTCCCGGCTCACCATCGCCGAAGCGCTGCTGGATAAGACGAGGCAGAAGTTTGAGCAGGAACGCCAACCCAGCGTCATCCGATATGCCCAAGACTTCTTCTCCGGTGTCACCGGCCAGCGATACCAGCGGCTATACGCACCCATAGGGGAACAGACGATAACGGTTACCGACGCGACCGGAGGCAGCAAACAGCCCGCCGAACTGAGCCGGGGCACCCGCGAGCAGCTTTACCTGGCCCTGCGATTCGGCCTCATCCGGGAGTTCGGGGAACATGCGGAGAGGCTCCCGGTGGTGGTTGACGAGGCGTTGGTGAACTTCGACCCGGAGCGGGCCCGTCTGGCCGCCGAGTCCTTCGCGCAACTGGCCGAGACCAATCAGGTCCTCGTTTTCACCTGCCACCCCGCCACCGCGGATATGTTCGCCGAGGCCGCTAACGCACAGGTGGTTGACCTCAGCCGATAGGAAGTCGCGGCCAGTTTAGGAACTATCTTAAAACCCGCCGGTATAATCCCGTCATTCCCGAGAAAGCGGGAATCCAGAGAAGTCCATGGGCGAAACGTAACTTCGCCTGGGTGTCGGCTCTGGCCTGCGCCATGATTGTGTTACCGCGCTCGTTTTGAGACAGTTACTAAACAGTTTTCAACCCGCCGTTGGTGGGCATCGGCAGCCTGTGGGGGTTGGGGACATAAGCCGGTAATGACGGATTTGGGAACGCCCTGGCAACGCCGGGGCGCTTTTATTTGGCGAGGGCGATGGCCTGGGGGAGGTTTACGTCGCCGGTGTAGAGGGAACGGCCTAGTATGGCGGCTTCTACGCCGGTCTCTTTGAGCTGAGTTAGGTGGTCGATGGAGGCGATGCCGCCAGAAGCCTGCACGGCCAAGCCGGTTTCCTGGACCAATGCCTGGTTGGCGGCGAGGTTGGGGCCGGTAAGGGCGCCGTCGCGGGAGATGTCGGTGTAGAGGAGGCGGGGTACTCCCAGGGCAGCCATGTCTTGGGCGAGGCCGCGGACGCTGACTTCGGTGGTTTCGGTCCAGCCCTTTACGGCGACCCAGCCGTTCCGGGCGTCGAGGGCGACGACCACCCGTTGGCTGCCCTGCTGTTGGCAGAGGTCCCGCACCAAGTCCGGGTTTTGGATTGCGGCGGTGCCGATAACGACGCGGTCGACGCCGGAGTTGAGGAGGCTGAGGGCGGTGGCTGAGTCGCGGATGCCGCCGCCAACCTGGACGGGGATAGCCAGTTGGGAAACGATGGCGGAGATGATGGCGCGGTTGGCGGGGTTGCCCTGGGCAGCGCCGTCCAGGTCTACCAGGTGCAAACGGGGCGCGCCCTGGTCCTGCCAGGTCTGGGCGACGGCAAGGGGGTCCTGGGAGTAGACGGTCTCCTGGTGGTAATCACCCTGGAAGAGGCGGACGCAGCGGCCTTCTCTAAGGTCAATTGATGGGATGACCTCCACGAGGGCGGGTTACTCGGCGGCGGGGGCGGGTTGGGACTTGTGGCGGGCGGCCAGAGCAGCGAAGTTGCGGTAGATTAGGAGGCCGATGGAGCCGCTCTTTTCCGGATGGAACTGGGTGGCGGCCATATTGCCGTGGGCGTAGATGCTGCAAAAGGGCACGTTGTATTCGGTGACTCCGGCGACGGCAGAGGTGTCGTCGGGAGCGGCGAAATAGCTGTGGACGAAGTAGAAGTGGCTGTCCTGGGGGATGCCCTTAAGGATGGGGTGCGGCTGTTGGAGGGAAACGGTGTTCCAGCCCATGTGGGGGACTTTGAGGCCGGGGGGAAGCTTTTTCACGGTTCCCGGGATGATCCCCAGACAGGGTGCGTCGCCCTCTTCGGTGTGGTCCAAGAGGAGTTGGAGTCCGAGGCAGACGCCGAGAAAAGGTCTGCCGGAGGCGACGTATTCGCGGAGGGGACCGGCGAAGCCGCGGGAGTTGAGGGCGTCCATGGCAGCGGGGCCGGAACCGACCCCGGGAAGGATAACGGCGTCGGCGTCGCGGAGCAGGTCCGGGTCGCCGGTGATAATGGGATTGACGCCGGTGGTTTCCAGGGCCTTGGACACGCTGCGGAGGTTGCCCGACTCATAGTCGACGACAACGATTTTCAAGGAGCCGTTCACGGCTGGCTGGGCGGGAGTCCGGTGCCGTTCAACGCTAGCTGCGGTCGCCGGTGGCGCGCTCGATGGGGAGTTCCCGGTCTTCGTAGCGGGCCAGGACGAAAAGCAGGTCACCGAGGCGGTTTAGGTAGGTGAGGATCAGGTCGTTGGTCAACCCGCCGCCCTCGGCCAAGGCCACCACGCGCCGCTCGGAGGTTCGGATGATGGTGCGGGCCATGTCGATGGCGGAAGACGCGGGGGAACCGCCGGGGAGGACGAAGACGTTGGGCATCTCGAACTCTTCTTCCAGAGAGTCGATGATGGTTTCCTGGTTATCGACCATCGCCTGGGTTACCGGAGCGAAGTGCTGTTGGAAAAGCTCGTACTTATCGGGTTCGGTGGCAAGCTCGGCGGCGATGGTAAAAAGCTCGCGTTGGAGGTCGCGGAGGATGTCCTTGACCTTTTGGTCCTTGGAGAGGGAGCGGGCCAAACCCATAGCGGAAACGGCTTCGTCGGTGATGCCGTAGGCTTCGGTGTGGGGGCCGTTCTTGGAGACCCGGCCGCCGTAGAGCAGGCTGGTTTCGCCCTTGTCGCCGAACTTGGTGTATACCCTTTTGCGGTAGGAAGATGATGAAGAGGTCAAGGCTGCCACCTCGTTAAAACGTGATACCGGCCTGGGTGGTCCGACAAGCTCACCACGAACGGTGTAATTGCCGGGAAGCTCACCACGAACGGTGTAATTGCCGGGAAGCGGTGTAATTGCCGGGAAGCTCACCACGAACGGCGTGGTTGCCGGGAAGTGGTCTGGGGCCGGATGGGAGCCGCCGCCGTGGGAAGAGCAATTGTAGCATAGGGCCGGGGGGGAGGCTATACTGGCGAAAATTGGGGCAGGGACTTTTCATTTTCGTTGTGGGGAGATTGCGACGACGAATCCGGGAGCAAACCGGGTGGCGGCGGTGGATTTTAGATTCCTCCCTGCGGTCGGAATGACAGGTGGGGGGTCGGAATGACACAGGTGGAGGGGCAGAATGACATTGAGCAGGGAGCTTGAAGCGTTAGTTGGGGAGAATGAAAAGGTTCTGAAAAAGGGAACGAGGTAAAAGAAAATGCCCTCCGAGATACGCGCTATAGGAATTGAAGGCATCCCGGAAGTCAAGGATGGGGATGACGTTGCGGCCCAGATAATGGAGGCTGCCGAGGCGCAGGGAACCGTTTTGGAGGACGGGGACATATTGGTGGTGACTCAGAAAATAGTCTCCAAAGCGGAGGGGCGGGTGGTGAGTATCGACAGCGTGGAGGCGTCGCCGTTGGCGGAGTCGATTTCGGAAGGCCACCGGCGGGACCCACGGCATACGGAATTGGTGCTGCGGGAGAGTAAGCGGATTGTGCGAATGGACCGGGGAGTGATAATCAGCGAGACTCATCACGGGTTCAACTGCGCCAACGCGGGTATTGACGCTTCCAATATACCCGGGGAAGGGACGGTGGCGTTATTGCCAGTGGACCCGGACGCATCGGCCAGGGGGATACGGGGGGCGATAAAAAGGGCGTTGAACGTTACGGTGGCGGTGATAATTTCGGACACCTTTGGGAGGCCGTGGCGGAACGGGGCTACCGACGTGGCGATTGGGGTGGCGGGAATTGAACCGATGTTGAGCTACGTGGGGCAGGAAGACAGCTACGGCAACATGATGCACACCACGGTTATTTGCGTGGCGGATGAGCTGGCGGCGGTAGCGGAACTGGCGGGAGGAAAGGTGGCGGGAGTGCCGGTGGTGGTCGTCAAGGGGTATGCCTTTGAGGAAAGCGACGACGCCGACCATTGGCCGTTGGTGCGGGAGCCGGACAAGGACTTGTTCCGGTAGCGGGCGGGGTTAGAAGCCTGGGAAGGGCAGGGTCAACTGCCATTCCTGTTGGAAGGACGATACGCCAACGCCGATAAGACGGAAGGCCCGACCGGGGGCCAATTCGCCTTCGGTCAACCGCCAAGCGGTATTGAGGACGGTCTCGCCGGAATCGGTGGGGGCGTTGAGGGTTGCCTGACGGGTGAAGGTGGTGAAGTCAGCGAGGCGGAGCTTGACGGAGACGGTCTTGCCGCGCAGGCCCTTGTTTTCCAGGCTTTGGGCGACCCGGTGAGAGAGGCGGGACAAGACCTGGTAAAGCTCTTCCGAGTCGCTGAGATCGGTGGCGAAGGTGGTTTCAGCACTAACGGACTTGGTATCACGTTGGGTATGGACCGGGTCCCGTTCCTCGCCCCGGGCCATGGCCCGGACGCCGGGGGCGCGTTTGCCAAAGAGGGCGATGAGGCGGTCGATGGGCAGGGCGGCGAGTTGGGCGACGGTGTGAATATTTTCGTGGTTAAGGCGTTCCACCGCCTTGGGGCCGATGCCGGGGAGTTTACCGGCGGGTAAGGGGGCCAAGAAGGCGGCTTCTTCTCCGGGGGGCACCACCACGAGGCCGTTGGGTTTGCGGAGGTCGGAGGCGATTTTGGACACCGTCTTGCAGACGGAAGCGCCGATGGAGATGTCGAGGCCGGCCTGGGATTTGACCTGGTCTTTCAGGCGGGCGGCGATGGTGTGGGGGTCGAGGCCACCGGCGGCGACGGGGGAAACGTCGAGGAAGGCTTCGTCGAGGGACAGGGGTTCGACGTCGGGGGTCAAATCCCGGAAGATGTCCATGATTTGTTGGGAGAGGCCGCGGTAGCGGTCGAAGCGGGGGCGGACGATGATGGCCTGGGGGCAGAGGCGGACGGCGGTGGCCATGGGCATGGCGGAGTGGGCGCCGAACTTGCGGGCTTCGTAGGAGGCGGTGGCGACGACGCCTCGGGACTGGGGGCTGCCGCCGACAAGGACCGGTTTGCCCCGGTATTGGGGGTTGTCCATCTGCTCGACGGCGGCGTAAAAGGCGTCGAGGTCGGCGTGGAGGATGCAGCGTAATTCCGGCTGGCAGGTGGTCATAGTTTTTGGCGGGGCGATGGGATGGTTGGGGCAATTTTACAACCGTGGGGACGGGAGCGCATCGGGCAAGTTTTAGTAAACAGGGTTCGTGTTGTGGCCGGGTTGGGTGGGGTGCAGACATGGGGGTTTTGAATTGTCGTTGTGGGGAGTTTGGGACGACGAATCCGGGGGCAAACCGGCTGGCGGCGATGGATGTTAGATTCCTCCCTGCGGTCGGAATGACAGGTAGGGGTGGCCGGAATGACGCTTTGATGGGTTGAAGGCGAGCTGGGTGGTTAAGTGCGACCGTCCGTTGGCCCTTCGACGGGCTCAGGGCGAACGGAAGGGGGCCTTGGACGGGCCTGAGTGCGATCCTTCGATGGGCTCAGGATGAGCGGACTGGAGGGTTGGGGGTGGTTCGATGGGTTCACCACGACCCTTCGATAGGTTCAGGGTGAACGGAAGGGGGCGGCTACTAAAGGGTTACGCAAATAGGCAAGGGATGGTGGGAAATTCGGCTACAAAACTGGGCGGGTTAGCCGCAAACCGTTGCAAGCGCCGGGAGGAGCCGGTAGACTAGCCGGGATAATCCCCCATTCGGGTTGGCCCAGGATTGGGATGCCGTCAACGCGGCATTTTTGTTGGGCATCGACCACCCCGGAAAGGCTACACTCCAGTTGGAACCGGCCTCTGAAGCTCAGGAAGCGCGCCCTAGAATCTACTACGGCTGGTGGATGGTTGCTATCACGTCTGCGATGGCCTTCTTTGCCAGTGGGATATTCTTCCGGGGATTCACCGTTTTCGTACCGGCCATTCGCGATTCTCTCCAAATCACCCAAGCGCAGACCAACCTGATATTCTCGCTGGCCCGGGCGGAGGGAGGGTTGGAAGGCCCTTTCGCGGGCTGGCTTATCGACAAACTCGGCAACCGGAAATTGCTAGTGCCGGCTTTGCTGTTGGCGGTGGTTGGTTACTTTGTGCTGGGGCGGTTCGTGACCGGTCTTTGGGGATTCGTGCTGGTTTACCTGCTGATGGTTTCCCTGGGGAACAGCATAGCGTTTCAGCACGCGCTGTTTGCCGGGATCAACCAATGGTTCCACCGGCGGCGGTCGCTGGCGATTTCGATACTGGCGGCGGTGTCCTCGTTGGGTGGGTTGACGCTGGTGCCGACGTTGAACTGGGTCATTGAGAACTACAGTTGGCAGGCGGCGTCGTACCTTTCCGGACTGGGATTTCTGATATTTCTGCTGCCGCTTTGCATCTGGTTTCGGAACCGGCCGGAGGACCTGGGATTGCTGCCGGACGGAGACACGCGGCCCCGGACGATGGTGGCCCCGCCGGGCCGTGCCGGGGGGTCGGTGCGGCGGCTGGAGGTGCGGGACTACACCGTTCGCGAAGCGCTGCGGACGAGCGCGTATTGGATTTTGTTGGTGGGGGCCGGGCTCCGGCAGGTGGCGACGCTGGGGATTCTGGTAAGCATCGTGCCGATTCTGGAGTTGAAGGGGATGGGGCGGCAGGAGGCGGCGAACCTGACCGGGTTGATGTTCGGCATCAACTTCTTCTCCCGGTTGATATTGGGGTACATGGGGGACCGGTGGCGCAAATCGCTGATTCTGGCGGCGACGCTGAGCATTGAGGCGGCGGGGTTTTTCTGCCTGTATTTCGGAGACTGGACCACCGGGTTGGGGATATTCCTGATTTATATGTTCATCTTCTTCCAGGGGTTGGGGGACGGGGCGGGGATCATCGTTTGGGCGGCGGTGGGGGAATATTACGGCCGGGACCGGTTCGCCAGTCTGCGGGGGTACATCACTTTTTCGCATAGCTGGGCGTTGGTGGTGTCGCCGGTGTACGCCGGTTGGGTGTTTGACCGGTTTGGGAATTTTGACCTGGCGATAATTCCGGGGGGAATTTGCGCGGGAGTGGCGGCGTTCCTTTTCCTGATTGTGCGGAAACCGCCGCAGTTGACGCGGGCGGAACCGGCGGGGGCGGCAACGGAGGTTTAGCGGGGGCCTTAGCATGAGGAAATTCTTCGCGTTTGTTTCGTTGGTTGGGTTGGTGATGGGGGTTTTGCTGTTTGGCGGGGTGGATCGGACTTACGCCTGTCTCTGTGCGTTGCCGGGAAGTCCTGCCGAGGAGTTGGAAAGTGCGGCGGCGGTGTTTGCCGGCGAGGTGGTGTCGGTGCGGGAGGCTGAGGCGACTTTGGGGATGATTTCTTCGGCGGATCCGACGACGGTGGAATTTCGAACCATCAGAGTCTGGAAGGGGCCGTCCGGCGGGACTCAGACCTTGACCACCGCCCGATCGGGGATAAGCTGCGGCTTCAGCTTCGTCAAGGGTCGGGAGTACATCGTTTATTCTTATGACGGGTCTACGGTTTATACATGCAGCAGGACGGCGTTGTTAGCGCTGGCGGCACCGGACCTGGCGGAACTTGGACGAGGTGGGAAGCCCGATGCCGGGGATGGGTCCGGTTCTCCGGCGGGCGGGGGTTGTGGGTTGGGGGGGGGGGGGGCCGGCGGTAACAGGCTCTGGGGTGGTGGATGTGGCGGTTTTGGGGCTGCTGGTGGGGTTGGTGTGGCTGGGGTTGGGGCGGCGGTAGCGGTAGGAGATGGGCTAACCACATTGGAAAGTTGGGAATATAGATAAACCTTCCCGAAGATATTGTGGCTCGTCTTCATTATCGTTTATCGCGCTGTTGCTATAATGGCAACAGGTTTGGCCTGGAGACGGAATATGACAAAGCGGATCGCCCTGTTCAATCATAAAGGTGGCGTTAGCAAGACAACCACCACCTTCAACCTCGGGTGGATGCTGGCGGAAAAAGGGCATAGGGTTGTACTTGTGGATGCTGACCCACAATGTAACTTGACCGGGATGGTATTCGGCTTTGGTGGCCCAGAACTTGAGGACTTCTACGAGAACGAGAAGGGACGCAACCTAAAAGACGGATTGGCTCCGGCATTTGAGTCCAGACCTGAACCTCTTAAGGCGGTAAACTGCGTTCCGGTTGCTGCGCGGGATGGGCTTTTTCTCCTGCCTGGCCACATCGGGCTATCCGAATACGAAGTCACCTTGGGAATTGCCCAGGAACTCTCCGGTTCGATCCAGACACTCCAGAATCTGCCGGGTTCTATAGCCCGCCTACTTGAGTTGACAGCCGACAATCATGGAGCGGACTATGTCCTAGTAGACCTTAATCCAAGCCTTAGTTCATTGAACCAGAACTTGCTGCTGACGAGCGACGGCTTCATCGTTCCAACCAATCCAGACTATTTTTCAGCTATGGCGGTTCAATCACTGGCCAGAGTCTTGCCAGATTGGGGAAAATGGGCAAAGCGTGCGACACAATTCCACGTCCTGAGGGACGCCGTGTATCCATTTCCCGATGTAACTCCCAAATTCCTGGGTACCATTGTCCAAAACTACCGTCCCAGAGACGGCAAACCCGCCAGCGCTTTTCAAACGTGGATTGAAAAGATTGACGCGACCGTATCCGATGACTTGTTTCCACGACTGAAGGAAGCGGATATGACACTTCCTGAACATATCTATGTCGAATGCGGATTAGAGAATCTTTGTCTAGCCAGGATTTCCGACTTCAATTCTTTAATTGCCAAATCGCAAGAACATCAAACCCCGGTGTATGCGTTGACCCCCGCGCAAATAGCCCAGCGCGGTTCGGTGCTTAGTAAAACGGTAGAGTCGAGGGATAACTTCAAGGACATATTTTCCGATTTAGCGGATAAGGTCGTCTCTCTAATGGGTCATGCAAATAACCCTTGAATTATTCCGAGCCAATATCCGGCGGTCACGGGATCTAGTTAACCTTTTCCTGGCAATGGGCAATCAAACCACGGCAGCATTGGACCTTTCCGACATCCTGCGAGCTGCCCTGGTAATGTCGGTGAGTGCTTTGGATCACTTTGTTCACGAGATCGTTAGATTGGGTATGCTTGAGGCCTACCAGGGGTACAGGGCTAGAACTGGGGCATTCTTGCAGTTTCCAGTCACGATTGAAAGTGTGATTGGTTTGCCTTCCAACTTTGAATTCGAGGATCGGTTGGATAGCCACATTAGAGCCCGTCACGGCTATCGAACCTTTCAACTGCCGGGCCAAATCGCCGACGCAGTCCGCCTGATCTCGGATGTGGAGTTATGGAACGAATTATCCGGACTTACTGGTATGGAAAGACGAGACTTGACAGATACCCTCATTCTTATCGTTCAATGCCGCAATAAAATTGCCCATGAGGCGGACATCATGCCTGACTACGCTGGGCAGTTGGTAAATTCAGATTCGCGCTCTCCTATAGACGAAAATACCGTGAATCAAGCCGTAGACACCATTGAGCGAATCGCCGAGGGGATTTATGGCTTGGTTTCGTTAACCGATTCGGCCGCATCAACTGGCTGAGTCAACATAATTCACGCTCCAAGGAGGAACTATGGCCACCATTCTTGAAGAGTACATTGCCAAGCACCCGGGGTCGGCTCGGCGGTATGGCGAGGCCACCCAACTTTTCCCGGGGGGCGTGACCCACGATAACCGGTACGCCGAACCGTTCCCGCTGTACATAACCCACGGTGTCGGGCCGCGAAAGTGGGATGTGGATGGGAACGAGTACATCGACTACGTTTCCGGGCACGGGGCATTGATACTGGGGCACTCGCATCCGGCCATCGCCAGCGCAGTCGCGGAGCAGATGGGCCGGGGGACGCACCTGGGGGCTTGCACCGATGAAGAGCTACGGTGGGGGCGGGCGATTCAGGTGTTGATGCCGTCGGTGGAGCGGGTGCGGTTTCACAGTTCGGGGACCGAAGCGACGTTGATGGCGATGCGGCTGGCCCGGGCGTATACCGGGAAGAACAAGGTAATCAAGTTGCAGGACCATTTTCACGGCTGGCATGACTACGCCATGGCCGGTTCGGACCGTGCGGCGCCGGGGATTCCGCCGGAGACCTTTGGCAGCATGGTAATTGTCCCGCCGGGGGACCTGGCGGCGGTGGAAGACGCGCTGAAGCGGGACCGGGAGATTGCGGCGTTGATCCTGGAGCCGACCGGGGCGCACTACGGGCAGCTTCCTTTTGACGTGCCGGCTTACTTGAAAGGGCTCAGGGAGCTGACCGAGCAACACGGGGTGGTGCTGATATTTGACGAGGTGGTTACGGGGTTTCGGGCCGCCCCGGGCGGGGCGCAGGAACGGTATGGGGTTGCTCCCGACCTTACCACAATGGCCAAGATTGTGGCGGGGGCGCTGCCCGGCGGCGCGGTGGGAGGAAAGGGCGAGATCGTGGACATGATTGCCTTCCGGGGAGACCCGGAGTGGGACAACCAACGCCGGGTGTACCATCCTGGGACTTTCAACGCCAATCCGTTGTCGGCAGTGGCCGGGGCGACTTGTTTGGAGATAATCGCGTCGCAACCCATCAACCAGCAGGCCGACGCCGTGGCCGACCGGTTGAAGCGGGGATTGAACGACATTTTTGGCCGGATGGAGGTCCCGGGTCACGCCCACGGCATCGCGTCGATGATTCACGTGGTGTTGGAAGACTGCGACTGCGACCGGGAAATTTGCACGATGCCCCACCGGCAGATCAAGCAGGCCACGGCGTCGCCCGCGGTGACGGCGTTCAAGCGGGGTCTGCTGAACCAGGGGGTGGACATAATGGGCCGGGACGCCTTTTTGGTGTCGGCCACCCACACGGAGGGGGACATCGACCTAACCCTGGAAGCGGTGGAGCGGACGTTGGAACTGGTGCGGGGAGAGGGGCTGGTCTAGCTGCTGGGGTTGAAGCGGCGCGTGAGGGCGGACGGGGCATTTTATGTGCCGTCGGTGCTTTTCTGCTAGAATCCTGGTGTTTCCCCGGACCTAAAATGCCAACAAAAATGGGAGGTGGTTTATGCCGTCATTTTGGGAGAATCTTCAAGTAGATGGGCAGGATATGGCGGTTTATTCCAGCGTGCCCAGCGGCTCCGGTCCTTTTCCGGCGGTGGTCATTGCTCATCCGGCCAGCGGAGTGGCGGAGTTTACCCAGAGCATCGCCGACCGGCTGGCGGAAGCGGGTTACGCAGCGGCGGCGCCGGACCTGTTCCACCGAGTCACCGAGGAGATGATGGCCGATGGGACGGCCCGCAACGCCTTTTTGCAGGACGCGGAGATTGTCGCCGACATCAACGCCACGGTGGACTGGCTGCAGGGGCATCCGGCTATTGTGGGCGAGTCAGTTGGAATAATCGGCTTCTGCATGGGTGGGCGGGTAGCCTGGCTGGCGGGGGCGACCAACCCGCATCTGCAAGCGGTGGTGCCCTACTACCCGGGCAATCTTTGGGCGGCAAGGGGCGACGGCCGAGAGTCGCCGTATGAGTTGGCCAACGGGATTCAAGCTCCCATGCTGGTCCATTTTGGGGAGGTGGACGAGAACCCCTCCCAGGACGACATGCGGAAACTGGATGCGGAGTTGGACCGGTTGGGTAAGGCCCACCAGTTTTATACCTATCCAGGGGCGGGCCATGCTTTCATGGACTTTGGCCAGCCGCCTCGGTACCAGCGGGAGGCCGCCGATGCTTCATGGCCGCGAACGTTGGAGTTTTTCGCGGCGCACCTGAGCGGGATGGCGGCGGCCTAACCCGGCAGCCGGGCCGGGGAAAAGTTGCAGATAATTGGAGTAGGAGGGTAACCGTATGCCATCTTTCTGGGAGAAGCTTGAAGTAGACGGCAGTGAAATGGACCTTTACGCCAGCGTGCCCAGCGGGTCGGGGCCATTTCCGGCGGTGATAGTCAGCCAGCATGGTGGAGGGGTGGACCAGTTCATTCAGACCATCTGCGACCGGCTGGCCGAGGCGGGATATGCCGGGGTTGCGCCGAGCCTGTACCACCGGGTTGCGCCGGAGGTTTTGGGTGGGGACCCGCGGCCCAGCCCCTGGGACGTGCTCAACGACCCGGAGACCATCGCCGATATTGGGGCGACGGTGGAGTTTTTGCGGGCCCATCCGGGGATTGACGGGGAGCGCATTGGCATTACCGGGTTCTGCATGGGGGGACGGGAAGCCTGGCTGGGGGCGGCTACCAACCCGCACATCAAGGCCGCCGCGCCCTACTACGGCGGGAACATTCTGGTGCCCTGGGGTTCGGGAACGCAGTCGCCTTTCGAGTTGGCCGGCGGCATCAAGTGTCCGGTGCTGTTCCACTTTGGAGAACTGGACGTTAACCCTTCGCCGGACGACATGAAGACCTTTGACGATGAACTGGCGCGACTGGGGATTCCCCACACGTTCTTCACGTACCCAGGAGCGAACCATGCTTTTATGGACTTCACGGCGGGGCGGTTCCACCAGGAATCTTCGGATACATCCTGGCCGCGGACGCTGGAGTTTTTCGACCAACACCTAAAGGGGGCGGCGGTGGCCAGCTAGCCTGGCTTGCGGTTGCCGGGATAACCGACCAAGGGGAATTGACGAACCGTTTAATGAGAGGACGTTGTAATGGCAAGAGTATCTTATAACCTGGAAGACAAGGACGACCTTAAGGCGCTGGGGACCTCGGGCTGGCGGCGAGCCATGGGGCTGGTGCCCGGCGAGCCGAACCAAGGTCTGGTGGCGGAATTGAAGGAGACGCCGGCCCGGACCGCCGACTATGACGATTCGGGGTGGGACAAGGACGTGGACATTCAAGACCGGCTGTCGACGGGCTTGACCTTTGCCTGGTACCGGATCAATGTGACCGTTCCCGCCGACGCGAAGGGGGAGAGCATGGATGGCCGCCGGTGCTGGTTTGAGACCAACGTGGACAACTACGGCGAGGTCTACATCGACGGGGCCATCGACCGGAACCAGGGAGTGGTAACGGGGAACAACGTGGGGAAGCGGCTTATAGTGGCGGACCCGGCGACTCCCGGCGCCACCCACACCATCGCGGTGCTGGTGGGGAACGCCCCTCTGGGAGAGCCGGTGGGCACCATTTTCATGCGTTACGCCACGCTGGCTTTTGAGTAACCGTTAACTCGGCGGGTCCGGTCCGGCTTCTCCGGTGGGGGAAGGTACGGGCCGGACCGCAATTATGGCCCCTAAGCAAGAAACCGCGGCCCTGGAGCCGCCGGAGCAGATTGTTATGACCAGCAGGTCCTTTGCGGGTAAGGTAAGCGCTCCCGAGTTTCCCGACGGGTTGGAATGGGTCAACACGGACCGTCCGTTGACGCTAGCTGAGCTGCGGGGAAAGATAGTCATTCTGGACTTTTGGACCTACTGTTGAATCAACTGCGTTCATGTGTTTCCGCAGTTGCGGAAAATCGAAGAGAAGTACGTCAATGAATTGGCGGTAATTGGGGTCCACTCGGCCAAGTTCCCCAACGAGAAAGAGAAGGAAAATCTTTACAAGGCGGTGCAGCGGAACGAGCTGCGGCACCCGGTTTTGAACGACTCGGAGTTTCAGGTATGGAAGCAGTACGCGTGCCGGGCCTGGCCGACGATGATGTTCATCGACCCGGAAGGGAAGGTCATCGGCAAGCACGAAGGAGAGATTGCCTTCGAGTCGTTGGACCAATTGATAACCAACATGGTGTCGGAATTTGACGCCGAAGGGTTGATTCGCCGGACTTCGTTGGGGTTGGCGGTGGATGACGCGCCGGCGGAGCTGCTCTCCTTCCCGGGCAAGGTCCTGGCGGATGGGGCGTCGGAGAGATTGTTCATCGCCGACACCAACCACAACCGGGTCCTGGTTACGTCGTTGGACGGCCAGGTGCAGCAGGTGTTGGGTTCGGGCAGAGTGGGGTTGGACGATGGAAGCGGGGGAGTGGCCACGTTCAACCACCCCCAGGGGATGGCGCTGGACGGGGATACGCTGTACGTGGCGGATGCGGAGAATCATGCCATCCGCCGGGTGGATCTAGCGGCGGGGCAGGTTGCTACCATCGCAGGGAACGGGAACCAGGGTCACCAGCGGGAGGGCCGGGGGCCCGGCTTGCAGATGGAGTTGAACTCGCCCTGGGACTTGGTGTACCACGATCAGGCGTTGTACATCGCCATGGCCGGCACCCACCAGCTTTGGTCGATGACGCTGGGAAACCAGCAGGTGGGGCCCTACGCCGGGACCGGCGGGGAGAACATCACCAACGGGCCGCTGGCCACCGCGACGCTGGCGCAACCCAGCGGGATAACCACCGACGGCGAAAAGCTGTACTTTGTTGACAGCGAGACCAGCTCGGTGCGGTCGGCGGACCTGGACCCCAACGGGCGGGTGGCGACCATAGTGGGGCTGGACCTTTTTGTATTCGGGGACCAGGACGGGGCCGACCACAACGTGCGGTTGCAGCACCCCCAGGGGATTGCCTGGCTGGACGGGACCATCTATATCGCGGACACCTACAACCACAAAGTTAAGCGGGTGTTGCCGCAGACGCGGAGCGTTTTTACCCTGTTGGGCACCGGACAGGCGGGGATGGAGGACGGGCCGGGGAAGCAAGCGAGGTTTTCCGAACCCAGCGGGTTGAGCTTTGCGGGCGGGAAACTGTTCATCGCCGACACCAACAACCATGCCGTTCGGGTGGCCGACCTGGAGGCGGACCGGGTGTGGACCCTGGAGATAAGCGGGCTTTAACGGTTATGGGGCCGCCGGGGGCCAGGGGCTTGGATGCAGCTTAAAGTCCTGGGAACGGCGGCAAGCCCGATGAGGTACAATGGCCGGACTTAACTGCTGACCCCATTCTGCGCCCCGGGAGACGGCCTCTTCTTGGCAGCCCGCGGACCAACCAACGTACCGGCCCTGGCGGTCTTGCAAGACCGGGACTTCCGCGCCATGTGGTACGCGGGTGGGGTGCACGAAGTTTCCCGGCGCATGGAGCTGCTCATCCTGAGCTGGCTCATTTTGCAGACCACCGATTCGCCCTTTATGTTGGGGCTGGTGTTGGTCTTCAACAACGTTCCCCGTCCCGTTTTTTCCCTCTTTTCCGGGCTGGTGGCCGACCGGTTCAGCCGGTACCGGGTCTTGATGTTGTCCCAAACCTTCAACACCCTGGTGGCGGGGACGGTGCTGCTGCTCATCGTGATGGAAAACATTGAGCCGTGGCACGTTTTTTTTGCGGTGTTCATGCAGGGGTTAACCAAGTCTTTGGAGGACCCGTCACGGCGGACGGCCATCATGGACATTGTGGGGGAGCGGCGGTTGGTCAACGCGTTGTCCCTGGACCAGATGAGCAACACCATCGGCAAGATGTCGGGGCCGCTGCTCGGGGGCGTGCTGGTGGACGCTGCCGGATACAACGGGGCCTATATTTTGGTAGTGGTGGCAAACCTGGCAGCCCTGGGTTTTCTGGCCAGGGTGAGGATTCCCTTTTACCGGAGGGTGGTGGGGCAGGTTGAACCGGTGTGGCGGAGCTTGGCCTTCAGCCTGCGGCACGCTCTTCACCACCCGGCGTTGTTGGCGATGCTTTACGTGACCATTGTGATGAACGCACTGGCCTTTCCGGTGCAGCAGTTCATCCCGGCAATTGGCCGGGACCACCTGATGGTGGGTGCGTCGTTGGTGGGGCTTTTGGCGGCGGCGGAAGGTGTGGGGCAGATGATCGGAGCCGCGTTGATGGCGATGACCCGCAACCTGCAATACCACGGGCGGGTCTTCATGATTGGGTCAACCATCGTTCTGATTATGGCGATTATGTTTGTGTGGTCGCCCTGGTACGCATTGTCGTTTTCATTGCTGACCATTGCCGGGGTGGGGCAGGCGGGGTTTGGGACGATGCAGAGCAGCATCACGATGCTTTCGGCGCCCCGGGAACTGCGGGGAAGGATGATGGGGCTGATGAGCTTCTGCATTGGAGTGGGGACACCGTTGGGCACCTTGGAGATTGGGGCGGTGGCGGCGGCGTTCAGCACCCCCTGGGCGATTACGGTTAATGCCGTTGCGGGGCTGGTCCTGCTGCTGCCGGCGTTGTTTTTCACGCCCCTAGTTTGGCGGCCAACGGCGCAACCGGAGGCGGCGACAGTCCGGGAATAGTAAGTGTTCAGGGTTAAGGAGTCATTCCGTGCCCCTGCCGTCATTCCCGCGAAAGCGGGAATCCAGAAATGACGAGGATAAGCAACCTTGTCTGCTGCAAAGGGCTCTGGATTCCGGCTCAAGGCCGGAATGACGGTTTAGGGTCAGGATGACTCAGCAACTCTGAACACTTACCGGGAATAGGCGGTTGTTGCAGACGTGGGTTGGAGGGGTTATATTCTCGGCTTGGGGGCGGGAGAATTGGGACCGTTGGAGAGGGAGTTACGACTTTAGCCGACTGGCCGGGACGGATGCAGGAGATGGCGGAGTTTGTCGGGCTTTCGGCAGAGGAACGGGAGCTGATCCGGGAAACGTCGCCGCTGCTGTTGAAGCACGCCGACGAATTGACGGCGGCGATTTACGATCATTTCTTGAAATTCCCCGACGCGGCCAGGTTTTTCTTGACCGAAGAGGGGGAGGTGGACCAGGAGCGGATCGACCGGCGGAAGCACAGCCTGGTGCGCTGGGTGTTGGGGTCGATTGATTTTGACATTGAGGGGGACTTTTCGGTGTTCCTGCTGGCCATCGGGTTGGTGCACAGCCATCCCGGGTCGCATCGGGCGCACCTTGGGTCGGTGCCCAGCCGGTTTATGATTGGGACCATGTCCTTCGCGCAGACGGCGTTTACCCAATTGCTGCTGGAGGAGATGGAGGACAAGGAAACGGCGTTACGGGCGGCGGTTGCTTGGAACAAGCAATTCATGGTGCAACTGGACGTGCTGCTGGCGGGATACGTGACGGAGCGGCCCATTGAACCGGAAAGGGCCGGAACGAGCGGGGGTGAGATTCCCCGGGAAAACGGTTGATAATTAGAAAACATTTTAGGAGGCGGCCATGACCAAGGTGCTGGTAATTCAGGGAGCGGGTATGAACATGAGGGGGAAGGTGCAGTTGGAGGTCTTCGGGCCGAACACGCTGGAGCAGATCAACGAGCAGGTGATGGGGTACGCGGAAGGGTTGGGGATTGACGTGGAGATATTCCACTCCAACGTGGAAGGAGAAGTGGTTAACGCGCTGTACGACGCCCATGACGGGGACGTGGACGCGGCGTTAATCAACCCGGCGAGTTACACCACGGGCACCGGTCCGTTGAAGGCGGCGATAGCCCAGGTGCGGTTCCCAGTAATAGAGGTACACGCTTCCAACCCGACATCCCGGGGGACGGTTTCGCAGGTGCAGCCGGTGAGCAAGGGTTCGGTGTACGGGTTTGGGGTGTATGGCTATTACCTGGCCCTGGAGGCGGTCAAGCACATGACCGAAGATTAAGCCTGGGGAAGGAGACTGGCGAATGATGTTCGGGGCGGGTCCAAGACCCGCCCTGTGCTTGGGCCGGTGAGGAATGCCGATGGGCGGAGGAGTTATTCGCAGCGGAGGCAGCGAACTTCGGTAAAGACCTCGTCGTGAATGCCGGGGTTGACGATCATGTAGTCCATGACGATGCGGAGGGCTTTGCCCTGGGAACCGACGTCGTACTTTTCCATGACTGAGTTGAGGAGGCCGATGTGTTCCGCGTTGAGGTCGACGGGGAGTTCGGTCTTGGTTCCAGCCATAATGATTTGCTCCTGTCGTTTTTAGAGGGTTGGTGGTGAGAAGGCCCATAGCAGGTTGGGCACAGCGGATAGGGATTCGGAAATTACTTGAAGAAAAGGGCAATTATACCGGTGAACGAAGTTACCCACGAGCCCGCAACCATAATTGTCAGAGTGTTGAACCGGCTGTTTGATTCGGCCCTGAGTTCGCTTATCTCAGTCTTTACTTCGTCCCTGAGCCCCTTAATCTCGGTGTTCGTATCAGAGCGGAGGACATGGATTTCCTCACGCACCCCGATAATGGACTGATGCAGGTCGCCCAGCCGGTGATCGATCTGCTCCAGGGCACCTTCAAGGCGGCTGACCCGGTCTTCGAGGGTCATCGTATCGCTCCGGTTCCCGCCGTAGAGTTTGGTACCCCGGAAGGGCTTCGATCCCTTGATCTCCACCTTGAAAGGGTGGCGTCCTAACCTGGCTAGACGACCGGGGCACGGGAATATTTTACAATAAACTAGGGATAGACCGCCACCGCCGCGAGGGCCAGGTCTTCGGGGAAACCGCACATTAGGTTCATGTTTTGGACGGCCTGGCCGGCGGCTCCCTTGACCAGGTTGTCGATGCAGGAGATGACGATGAGGCGGCCGGTGCGTTGGTCGACGGTGGGGTAGACCAGGCATTGGTTGTTGCCCAGGGTCTGCTTGGTCTGGGGGGGTTGGGGAGTTACGACCACGAAGGGGTCGTCCCGGTAGAAGTCCTGGTAGCGTTCCCGAATTTTGGCGGCGGCATCGCCGCCCAACACGTCGGGGCGCAACTTGGCGTAGCAGGAACTGAGGATGCCCCGGGTCATGGGGATGAGGTGGGTCAGGAAGGTTATCTGGAGGTCGTCCTGGGAGAGGGCTTGCAGTTCTTGCTGGATTTCAGGGAGGTGGCGGTGGCCGCCGACCGAGTAGGCCATGACGTTTTCGTTGACTTCGGAGTAGTGGGTGGTGAGGGCCAGGCTGCGGCCGGCGCCGGAGATGCCGGACTTGCTGTCGATGATGATGTTTTCGTCGATAAAACCCTGCTGGACGGCCGGAGCGAGGGCCAGGATGGCGCTGGTGGGGTAGCAGCCCGGGTTGGCGACTAGCTTGGCGTCCTTGACCTCCTCGTGGTGGAGCTCGGTGAGGCCGTAGACGGCGTCTTCCAGGTAGGAAGGGTCGGGATGGTCGACGCCGTACCACCGGGTATATTCGTCGGCCTGTTTCAGGCGGAAATCGGCGCTGATGTCCACCGTTTTGATCCCCTGTTCCAGGAGGGGGATGCAGGCTTCGGCGCTGGCTTTGTGGGGGAGGGCGGAGAAAACCAAGTCCAGGTCGCCTTCCAGTTCGGGAGTGATGGTCAAGTCCAGGGTTTGCAGGTGGGGGAAGACCTCACCCAGGGACTGACCGGCGGCGCTGCGGCCGGTGACGGAGACGATTTCCACTTCCGGGTGTTGGAAGAGGATGCGGGCCAGTTCGGAGCCCGCGTAGCCTGTGACGTTGATGATGCCTATTTTCATTTTTTGCGCTCCCGCGTTTTAGGTGTGTGGGGAAGCTGTTGCAGCTTTTCTTTGCCCGTGCGCTTGCTCTGGCGTTTTGGGGGCGGGGCCGCGGGAGGTGCATCTTCCGGCGGCCCCATCATTCGGTCCCGAGCGGGGCATCCGAAACCGATGACGCATTCCTCGCAAAGGGGGCGTTGGGCCTTGCAGACCTGACGCCCGTGGGTGATGACGGCGACGTGGAAGGGGAAGACCTGGGCGGGTTCCACGGCGGCTTCCAGGATGTCGTGGGCCTTGTCGGCGTTGACCTTGGGTCCGATGAGGGCCAGCCGTTGGCAGACCCGGAAGATGTGGGTGTCGACGGCCATGGCCGGCATTCCCAAGGAGAAGTTCAGGATGATGCCGGCGGACTTGGGGCCGATGCCCTTGAGTTGGCGCAGCCAGGCCTTGGCCTCGGCGAGAGGCATCTCGGCCAGGAAGGTCAGGTCGAGGGAGTCCTGGTTCAGGTCGAGGATTTGGGTGAGGACTTGCTTGATGCGGGGGGCCTTAATCTTGGCCAGGCCGCCGATGCTGATAGCGGACTCGATGTCTGGGATACCGGCCTGGGCGACGGCTTGCAGGGAGCCGAAACGCTGCATAAGTTGACGGAAGGCGCGTTCGGAGTTGGTGTCGGAAGTGTGCTGGGAGAGGATGGTAAAGACAAGCTCGTGGGCCGGGTCCAAGCGGGGTTCATCGGGGAAAGGGCCGTACTGCTCGGTAAGCAACCGTATGATTTCCGGTATTTCAATCCCCGGAGTAGGGGCCTCTTGGACGGGAGGTTTCGCAGGCATTCAGGAACCGCTATCGGAATGAGACATTAGACGCCGATTCTAGCATTCTTGGGGGAGAAGGCTCAAGGGATGGAGATGGGTTGCTGGGGTGTTTCGGTTTAGGCTGGGGGTGGTTGGTGTTGGCGGTCGGTGTTGGAGGCCCCGTGGTGATTGTGGGGAGGGTGGAATTGGGGGTTGGAGATTGTGTTGGGCCGGGATTTTAGACCCCTCGCTATGTCGGGGTGACCCTGCGACGGGTTCAGGGCGAACGGACGGGGAGTCGGGGTGACAAGTTTAAGGGGCCGGGAGGGCCGGTGATTGATTTGGCCCAGTTATAACCGGCTGGCCCGGTCGATGGGCGGGGCGGTCTGGTCAGCGGTTAGGAACCGCCGTGGGCGTCGTCGCGTTGGGAGCGGAGGAAAAGCTCCAACTCCCGGACCACCTCGGAGGGGTCGGGCATTTCGCTGGAAGCGGCTTTTTCGTCGTAGCGGTCTTCCAGTTTCTTGATGTATTCCCGCAACTGTTCGTCCTGGTCGACGGCCTTGACCACTTCGGCGTCGAAGGTGTCGGCGGCGGCGGCCAACTCGGTGAGGTCGAAGGGGATTTCGAGCAAGGAGACCAGATGCTTGGCCAGGTTGTAGCTAATGCGGTAATTGGGGGCGGCCTGTAGGTAATGGGGGGTGTTGCCCCAGAGGGATGCGTAGGCGAGGCCCTGCTTGAGGCAGGCGTCCATGACGGCGGTGCTGATGCCGGTGGGGCCCTGGTAGTTGGACTGGGTTACGCTGGCGGATTCCAGGGCTTTTTGGATGTTGGGCTGGGTGGAGGAGCCGGTCAAGCGGACGGGGCGGGTATGGGGTATGGCGTCCAAGAGGGCGCCGACGTGAATGACGTTTTTAACGCCGGACTGTTTGGCCAGTTCGGCGACGATATTGGAGAAGGTGCGCCAGCGGAGGTTGGGCTCGACGCCGAGGAGGAACATGAGGCCGTTGGAGCCGGAGCCTTCTTGGCCGGGCCAGTAGTAGAACTCGTTGGCGGGCCAGTGGATACGGCGGCGGCCGTCCCGCGTGCGGCTGGAGCGGGGGCGTTCCTTGGTGAAGACGAAGAACTCTTCGGGGTCGATTTCGGCGAACTTGGTAGCGCCGAGTTTACGGAGGAGATATTTGATGGTATTGGTGGCGCTCTCGGCGGCGTCGGGCCAGCCGGCGTAGGCGATGAGCATGTTTTCCAATTTGATTGGTGGGGACTCGTGGATGGTCAGAAAGTCGGAAAGGGGTGACACTGGTCTCTCCTCTAGGCAGGCGAGGCTGACAGAATCCGCGGCCGAAGTCAGTTTAGCATCACCCTGGGAATGCCACAACAAAAAACAGATAACACGGAGCAATCGCGTTTTAATTTCTCACGATGTCATTCTGACGGAGCGGAGCGGAGGAAGAATCTAAAATCCTTGGGGTGAGACGCTTTGCGATACCGGACAACCCTTGCCCCGAGGGATTTCAGATTCCTCGCTCCGCTCGGAATGACAATTAGGGGATGCCGGTGATTCAAACGCGATTGACCTGAGCTAACACTTTGGGGACTTGGATACCCAGAAATGGGGCATTTGGGGGAATTGGACGGTGGGTTAAGCCAAGGCCCGGCCCAGGAGGAGGCCGATATAGGCGGCTGCTAGACCCAGGACCAGGTTGCCCAGGATGCTGGCGGCGGCCCGGACCAATTCTCCGTCTTCCACCAGGCGGACGGATTCCAGGCTGAGGGTGGAGAAGGTGGTATAGCCGCCGAGGAATCCCACCGCGACGAGACTTCTCCCCCAGTTGCCGGATAGTGGTTTTTCACCCCCCAGGGCCAAGGCGATGAACAGGCCCAGAAGAAAGGAGCCGGTGACGTTGACGATGAAGGTGCCCATGACCGTTGTGGGGCCAAGGTAGGAGGCGGCCAACCGTCCCACGCCGTAGCGGAGGACGGAGCCCCCGGCGCCGCCGAGGGCTACCAACAGCCAGGCCATTCTACGTTTGCCGGGTGGACCGGCCGCGGGATTGGGGCACGGTGCGGGGTTTCAGGTTAGGCCCAGACGCCGCGTTCGTTGAGGGTGTTTTCATCCAGTTCCACCCCCCAGCCGGGCCGGTCCAGGAGGGTAAGCTCGCCGTTCTTGATTTCGGGGCGGACGGTGAATAGCTCCTCCCAGATGGGGTCGCGGTCGGCGGTGGGGAAGGTCTCGACGATTTCGCCCACGGGGAGGCCGGCGACGAGGTGGCCGTGGACCTGGGGGTCGTGGTGGGGAGCCAGGCGGACGTTTTGCATGGCGCACATGCCGGCGACCTTGAGGCATTCGGTGATGCCGGCGGCACGGGTGCAGTCGAATTGCATGACTTTGACGCCGCCCCGGATGATGAGGTCGCGGGCGTCCCAGCGGTGGGCGCAGTTTTCGCCGGAAGCGATGGGGATGGAGGTAGCGGCGGCGACCTGGCCGAGGCCCTCGACCCGGTCGTACCAGTGGACCGGTTCTTCCAGCCAGCGGATGCCGAAGGGTTCCAGTAGTTGGGCGGCGCGGATGGCGGTGGGGACGTCGTAGCCTTCGTTGACGTCCAACATCAGGTCGACGCCGTCGCCTACCGATTCACGGACGGCCTTGACCCGGGCGACGTCTTCTTCGACGGGAACGTGGCCGATCTTGAGCTTGATGGCGTTGTAGCCCATGTCCACGTAGGTCTCGCATTCCTGGACGAGGTCGGCGGTGGTCTTGCCGTCCTGGTAGTAGCCGCCGGTGACGTAGCAGGGGATGGTGCTGCGGGTGCCGCCGAGGAGTTGGTAGATAGGCATGTTGGCGGCCTTACCCTTGATGTCCCAAAGAGCGATGTCAACGCCGGCGATGGCGGTCATCATTTGAGGACGGCCCCAACCGGCGACGGCCCAACCGACCTGGTGGTTGAGGTTGAACATGAGGTCCCAGAGCCGCTCGTTATCGCGGGGGTCTTCCCCGATGAGGAGGGGTTTAAGGACGTCGGCGACCAGGCGGGCGGCGCCGGCGGCCTGGCGGTTGCCAGCGGCGTCCTGGGTGTATAGGCCGGGGAAGGGGGCCCCCTGGCTGTGGGCTTCGCCGACGCCGTAGATTCCTTCGTCGGTATGGATACGGACGACCAGTTCGTTGACCCGGCCGATGGTGCGGAGGGCGGTCCAGAACTCCTTTTCGGGCGGCGGCCAGACCAGGACGATGGCTTCGATGTCGGTGATTTTCATTGGGACTCCTGGTGATGGGTTTTAGGGTTGGGGCGCGCAATCAGCCGCGGACGATGATACCGGAGCCGCGGGTCTTCATGGACCTGCTGTAGACGGAGGTGCGGGCGGTGAAGTACATGGTGGAGTTGTTGGGGCCGCCCCAGGCGCAGTTGGCGGGTATTTCGGGGAGGCGGATGATGCCGAGGTGGGAGCCGTCGGGGTCGAAGACCCAGCAGCCGCCGGGGCCGGTGCAGTAGACGCGGCCCTGGGCGTCGACTTTCATGCCGTCGGGGACACCGTCGGGTTCTTCGGAGGACATATCGGCGAAGCGGCGGCCGTTGGAGACGGTGCCGTCGGCGTTGACGTCGTAGACGTTAATCTGCATGGCGTCGCGGGTATTGGCGACGTAGAGACGGGACTCGTCGGGGGAGAAGGCGAGGCCGTTGGGGTATTGGGTGTCGCCGAGGACGGCGGTGACGGAGCCATCGGAGGCGATGCGGTGGACGCCGCTGAAGTCGATTTCACGCTCCTCCGGGGGAATGCGGCCGTTGGGGTTGGTGAAGTAGAGGCTGCCGTCGGACTTGCAGACGATGTCGTTGGGGCGGTGGAGGCGTTTGCCGTCCCAATTGTCGGTGAGGACGGTGATGGAGCCGTCGGGTTCCATGCGGGTGATGCGGCGGTTGTCGCCCTCGCACATGACGAGGCGGCCGGAGAGGTCAAAGGTCAAGCCGTTGGAACCGCCGCTGTTGTCGCGGAAGGTCTCGGGTTGCCTGCCGGGGATGACCCGGTGGATCGTGCTGGTGCGGATATCTACGAAGAGGAGGCTGCCGTCGGAGCGCCAGAGGGGGCCTTCGGTGAACTGGAAGCCGGTGGCTACGAGGTAGGTGTCGTTGGACGCCAGGACTTCGTCTAGTCTATCGGGCATTGGCCCCCCTCGGTTGAACGATTGTGGGAGTGGCTGGGAAATCCGGCGGCCCGATTGGAGTATAAAACGCGGCGGGGGGCACTTCAACCGAGGCTTTTTTTTGGTTCTTGCCTCTGGGGGTTTAGAAACTATCTTAAAACTTGGCGAGCAGCCCAATCCGTCGTGCCGGTGAAGGCCGGAATCAAGGACCTCGGCTAGCGATCGGTGGAATTTCAACAAACTTAGTGAGTTTTGAGATAATTATTTAGAACCACGAGATAGGCTTCAACCACGATGAAGCCGAAAAAGAGTATGGCAAGATCCAAGGTCAGGTAATGCCGGGGATCAACTATGGTGATGGGTGGTGGCATCTGCTTACCGATGCCTCAAATCTTCAACCGCTATACGGACTAGATTCCATAGAAAAAGAACCAATAGCAGTAGAGCTGCTGGATCGTAAAGGTGACCTATCCCCAAGAACGCCGGAATAATCAGCAAGATATGGGCTGCCAGTAGTGCCAGGGCCGCTATTGCAAAAAGAAGGGAGCGGCCTTTTGTGCAGCTCCATCTGATACAGAAGCCGCTGGCCGCTCCGGGTAGCCCAATCAAAGCATACGGGAAAGTGTTACCGAAGTTCACGCTGGGGTTGTCTTTATAAAGCGAAGCCAGCAGAGCGAGCAGAGCCATCAGCAGGAAGAGTGCTGAAACGCCAAGAGCAAATAGTCCCGCTACCGTGGCAGCGGTGGGTAGACACCCGTGGCCCATTTCAGACAGACCGGCTCGTCAGATCAATAGGGATACCTGTCGCGAGCGCAATTCCAATGCACTGGGCCCGGGGGGTCACCTGTGTGGTAGCATTCGAAATCCCAACTTCCGGGCCATGCCCAGAAAATGGCACTCTGCCAGTTCTCGGAATTGGGGATGGCATAATTATCAAATTCACCATCGGTCTGAACATATACTGACCCAGGACCGGAAGGCGACCAAGTATAGTAACACGAAATTATATACCACCCAGTGATGAAAGCCCGGCATCGCGTGTTCCTGTCATGGCCTCCACCTACTGTATTGCCGTAGTCGTAGTAGTGCATAAACGCAGTTGTCCTCGTAAGGTCAATCGAGATGGGTTCTTGTAATGAGGACCGGGCTCCCCCTCGAAATTCATGCGACGTGGCCCCTATGCCATGCCCGGAATGACTTGTCTTACTCGACCCATCTTCTTTTGCGCTGGCCTCGGTTCCACCAGCGTCGTCATGAGTCGGGTCATCCAGGGCGTCCGCGCTAAATGCCACCTTTTGCACTGTTACCGAGCAGTCGTCGTTCATAGCTATCCTGATCTGCCCGCTTCTATGCGAATCAGTCAGGCCCTCACCTCGGACTGTCATGAAAGGCAGTTCGCACTCCCCATCTTGCTTGGGGGTTTTCTCCTTTACGGTAGCGCCTTCAGCGATTTCCGTTTTCTTTCCGTCAATTATGATGTATGCCTTTGGACCAGTTACGTCTTCGGTGTCCCCTTGATTACCCGTCTGGGCCGTGGCAGTGCCGCCGATAAAAAGGGTAACCGCGAATGCGAGGAGTGCCACAGTAAGCACCCCGTAGACGAAATACCTGTTTTTGTGACCAGTCAATTTTCACCTCAAATATTTTCAGGATCCCCGGTGTGAACGGGCACCTCATCTTGACGTTCTGCTCGCGTAATCTTCCTGCCGAGCGCACAGAGCCATATAGGCGAGTTAATGGATTGTCAAACTGCCAATTCCTACGCAATAACCACTCTCAACAACGGTTATCATCGACTTTGAATACGTTCGCCAGATTTATATTAGAGCGAAAATCGCCGTCAACTAAAACGACGTACTTAAAAAAGTCCATAGGCACAATTTCAGACATCGCCACAGCTCCACGATCACATCTTTCAGGGCCTTTTCATCACCATCCACCGGACCTTCCAGCACTGGGTAGAGCGTGGGGTGCTGGAGGGTGTCTGGGCGGTCCTGATCGAAGAATGCTGGGAGTTGGACGGCGTGAACTGGGAATGGCAGTCGGCGGATTGCTCTATGGGCAGAGCACGTTTTGGGGGGCACTATTGGACGAGATCCCACCGACCGGGGCAAGGCTGGTAGCAAGAAACTCATCCTGGTCGACGCAGCCGGCGGCCCCCCCTTGGAGAACATGGTAGTGGCGCGCCCGCCCCCGCTCAAAACCTGTGCCTGGACAAGGGATATGACAATCCCGCCGGCCACGGGACTGTTGCCGCCTTTCAGTACTGTGGGCATATCCGGCGCATTGCGGAGAAGAAGCTGGACCGATAAGTCCAGAAAACCTGCCCCGCCCGACGGTGGGTGGTGGAACGCACCCTGGGCTGGCTGTCCAAGTGCCGGGCGATACTGGTGCGCTACGACAAGAAGCCGGCCAATTACTTGGGCCTGCTTCAGCTAGCTTGTGCCCTCATCTGGTATCGTCGTCAACGCCGCCTCACTGTTTTGAGATAGTTACTAAGAAACTATCTCAAAATCAACTGGCCCTCCTGATATGCGGGCATCGCTGACCGAAGCCCATAGATTCCCGCCTTGATGGGAATGACGGGTTGGGTGCCGCGCCACGTTTTGAGATAGTCTCTTAGTGGTGGGGTAAAATGGTCGGGTTGATTTTACTTTTGGGAGTTGGCCGGTGACCGTTGAGGAGAGGGTACGGGTGATTTTGAATGCGTTGTCGGAGGTGAGGTCGTGCCAGCAGTGCGGGACCAGGGTCCGGTTTGGGGACCTGGACTGTCCTCATTGCGGGATGGACCTGGACGACGAGTTGCGGGAGTGGGCTTTGGACCTTTTGGGCAAGCTGGGGATGGCGCGGGAATAGAGGGGCTGGGGCGTAACTGTTCAGAGTTGAGGGGAAAGGAGCAGTTGGCGGCAAGCTTGGAGGGGGTTCAGGTCCTGGGCGCGCCAGGTGCCGAAGAGGGAAGCCAGGGTCATCTTGCGCGCGGTTCCCTGCTCCGAGCGGGTGCCGCCGCTGATTTTCCGGCTGACCACCAGGGGCCGCAGGCTCCTTTCCGCTGCGTTGTTGTCCGACGGAGTATCCGGCACCGCCACGAAGACAAACAGTTCCTTGATGTACTTTTCGATGCGCCGGCACAGCTTGCCCTGGACCGCCGCTGGGTCGTCGAGGAAGGGTTGGCAGCAGGCCAGCAGCGCCCGCTCCAACTTACCCTGGGCCAACCGGCGTTGCTGCGCCCTGCGGTGGGTGCAGTCTTTCGCCATGCTCCATAGCCGATGGACCTCCTCGGCCCACCGGGCCAGTTCTTGGTCCTTGGGGTAGAAAGCCTTCAGGTCATGAATGTCCCGCAGCAGATGAACCCAGCAGCGCTGCTTGGGGCCGTCGTAGTGGTGGTAGGCGGCCCTCTTCCCGCAGGGCAGCGATCAAGCTGAGCAAATTGACGCCCAACCGCTGCTTCCCCAGGGCCACGCCCGCCAGGTCCGCCGGGGGCACCCGGCGTTGCTCACATAGCGGGCGAATCCGGGCGATAAAGACGTGCTCGGCAACCTGGACGGGAACCACGGGAATATCAATGACTTCCCGGGTGCGCTGTATCCAACCGCCAGCCAGGCCGGCGCCACACTCCGGACAGGACTCCAGGACGTGCTCCACCCGATGGGTGGGAGTCATGCGCTGGCGGGCGAAGCCGTGGGGCCGGGGCTTCCTGGGCCCTTTCTCCCTGGCGGGCCGCTGGCCCAATTTGGGCTTGATGCCGGGCATTCCCCGCAGGCCGGCAGGCTTGGCCTTTCCTCCCAGGATCTCAATCCGCCGCTGCAACTGGGCGATGATATCCAACAAGACTTCCCGAGGGGCGGTGTTCAGGTCAAGGCTGGTTCCCATATCCTAGTAGTCAGTCAACCCTGAAATAGGAGGTCTTCCAGCAGTAATACCGTGTCCTACGCCTGATGAGGATTTCTTCCCGGCCAGTGTAAAACTGTTAAAACTCGGTTGACTGACTACTTGGTTCACCATAACAGAAAAACTGTTGCTCTCTGCTCTTTCGGCGACTTCCCGACATTTCACCTCACCAACTCTGATCAGTTACATGGCCGCCCGCTTCCTATGATAGGATCACCTGATAAGATCACCTCGTTCATCCCCAGGGATGTCACTCGTGAGTGCAAGGGTTTACAAGGCCATTCTGATTACCGGCTACGCCATCGGAATCCTTATATTCCTACCTGCCTGTGTGAAAGCAGGACCGGGCATCTTCTACGTTCCCCTAGAGGAATTCGCACCCGAGTTTAACAGACTCATCGAATGGAAATTGGGCCTGGACGAACGCCGAGCAAAAGGCTGCCGTCAGGAAATCAAGGAATCAGGCATTGATGTGGAATCTTACCGCGCCACGTTCAATGATCAACTCACCGCCGAAAACTACCTGGACGCTCAGACCACTATCGAGAACCTCTTGGGGGAGGTCAGGTACTACGACCAGCGGGTGCGCCACGCCAGGTGTCCCCTGCATCTACCCGAGGCCAAGTATCAAATTCCCGCTCCCGCTTATCCACCATAAAACAAAAGGCTCCGGGCTGGCTTGCCCGGAGCCTGGATTAAGATAGCCTTCCCGGCCCGGGGTTCAGGAAGCGCTCGGATCGTAGGGAATCTCGTTCTCTATAGCGTCCTGAAACTTCTCCCTAAGCCGGTTGGCGTCCGCGCTGTTCAGAACCTCTTCCGGCCTGGCTTGGTCGGGCACGTCCAACAGGAGATTGCCGTAGCCCGGCACAAGGGTCTCCCATCCCCTCTTGGTATATGTGCGAGTGACGAAAAGGTAAGACTTTCCGGGTTCAAGAAGATTGGGGTCGCCCTCCATGCGGAACTCGCCACCGTCGCGCCGAGAGCCGCCCTGCTGGTTGACCGTCACGGTTTCCGAGACGTCGCCCTTCAGGGTCTCCAGAACGGTAACGCTGAACTGCGTCTGCGGCAGGCCCATCTCGTTGTCCTGCCCGTTGTTCTTACTAACCTGCCCAAAGAACACGTCATCGGCAACTCCGACCAGCTTGCGGTCATTGGAGAGGTCCGTAATCGATGAACCGTGGCCGACGGACGCAACGCCCTGACCTGCAAAACCGAAAGTGAAAATCTGCCATCCTGCCAGAGCCAGTAGGGCAAGGGACAAGAATCCCAGGCCCAACCAAAGGGTCTGCCTGCGTCGAACTAAAGATTTCATCCTAACTACCCCCATAAATTGCTTCGTAGTCCACCGTTTCGTGGCTGCCCAAGTCTCCGCAGTGGGACTGCGCGGTTGTAGTACACGTAATTGTCGTTCGACGGCGAGTGTTGCAACCCGTGAGCGTGACCCAACTCATGAGTACCTACATTCTTCGTGACGCAGGAACTGTAATTTGCCATCACGTAGGTGTTCATGTAGATGCTATCCACCCCAACTGGCGTGTAGTAATAGAGACCCGCCCAGGTGACACCGGTATTGTACCAGTCCTCCCACTTGAGGTCGTTAACTGTCAGCCAGGTGTTCGGCAACACTTCCACACAGTCGTTACTACCATTAATGCCTTCCCACTTGGCCTCGGCGAATAACCGCTCCGTGTCGTAGCTCGTGTAGTCCTTGTACCTGATCTCGCAATCGTCCACCGCAGAATGGCCCAGGTAGTGGGCCTGGGCAACGGAGGAGGTCCCCACCCACACGGCAAACGACAAAACGAAAATCGCTATGCTCGTCCATTTTAATGAAAGTTCCATGTTTTCCGGTCTCCTTTAATTTGAATGTAATCCTGGTACCCCAAGTGCTCAGCTTACATCTCCCTGCACCTCCTCTTAGCGTTCGGCTGGCGTAATTTTCACGCCAAGCGGACAGCACCATAAAGAGTGGTTAAAGAGTGGTTAATGAGATGTCAAACAGCCAATTCCTACGCAATGAACTCTCTCAACAACGTTTATCCTCAACTAGGAGCGCTTTCAACAGATTTATATTGGAGCAAAAATAGCCAAAAACCGAAACAACGTATGTCAAATGTTCCTTGGGCACCAATCTGTTACATCACCAAAGCCTCACGATCACTTTTTTGCAGGGCGTAACTATTCAGATTCAAGGGGTCATTCCCTGCCCCAACCGTCATTCCGCTTCCGCGGGAATCCAGAAATGGCGAGGATAAGCAACCCTGTCTGCTGCAAAGGGTTCTGGATTCGGGCTCAAGGCCGGAGTATCTGTGTCGAATGTCAATAGTTAATCAGGGTGCCGGGGCGTAGTCCTGTATCCATAGGGTTCCTGCCCACCCCGCCGCGGTCCCTGTCATCCTCCACGGGATTCCTACCCAGCCCGACGCAGTTCCTGTCATTCCGAACGGAGAGAGGAATCTAAAATTACTCGGCTCGACCATCGTTCCAGGGCAGGAACGGGATGCGGCGGGGGAGGAATGAGACCGTTTAAGGCATGGGCATTGGTTACTTGTCCGGTAGGCTTGGATGGGGGTCCCCGGCGTAATGGCCTGCTATTGGCGGCCGGGTCCTGGGGGCAAGGGTTTTCGATTCCTCCCGATGGTCGGAATGACAGAAAGATGGTCGGGATGACAGGGAGATGGCCGGAATACTTGGAGAAGGGTGGAGTGATAAGGGAAGGTCGGGATGACGGCGCGGCCCCGGGAACCCCTCATCAAGTCTGAACAGTTGCGCTGGGGCCGGTTGAAGGGCTTTTGGGTTTGAGATAAGCTAGCGAGCAACGTCCGGGTTGGCAGACCCGGCTTTTTGGTATCGGGAGAGTTCCATGACCACAACAGCGGCCCGCCGGATGCAGGGACGGCAACGGGAAGAACTAGCTGAGGAAATCCGGCGGCGGGTTAGCGGGGAGGTGCGGTTCGACCCGTTTTCCAGAGTGCTGTACAGCACCGACGCCAGCATCTACCAGATGGAGCCGGTGGGGGTGGTGATACCCCGGGACGCCGAGGACATTTTGGCGGTGATGGAAGTGGCCCGGGACAATCAGGTGCCGGTGCTTCCCAGATCCGGCGGCACCAGTTTGGCGGGCCAGTCGGTCAACCATGCCATAGTCATGGACTTCAGCAAATATATGAACCAACTGCTGGAGGTGAATGAGGAGGAGGGGTGGGCCCGGGTGCAGCCGGGGATTGTGCTGGACCAGTTGAACCGGCAGTTATTGCCTTACAACCTGATGTACGCGCCGGACCCGACCACGGCCAACCGGGCCTGCGTGGGGGGCGGCATCGGCAACAACACCTGCGGGGCGCATTCAGTCATCTATGGGAAGACGTTGGACCACGTTAAAGAGTTGAACGTGATTCTTTCCGACGCTTCACCGGCCCACTTGCGGGAATTGGAAGGGCGGGAACTGGAGAATATTTTAGAGGGGAGTGGGCTGGAGTCGGACATCTACCGCAACGTTTTGCGGGTGGCGAGGGAGCACATACCGGAGATTGAGGCGCGGTACCCGAAGATCATGCGCCGGGTGAGCGGGTACAACCTGGACGATTTCACGGGTTCCGGGCCGGTAAACCTGGCGCGGATGGCGGTGGGGTCGGAAGGGACGCTGTGTGTGACCACCGAAGCCAAGGTAAACCTGGTGCCCCGTCCCTTGATGACCAGCCTGGCCGTGCTGCATTTCCGCGACCTGTTCGTGGCCTGCGAGGCCATCCCGGAAATCTTGAAGCATGATCCATCATCCATCGAGATTTTGGACCGGATGGTGTTGGAGCGGTCCCGGGAGTCCTTCGGCCATTCCCAAAGCCTGTCCTTCCTGGAGGGAGAGCCCGGGTCCCTGCTGCTCACCGAGTTTTACGGCGAGTCGGAAGCGGAACTTACCGCCAAAATGGACGCGCTGCGGGCCGATATGTACAGCAAGCGGCTGGCCTACGCCTGCGTCAACCTGCTGGACCGGGGAGCCCAAGCGATGGTCTGGAACCTGCGGAAAGGCGGCCTGGGGCTGTTGATGAGCACGAAGGGCGACGCTAAGCCCATCCCCTTTGTTGAGGATACGGCGGTTGACCCGGACCGGTTGGGGCCGTTTATCCGCCAGTTTGATGAGATTGTCCGCAACCACGACACCGAAGCGGGGTACTACGGGCACGCCAGTGTTGGGTGTATGCACATCCGTCCGCTGGTCAGCCTGAAGAACGCCGAGGGCGTGAGCAAAATGGTGTCCATCGCTGACGAGATCAGCGACCTGGTGAAGGAGTTCGGCGGTTCGCTGAGCGGGGAGCACGGCGACGGCATAGTCCGCGGCGTCTACACCGAGAAGATGTTTGGACCGGAGATGTACCAGGCGTTCCGGGAGGTCAAGAAGATCTTCGATCCCCAGGGGATTATGAATCCCGGGAAGATTGTCGATTGTCCGCCGATGACGGAGAACCTGCGTTACGGCCCGCGATACAACGCCGCTTCGGTTTCGACCGTCCTGGATTTTTCTCCGGATGCCAACTACGCGGGGGCGGTGGAGATGTGCAACGGGATGGGGGCGTGCCGGAAGCTGGAGGGGTCCATGTGTCCCTCGTTCATGGCAACGCGGGACGAGGAACATTCAACGCGAGGACGGGCCAACCTGCTGCGGGCGGCGTTGTCGGGGCGGCTTCCCGAAGGGAGTTTCACCAGCCGCCGGTTGTACGAGGCGTTGGACCTTTGCCTGGAATGCAAGGCCTGCAAGACGGAATGCGAGTCCGGGGTGGACATGGCCAAGCTGAAGTACGAGTTTCTGGACAAGTACCACCAGGCCAACAAGGCGCCGTTGCGGGCCAAGATTTTCGGGCACATCAACGCAATAAACAAGTTGGGCAGCCGGTTCGCGCCTTTTTCCAACTGGGCGGCGGCGAGTCCGGTGGGAAAATTGGTATCCAGCAGATTGGTGGGGATACACCCCAAGCGTCAAATGCCCCGGTTTGCGGGGCAGTCCTTTGAACAGTGGTTCCGGCGCAATCGTGGGGCGGGCCTGGCAGCGGGTAAGCGGGGGACGGTGGCGTTGTTCAACGACACTTTCATGAACTACAACCATCCGCAGGTTGGGATTGCGGCGGTGGAGTTGCTGGAGGCGGCGGGGTACAACGTAGAACTTGCCACCCAGGGTTGCTGCGGGCGTCCGTTGATTTCCAAGGGGTTCTTGGGAGAGGCGGTAGCGGCGGCGCGGGCGAATGTCGAGATGCTCTACGAGTTTGCCAAGGACGATATTCCAATAATTGGGTGCGAGCCGAGCTGTTTGCTGACCTTCCGGGACGAGTACCCGGAACTGGTTAAAGATGGGAAGGCGGTCAAGGTGGCGGAAAACAGCTTCTTGATCGACGAGTTCCTGGCGGCGCTGGCGGAACGGGGAGAGTTGGAGTTGAAGTGGGGCGGTCTGGAGAAGAAGGTACTGTTCCACGGGCATTGCCACCAGAAGTCGTTGGTTGGGACGGCGAGTTCGTTGCAGGTGCTGGGGCTGCCGCCCAATTACCAAGTTGAGCTAATCAACGCGGGTTGCTGCGGGATGGCGGGGTCGTTCGGGTTTGAAAAAGAGCACTACGACGTTTCCATGACCATCGGCCAGCAGGCATTGTTTCCGGCCATTGAGGCCAAGGGGCCAGAGTGGGAGGTGGCGGTAATGGGAATCTCGTGCCGGCAACAGGTGGAGCACGGAACGGGAAGGCGGGCGCGGCACCTGGCGGAAGTTCTGCGGGACGCGCTGGCGTAGGCGCTTTCCAGTCATGGGCCGGGTGGGTCCATCCAGTGGACCGTGAACCCGTAATTACGGGCTAACACGGCAAAGTCGACGATGTTGATGTGCCCGTCGGAGTCACCGTCGCCGAAGGGGAGGGTCACCTGGGGAATGGTGAGAGTTTCTCCGGGGTTGATCAATACGCCGGGCATGACCACGGGGAGGAAACCGGGGGCGCGGACTTCCAAGTCCAGGGTGCCGGCGGGAATCATGCCGTGGAAAGAGCCGTCCGGGTTGGCGAAAAAGCGGAGGTCTCCGGCGGCGAGGTAAGCCCCCGAGCTGGAGGACTGGTAGTCGAGCAGGACCGTGCCACGGACTTCGCCGTTTTGGAAGGGGTCTTTCAAGGCGTTGGAGGTCCCGAAGGTGGCGTTGGCGACGAAGATTTTTAAAAGGGCGTTGCCGTTGGATTCGATGTTGGGTTGGGCCAAGCTTGATTGGGCGGTGACGGCGTGGCCGCTGATGAAGAGGGCGGTTACCGGGGAACGCTGGGTGGTGATTTGGTTTGCGGAGAGTCCTCCGAAATAGGTTGCGTCGGGAACTCCCTGATTATCTTCGCCGCCAATGGTAATCTGGGGCGGGCCAGCAATGGTGACGGGGGTGGTCATGGTTAAGGAGTCGTTGTCGGGGTTTTGGTCGTCAGCAAGGATCACCCTGGCGGTGAGGTAATGGTCGCCCGGGGCTGTTGATCCGGTGTCCCACTGGAGGCTGAGGGTAGTCGTTGCCCCAGGGTCTAGGGTCAATAGGTCACCGATGACGTATATTCCGGAGGATTCGAGACCTAGCCGATACTCGAAGGTCGCCACTTTCGAGCCGTGGTTAGCGATAGTTACGTTAATGAAGACGGTGGCCTCGGGTTCGACTTCGGTAGTGGGGCCGGTGATGTCGGTGACGGCGGCGTCCACGGTCTGGGGCGGGTAGGCAATGGTGACGGGGGTGGTCATGGTTAAGGAGTCGTTATCGGGGTTTTGGTCGCCGTACAGGAGTACCTTAGCGGTTAGGTAATGGTCGCCCGGGAGTGTTGTTCCGGTGTTCCACTGGAGGGTTATTGTAGTGGCCGCTCCTGGCTTCAAGGTTGCCCCTCCGCCGTTAACGGGCGGACCAGGAAAAGTTAGGAAAAGGCCGATTTGACAGGTCTTGGTTTCAGTGCCCAGGTTGGCGATGGTTACGTCGATGAAGACGGCGTCCCCGGGTTCGACTTCGGTGGTGGGGCCGGTGATGTCGGTAACGGCCGCGTCCACGGTGATTGAGGCAGCTTGGTTGGGGTGGTGGACGGCGTTAAGGGTCTGGGGCAGGTAGATTGCGCTTTCTGCCGGGGCGGGGGTTAGCGCGAAAGAGACGGTCAAGGCCGCCGTGCCCAAGTACCCCAACCACTTCACACCTATCCTCCCACCTGTAACGAGTGTCCGGCCCGCTGTTACCGGTCCGGGGTGTAGACCAGCATCACCATGGCGCCGGAAGCGCCGATGTTGTGCCCGTAGTGTTCCAAATTCATGGAGTGGGCGGTGCGCTGATTAAAGGACGACAATTCGGCGCGGGTGTGGTTCCAACCCGGGCCGCAACGGTCGTCGTTCACATCGCCGTCGTCCAGGTCCACCCGGGTGCAGGACCCGCTGTCCTCGGTGGTCCAGGAGGATACGGAGACCTCGTCGACGGTGAAGGATTCGGGGACTGCGAAAGAAACGACCTCGGTGCCGACTAAGCCGCGCGCGGAGGCCATCATCAAGAAGTTGGTGGCGAGGGGGAACTCCCAGTGGTAATAACCCAAAGTTTCCGTTTGGGGAGTGACCGGGTCTTGGCGGAGAGTTCCTTGGACCACCGCGTTGATGGCGTCCAAGAGGACGGTGTGGCTAACGTCGGTTAACTCGGGTTCATTAGTATCCAAGTCTTTGGCCTGCCAGGCTTGGGAAGAGGGGGTGCCTCTGGGGAAATAGGCCACCACCCAACCCTGGACATCGTAATAGAGGTTGACCTGGGTGGTTAGGCCGGCGATGTTGTCAATGAAAAGGGAGGTTACGGAATGGGAGCCGCCGGTGTCCTGCAGGGCGGGAGTGCCGGAGACCAGAGAGCTTTCCAAGGAGGCGCCGTGAAGGGCCTGGTCAACCAGGTCCTTGTCCAGTCCAAAATCGTTTTGGACGGTTGGGACGCGGTAATAGGCGGAAAAGCCGGCGTTGCCGCTGGGGAAGGCGTTGCTGGTGGACTGGAGGGCTTGGCGGGCTTCGGCGGTCAACGCGAGCGCGAACCGAGGGGGGCCGTTTTCTTGATGGAGGTCGGCGACGGTTTGAGGGTTGAAGAAGAGGGCCAAGAGCGCGGCCCCGAGGGTTACGGCGGCTAATAAAGCCAACTTGCCAACCGGGTTGCGTCCGGAGATAATCCGCATCCCATCACACCCCACACGATGCTTGCGAGGCCCCACGCCTCACCACCCGGAATGTAAAACGATTGGCGGGAGTTGTCAAGGGGCGTTTGTAAATTGGCGGGGCAATTATCGGATTAACAAACCTACCCCTTGACGAGATTATAGCAGGGCTACGGTCATTCGGAATATAGGGTAGTCAATTCATCGAGTCTTGGGCAGGACGGGCATTCGTGCCCCCTTGTCGGCTCGATGGTGGATCCGGGTGACCGTAGCAAGTGCCTGTATCCTGCACCACAAGGGGGTTCCTCATGGCAATTGCTGGTATGGTCCTGGGCATCGTGGCGATTATCTTCGCGTTTGTCCCAGTAGTGGGTGCGTTTATATCCTTTCCCTGCATCGGGGTTGGATTGCCGCTCGCCATCGTGGGTTTCTTGAGGAATCGCAAAGCCGGACTGGGAACAGGAATGGCTATCGCCGGGATTGCTACAAATGCTGTTGCACTGCTTATCGTCATTATCTGGTTGGCGGCTGTTGGAGCTGCGTTGAGCGAATTTAGTGATGAGATCGACACAGGGAATGGTGGGAACTTCGGGACCGGCGGCATTGCAGTTCCGGCTTTTGGTGGTATTGACCGGAGCGTTAAAGACAACGTAGGGATGATGGGGCCACGTCCCACTGATGGGGAGATTCAGCGCGCTTGCCAAGCCCTACGCCGCGCAGAGTGGGATTTTATGTCCCTGGGAATGAGCACTGATGCTCGGTCTTTGATGATAGCGGCATCCATCACACATTTGCATCCGGAGACCGGCTTGTGGACTATTGCGATAGTAAATAACGACACGGTCTGTAAGTGCTCAGGGTTAAGGAGTCATTCCGTTCCCCTGCCGTCATTCCCGCGAAAGCGGGAATCCAGAAATGGCGAGGATAAGCAACCTTGTCTTCTGCAAAGGGGCTCTGGATTCCGGCTCAAAGCCTTCCCCGTACCCGATACGGGGGCCGGAATGACGGTTCGGCCGCGGGAACGGCTCATCAAGTCTGAACTGTTACCACGGTCTGACGATAATTGATATTCCCCATCAAGGCGGGATATGATAGTGTCGTTGCCCACAATTTGGGCAGAAACATTAGGCAATAGCACAAGGCAAGCAGGGAGGGGAATACCAGCGGGAGGAGCCGGAGTCCCGCTCGTAATTTACGCGATAAACAGCAGGTGGAGTATGCTGAAAAAGCCTTTGGACCCGATTGCCAACTCGGAAGACTTGGCGACTATTGGCGTTTATCTGGATCAGTTCAAGAAGGACACGATGTTCCTGAACGACCATCGGCTTGACTGGACCGAGCAATACCCCGACCAGTGGGTGGTGGTATTTGGGGAGGAACTTGTGGCGAGAGGGGGGACGGTTGAATCCGCCCTGTGTGCTGCTGAGGAGAAAGATGTCCCCATTCACCTCGCCGCGCTGGAGTACCTGTCGGGCGAACCCGTCGCCATGATTCTACTTGGGGTTGCTTGTTGATCCAAGGATATTACGCTGCCCTGCCAGGACTACGCCCGCCCGCACCTTACGTGCGGGCTTTTGTTGCGTTGCCTGGAGTACGGTTGGGAGGGAACATTGATTTCCTGATTGACACAGGTGCGGACGTTACGTGCCTGCACCCTGGAGATATTGCCGCCCTTGGGGTGGACGCCAGCATCTTTGATCCTAATACCAGGGTGCAGCACTCGGGAGTGGGGGGAGGTCTGTATTACTATTCCATAGAATCCGCGTTGGTCTTTGGAGAAGCCGGCGACTGGGTCGTCTGGGCCAACCGGATCAATGTCTGTGATATATGGACCGAGCCCCTCGACCCACTCATCATTCAGCTACCTTCCTTGATCGGCAGAAACTTCCTGAACCTGTGTGACGTTCGAGCCGATCCCTCCAACAATATTCTTCTCATAGATCCACACCCGCAGGTGGGGTTGATCTTTCCGGGCAAATAGCACCGTATAATCCTCTAACCTTTTGCAGAATGGAAGCAGTCATGGCAGGGAGTGACCAGCCGGTAAAGATAAACATTACCTTCCCGGAAGCCATCCGCTTCTTTGCCAACTTCAAGCCTAAGAGTAAGGATTCTCCTGCTGGGGAGTCTTGCACTACCAAGTCAGCCGGCCCTGAGTCTGACGCACCAGCTCCGCAAACCGCTCCCCGTCGGTGACCTGCCGGCGGTTGGCCCGGAGTCAAACTCCCGCAGGAACATCCCCAGGTGTTCATCGCTGACGTGGTGGTTCGTGGTTCGACAAGCTCACCATGATGGCTTAGGATGATCATTTGACGGGTTCAGGATGAATTTTTGACGGGCTCAGGGCGATCCTTTGACGGGGCTAAGGATGAGTGGGCTGGAAGCGGCATTTGGGGAGAATGGAATGGTACTGGGTCAATTGAATAGGGTTTTTCGATTCCCCAGGTAGAGGCCGGTTGGAGTTGGAGGGCTGGCTGGCATCTCCAGGGTAATTGACGCGGGGGATGGAATGGAGGGTTGGGGATTGGGAGACAATTGAATTCCCCCGGTTAGGTGAAGGGGAAACGTCAGGAAGTTGGGGGGCGGTGTTGAATCCAGGGGTGGGCCTGCTCGAAGGCGGCGGAAGCCTGTAAGACCTGGGCCTCGGAGCCCTTGGGCCCAACGATGTGCAGGCCGATGGGCATACCGTCGGAGGAGAAGCCGCAGGGAACGCTGGAAGCCGTTTGGCCGGTCATGTTGATTGGGAAGGTGAAGGGGAGGTAGCCCCAGAAGGGGTTGACTTCCTTGCCGCCGATGACGGAAGGGCGCTGGCCGATGGGGAAGGCGGGGACGGCCATGGTGGGGGTGAGCAGGAGGTCGTAGTCGTCGAAGAAAAGCTCCAGCTGGCGGCGGAGTTGGTCGACACGAAGGAGGGCGCGGGAAAAGTCGGCGGCGGTGAGGGTGGCGGCGTACTCAAGAGTGCTGCGGACGTAGTGGGTCAGTTCGCTGGAGTTTTGCTCCAGCAACTGGCTATATGAGGTGTAGGTGCCGGTGGCGAAGATGTCGAAGAAAGCTGGGAAGGGGTCTTCCAGAGTGAGGTTGGTCTCCTCGACAGAGGCGCCGAGTTCGGTGAAGACCTGAGCGGCTTGAGAAGTGACCTGGACCACTTCCGGGTCCACGCCGGCGTAGCCGAGGTCGCTGCTCCAGGCGATGCGCCAGCCCTGGACGCCGTTGTTCAGGTTGGCCGAGTAGTCGTCGGGGGTTTCCCGCAGGGAGGTGACGTCCCGGGGATCGTGACCGGCCAAGACCTGGAGCAGGAGGGCGGTGTCGGCGACGGTGCGGGACATGGGGCCGGACTGGGAGAACTGGTTGGAGGCGGGTTGGCCGTAACCGCCGTAGCGGGGGACGCGGCCCTGGGAGGGCTTGATGCCAAAAACGCCGCTGAAACTGGCGGGGATGCGGATGGAGCCGCCGCCGTCGCTGCCGGTGGCCAGGGTGCAGAGACCGGCAACCAGGGCGGCGCCGGCCCCGCCGCTGGAGCCGCCGGGAGTGCGTTCGGTGTTCCAGGGGTTGCGGCAGGGTTCGCCAAGCTCGTTTTCGGTGGTGCCGGACTGACCGAACTCGGGGGTGTTGGTCTTGCCCAGGATGATGGCCCCGGCCCGGCGGACCCGTTCCACCACGGCGGAGTCGATGTCGGGGACGCGGTCTTTGAAGACGGCGGAACCCATGGTGGACCGGAGGCCGCGGGTTAGCTCCAGGTCTTTGATGGAGATGGGGATGCCGTGCAGGGGGCCGACGGGTTGACCCTGGTTGACGGCATCCTGGGCCTGGCGGGCCTGTTGGAGGGCGTCGTCTTGGCAGAGGGTTAGGTAGGCGTTGAGTTGCGGGTCGAGGTCCTCGATTCGCTGGTAGAATAGTTCGGTCAGCTCGACGATAGAGACTTCCTTGGCGTCGATGAGTTGGCGGAGGTTGGTGGCGGAAGCGAAAGCCAGTTCGTTGTCCATGAGGCAATCTCCGGTTGGTCTGGGGTGGATTGCAGGTTGGCGACAGTATAAGGTTTAAGCCGCGTCAGGGGAATTATTGGCATTGGCGCGGCCTGGATAGGGAGGGCTAATCTTGGTGTTGGCAGGGCTTATAGCCAATCCGGCGGCCAGCAAGGATATCCGGCGGCTGGTGGCCCAGGGGCGGGTGATTCCCGACTGGGAGAAGGTGAACACGGTGCGGCGGGTGATGCTGGGCCTGGAGGCGATGGGGGTGGAACGGGTGTTGGCGATGCCGGACAGTTCCCGTTTGTGCCAGAGGGCGCGGGACTATGCGCGGCTGTCGGTGGAGCTTTCGATGCTTGAGATGTCCATGGGCTATGACGCGGGGGACACGAGCCGGGCGGCGGCGTTGATGGGAGAGATGGGGGTGGACTGCCTGGTGACGCTGGGGGGCGACGGTACCAACCGGGCGGTTACCAAGGGGTGCCGGACCATTCCATTGGTGGCGATTTCCACCGGCACCAACAACGTTTTTCCGGCGATGGTGGAGGGGACGCTGGCGGGGATGGCCGCCGGGCTGGTGGCGTCGGGGAAGGTGGCTTTAGAAGCTGTGTCGCAAGAGAGCAAGATCTGGGAAGTGTATGTTGACGGGGAATACCGGGACCTGGCGTTGGTGGACGTGGCCATCTCGCGGGAGCGGTTCGTCGCGTCGCGGGCTATCTGGGACCTGGACACGCTTTACGAAGTGTATTTGACTCGGGCGGAACCGGCCAGCATTGGGCTGTCGTCCGTTGGGGGGCAGTTGGAGCCGGTTTCCAGCGCCGATGACGCCGGGCTGTGGTATGTTTTGGGGAGGGAGTCAGCGGGCAACAGCGTCGTAGCTTCGATAGCTCCCGGCGTGGTGGAACGGGTGGGGATCAGCGGGTTCCGGCGTCTGGAGTTGGAGCAGCCAGTGGAGCTGGAGCGGCGGCATTGCACGGTGGCGTTGGACGGGGAGCGGGAGTTTGCCGTGAACCCGGAACAGCAAGTAACGCTGGTCTTGAAACGCAACGGGCCGCGGGTGGTTGACGTTGGGGAAGCGCTGCGGCAGGCGGCGCGGCAGGGAGCGTTGCGGTCATTGGAGGCGTAAACCGGCCCAATTCCGTCCTCCGTTGCGCTGGAATAAGGGGGCCTCACCTCTTTAACATAAGGGTGAATCTCGCCGGTCTTCGGGTTTTTCCCCGGAGAGTCCGGGCGGCGCTGGGTGAGGGATGGTTACTGAGCTTCAAGATAAACGGCTGACCATCGGTTCGGAACGGACCTGCTCCTGTCCCCCGAAACACATCAATTGTCTGACCGCCAAGGAGTGGATTACCTCTCAATTGGGGGTCTGGAAGTTCTCCTACGAGTCCCGGGACGTTAGGGACAAGTCGTTGCATCCCGCCACGTTCCCCATATCGCTGGCGAAACAGTGCATTTCGCTTTTTTCTCACCAGGGAGAGCTGGTGCTGGACCCCTTTAGCGGCAGCGGGACCACGCTGGTGGCGGCGCAAGACCTGGGCCGGAACGGGGTTGGTTTTGACCTGAAACCTGAGTATGTCAACCTGGCGGAGTCGCGTTTGGGCGGCGGAACGGGGGGCGGGCAAGCGCGGCAATGCGCCGAGTGCGGGGACGCCCGGGAGATTGGGGAATACCTGGAAAACGACTCGGTAAGCCTGCTGTTGACGTCGCCGCCCTACGCCAATTTGCTGAACCGGCCAAGGATGAACAAGAGCCGGCGCAGCAACCAACGGGACAACGGGCAGCTGAATAAGGTGGAGCAGTACAGCCAAGACCGGCGGGACCTGGGAACGATGTCCCTGGAAGAATACCAGCAGGCCATTGCGGAAATCTTTGGCGGGCTGCTGCCGCTGCTGAAAGAGAAGGCCCATTGTGTTATCAACGTGCCGGATATGTGGTGGGAAAACCGGCGGGTAACGATACATATGTCGGTGGTGGACGCGCTCAGGGAAGTGGGTTACGAGTTGCGGAACACGATAATCTGGGACCGGACCAACATCGTGAACCGGATTGGGATTTTTGGGTGGCCGTCCAACTACATAACCATGGGGACTACGTTTGAGTACCTGCTGGACTTCTGGAAGCCGCCGGCGTCGTGACCGTTTCACCGGAAGGCGATAGTCTGTTACGCTCTTGGGAGTCATTGCCTGGGAGCGTTTTTTCTTGAGGGTTGAAGTTCAAGGGTTGAGGCCGGTTTGCTGTCGGGGATAGAGCTGGTCATCGGCTTGCTGGCGGTCTTCGTGGGGGCCACCGTCATGGGGACGGTGAGCTTTGGGATGGGGCTGGTGGTGGCGCCGGTGTTGCTGCTGTTTTTGGAGCCGCAGTCGGCGGTGGTGACGGTGAACGTCATCATCGGGTTGGTATGTGCCTGCGTGCTATTTCAGACCCGAAGGAATTTGGACCTGCGGCGGGTGGGGCCGATGGCGCTGGGGGGGTTGATAGCGGTGCCGTTGGGGGTGTTGGCCCTTAGCGTGGCGAATCCCACGCTGCTGCGGATAACCATTGCGGCGGTAATTTTGGTATTGGGGGTTTTCCACCTGTTCGACATACCCATACCGATGACCGGGCGGAGGTATTCCGGACCGGTTTTTGGGTTCTTCTGTTCCTTGTCCATTACCACCCTGAGCATTGGCGGGCCGCTGGCGGCGATTTACGTGATGGCGCAACAGTGGTCGTCGGACACCATGCGGGCTTCGTTGTCGTTCTTCTTCCTGACGACCTACCTATTGGCCTTCGGGTTGTACGTTTGGGCCGGACTGGTGACGGTAGAGACGCTGGCGAATATCGGGCTGCTGGCGCCGGGGCTGCTGGCGGGATTTGGGGTGGCGACGTTGATTGTGAAGCGGATCAACGAGCGGGTTTTCCGATACGCGGCTATCGGGGTAATCCTTACGGGCAGCACGGTCTTGCTGGTGAGAGAAGTGACGCCGTTGTGAGGGAAGTGACGGAGGGGGAACGGGCAAGAACCGGGCCGGCGTTAACGCCGGCCCGGTTTTGTCTTGTTTTGGGGGATTTAGCCGTTGAGGTCGTGGAATGCGGCCAGGGCGGCGGTGATGCCATCGCCGACGGCTGCTCCCAACTGGCGGGTGGACTCGGCGCGGATGTCGCCGCAAGCGTAGACGGTGGGCAGGTTGGTGCGCATGTGGACGTCGGTGAAAAGATGGCCGAGGGGGTCCATATCCAGGATGCCCTTCAGGTAGTCGGAATTGGGGTGGAAGCCGACGTAGATGAAGGCGGCGGCGGTGGGGTAATCGTATACCTCGCCGCTCTTCAGGTCCTTGACGCGGGCGGCTTCAAGGACGTCGTTGCCGACGAACTCTTCAACGACGTGGCTCCAGAGCCACTTGTACTTCGGGTTGGCGAAGGCGCGTTCCTGAAGGACGGGGGTGGCGCGAAGCTCGTCGCGGCGGTGGATTACGGTAACGGAGTTGACGATGCCGGAGAGGTAGAAGCTCTCATCCAAAGCGGCGTCGCCGCCGCCGACCACCACCACGTCCTGGCCTCGGAAGAAGTTGCCGTCGCAAACGGCGCAGTAGGAGACGCCGCGGCCGCTGTACTCGTCCTCGCCGGGGGTGCCGAGCTTGTTATGGCTGCCGCCAGTGGCGATGATGAGTGACTTGGCGGTGTAGGTCTTTTCGTCGGTGTGGACGACTTTGATGGGTTTGTCGAGATCCTCGACGCTTTCAACTTCAGCGTAATGGATGGTGGTGCCGAAGCGGACGGTTTGCTCCTCCATCATCTGGGCCAATTCCTGGCCTTTGACGCCCTGGGGGAAGCCGGGGTAGTTGTCAATTTCGTCGGTAATCAGCAGTTGGCCGCCGACGCCCAACGACTCGATGAGTACGGTCTTCATCATCGCCCGGGTAGTGTAAAGACTGGCGGCCAAGCCGGCGGCGCCGGCCCCAAGGATGATGACGTCGTGTTCGGGTTCCATTAAACAGTGTTCCTCCTGTTGGTGAAATTACGGTTTGCGGGGTTCAGGCGGCGGTCTCGGCAGCCTGGCGGAAGAAGGCGGCAGTCTGCTCCAGGCCCTCTTGAAGGCTGACTTTGGGCGACCAGCCGAGTTCCTTGGCGGCGAGGGTGCAATCGAGGCTGATGCGGTAGACTTCGCCCGGGCGGATGGCCAGGTGCTCGGCGTCCCAACGGTAGCCGATGATGGAGCGGAGAACCTGGAAGATTTGGTTGACGGTGGTGCCCTGACCGGTGCCGATGTTGAAGGCCTGGTCGTTGCCCTCCTCCATTGCCTTGAGGTTGGCGTCCACCACGTCGCCCACGTAAACGAAATCGCGTTCCTGGTCGCCGTCGCCGTAAACGGTGGGCTGCTTCCCCTGCAGCATGGCCTGGGTGAAGATGGCGACCACACCGGACTCGCCGTGCGGGTCCTGGCGGGGGCCGTAAACGTTTCCGTAGCGGAGGATGGTGTAGTTCAATTGGTAACGGCGGCCGTAAAGTTCGACGTATTGCTCGGCCAGGTACTTGGACATGCCGTAGGGAGAGAGGGGGCGGATGGGGGTATCTTCGGGGCAGGGGACGGTGGCGGGGTTGCCGTAGAGGGCGCCGCCGGTGGAGGAGTAGATAATCTTGTCCACTCCGGAGCGGCGGATGGCTTCCAGCAGGCGGAGGGTACCGATGACGTTGCTTTGGCCGTCCTGGACCGGGTCCTGGGTGGAACGGCTGACGCTGGTCTGGGCGGCCAGGTGGAAAACGATGTCGGGCTGTTCGCGGTGGATGATGTCCTGTACGGCGGGGCGGGTGATGTCCTGGTGGTAGAAGGTGGCCCGGTGGTCGAGGTTCCGCAGTTTGCCGGTGCTGAGGTCGTCGATGATGGCGACTTTGTGGCCTTCATTGAGCAATCCGCTGACTAGGTGGGAACCGATGAATCCGGCGCCGCCGGTCACGAGGACCGTTTTGGTTTCGGTCATGCAAGCCTCGGGAGTAAACTTACCGAAACATGATACTCCTAGAGGGGGGATTTGGAAAATGGCGGTGTGGTCCGTAACCAGGGTCTTTTCATTCTCCGGCAGTATAAGCAATGCCGAGCAGGGCGAAGGCTTGGGAGACCTGCGCCGGGTGACGGCGCAGGGCAGCGGCTACGTTGTTATGGCCCGCCCAACGCACCAAGGTGGTCGTCAGGTTGCGTAATGCTGCCATCACCTGGGGCGCGCTACCGGTTCTCACCTGAGAACGGTCTTCGTCAAAGGTGACGTCCCTTACCCAGTGCACCCGGTTTTCGATGTGCCAGTGCTCCCGAAGTATCTCCAATAGACGGTCCGCTCCGGCAGCGGTTGGAGAGAGACTGGTCACCGCATAGCTCACCGCCACCTGACTCCGGCCTTTCACTATGCGCCGCCGCTCCAGCCGGCACACCTGTCGCAGGTGCGGCCACGCTTCCCCCACCGTTCCGGCGCTGCCCGCATAGCCGTTTAACTCCGGGTCGGCCAAGGCCCACAGTTCCCGACGCTCCCGCCGTCCGTGACGCTGCTTTGGCCGGGCATCCACCCACGCCGTCAGCGTTGCCCCGCGCACCCGCCACTCCTGCTCCTGCCACGGGGACACCCTTGGCCCGTTGCCTTCCTCAGTTTCCAGTGGGGGAAAATGCTTCCACCAAGTCTTGGTGCAAAGTGGGCTGATTCTCTTTCACCGGCAACAGGTAGTCCCCGCCCCCGGCCACAATCTGCTGGCACACTTCCCGTTGCCTCAACAGAGCGTCTGCCACCACTACCCGGCCTTCCAGAGGGACCTGCCCCAGCACTTTTCTGGCCGCCGCCAACTCCTGACCCTTGCCTGGCGCGGCTACTTGGGCCAACACCGCCCCGCTTCCGGCAGCATAGGCTGACACCAGATGCACCCCGGGTATCTCTTGCCCGTGTATCCCCCGCAGGGTCTTGCCGTCCAGGGACAGCGCCTCCCCACGCTCTAGCCCACTGTTGATCAGCCATTCCCGCAACACCGCCTCGAAGGCGTCCACGTCCAGGTCTTTGAACACCCGGTGGAAGGTGGCTACACCGGGCGTCTTCCCCAGCCTGAACCCCAGGAGTTGCCCCGTGGCGACTCCGTGGTCACGCCCCCACTGGGCTATGGCGTACAAGCTGCGGGCGCCGCACAGCATGGCGCAAACGGCCAGGCTCAGAATTGCCCCCAACTGGTGACGCCGGCCCTGGCTCTTGCGGTGGTCCGGGACCCGGTCCAAAGCTTCTCTTAACTCCATCATCCTCACCTCCCAGCTCTATTGCTTAAACTTTAAAACTTGTTTCAGAAAATGAAAAGACCCTGTATGGTATGCCCTTAGCTTGCCAAGGCCAAGGCAAACTTGTTACATTAGAACTGTTTATTTGCACTCCTCTTCACAACTGCTGGTGAGCCTCTTTGGTGTTTTGTAACTGCTTATTCCACCGCGTTGCCCGGCCCTGGCCCGCAGCCTTGTTTGCCGCGTTTTTATTGTTGCCGTTGCTGGGGTTGGTTTCGTTTAATCCGAGCCCGGTGGAGGCTGTTACTGGTACCTTTGATGTGACCCCCACCAGCGGCCCGCCGGGAACCAGGGTTTCTATCAACGGTTCCGGTTTTGGTAACAACACGAGCTTGACCATTAAGTTTGGAAGTGATAATAGAACAGTTTCCTCCTTTGGCAGGTCAGGTGCGCGCGGAGACATCCAAGGAAGGGTCTACATTCCCGACCTTCCCCGGGGCTCCATCACGATTACCATAGCAGGAAGCAATACTGTAACCACCGGAAACACCGATGAGGGTACCCAAATAACAAGACAAGAGCAATATACAGGTTCAGCGGGTTTTAGGGTTGAACCCAAGGCGGAAATATCCTCGACTACCGGCCCCGTGGGGCACTCGGTCACCGTCTCCGGCCGGGGGTTCGACGCTGGTGAACGCCCTTCCGTAAAGTTCGACGGCAAAGTCGTGGCGACCCCCAACCCCCGGGATAACGGCAAGCTACCCAGCGTCGCTTTCCAAGTGCCCGCGGTTCCCGCCGGGGATTATGAGATCACCGTGGGAGACGTTGACGCTGGCACCTTTACGGTCACTTCCCAGTTCACGGTAATTCCGCAACGGGGGCCTCCGGGGACCACCATACAGGTCAGCGGCACCGGCTACATGTCCGGCGGTACCGTGACCATGATGATCGACAACGAACACTTGGACCCGTTGCGGGCGGACCAGCACGGAGTATTGACCGGCTCGGTGCAGATCCCGGTCCTTTCCGGGGGGCGGAAAATCATCACCGCCACCGCCACGGCGGCCGGTTCGGTCCAAGCCACCTTCGAGGTCACGCCCACGCTGGTCATTGAACCGGAGAATGCCACCCCCGGGGCGCTGGTCCACGTCAGCGGCACGGCGTTCCGGGCGAACGAAACGGGGATCCAGGTAAAGTTCAACACCACCACCGTGGCCTCGGGCATTGCGGCCGACGACAAGGGAGTATGGAGCGCGGACTTCACCGTGCCGGCCACGACTTCGGGACGGCACAACGTCACGGCAACCGGGTCCTCGACCAAGAGCCGGGTACCCACCCGGCGGTTGACCGTTGGCAGCGGCATCCGGCTGGAGACACCCAGCGGGCCGCCGGGGACGCTCATTGTGATTCATGGGTCAGGCGTCCGGGCCAACGAGAGCATGGCCATCGATGTTGGCGGGGGCTTGGCGGTTGCGGAGACCACCGCCGGGGCAAGCGGGACCTGGCGGCTCGAGATCCCGGCTCCGGCGGCCCCGCGCGGGCCGTTGACGATTTCGGCCAAGGGCGTAACTGGCGAGGCCAACACGGTGGTTTTCAACATCACCTCGAGAATTGAAATCTCGGCAAGCCAGGGGCAGCCGGGTTCCACCGTGACCGTGACCGGCGATGGATTCACCGCCAACAAGGCGGGCATCCCGATACTTTTCTACTCGGAGATAGTGGCGTCGGCCAACGCCGATTCCCAGGGGTCATTCACCGCCAACATCACCATACCCGCCGTTCCCCGGGGCAGCTACCCGGTCCGGGTCAGCGGCTCCAGCGCGGACCTTCAAGCCACCTACTCAGTGAGCGCCGCCCTGTCGGTCAACGTGCAGGAAGCGGCTACCGGCGATCCGGTCACCGTGTCGGGCGACGGCTTCGCCGCCAACGAGACGGGGATTGTCATCAAGCTGGGGGAGACCACCGCGGCGCAGGGGATCGCGGCCAACGCCTCGGGTTCGTGGACCAACACCTTCCACCTGCCGCCCCTACCGGCGAATACCTACAACCTGACCGTCGCCGGAACGCAGACCGGGAACGGGCAGGTGCCGGTGCTGGCCTTGAAAACTCTCAGCCGGGCGATAGTTACCCCCGCCTCCGGGATTATCGGCTCCACGGCCACCGTGACCGGTCAGGGTTTCAGCGCCAGCGACCAGACCATTACCCTGGCCTACGATGGCGTTACGGTGGTCACCGGGATTGCCGCGGACCCGACCGGGGGCTTCAGCGTGTCTTTCCAGGTCCCCCTTTCCGCCGGCGGTGACCATGTCGTTGAGGTGTTCGGGGCCAACCAGGTGACCAGCACCCGGGCCGGTTTCGAGGTGATTCCGTCGGTCGCCCTGGGCGAGGACACCGGCATCGCCGCCGATCCGGTGACCCTGTTGGGTTACGGGTTTGGGGCTAACGAGAACAACATACAGCTCTCCTTCGGGTCGGTTCTGGTGGACGACGGGGTGACCGCCGACGCCAGCGGCCATTTTGAAGCGGAGTTCCAGATACCCTCGGCGCCGGCGGGCAAGTACGCGGTCAACGCCGTGGGGTCCACCGGGAACGCCGCGGTGCCCGCCCCGGACTCATTTGAGGTCAAGTCCAACATCTCACTGAGCGAGAGTGCGGGCCATGTTGGAATGACCTTGCAGTTGCAGGGCACCGGGTTCAGTCCCCAGTCCAACATTGCCGTGGCGTTTGGGACGCTGATCCAGGAAACGATTCTGTCGGACGAGACCGGCGGGTTCATCTGGCAGGTGACGGCGCCGATGTCCGCCGGGGGCGAGCATCCGATATCGGCCCAGGACAACCGGGGCAACCGGCTGCAAGTGCCTTTCGCGCTGGAGACCGACCCGCCGGCGGCGCCGGCGCTGCGTTCGCCGGACAACGGCAGCCGCAGCGGTTTCTTTGGCGGGTTCCAGCCGGTCACCCGGTGGACGCCGGTAGAGGACCCCAGCGGCGTGACCTACAACCTACAGGTGGCCGACGACGCCGAGTTCTTCGACCCAATCGTGGAGCAAAAGGGGTTGGCCAACCCCACCTATCCCTTCACCGAAACCCAGGCGTTGGAGCGGGGAACCTACTATTGGCGGGTGCAGGCGGTGGACCAGGCCGGCAACGAAGGGCCTTACTCCCCCGTGTTCGAGATGAATTCCGGCCTCGTTCCGGTGTGGTTGTTTTCGGTAATAGTGCTGTTTGGGCTGCTGGCTTCCAGCGGGGGAGCATACGCGGTGTATACCAAGGTATCGCGGGCCCGTAGAGTGGTGCAAGAGCCCACGGCCTTCCCGGAATTTGTCCGGATTTCGCGCCCGGAAATCGCCGGCCCGGCCCAAACTCCGGGCCAGCCGACGTCGTCGACGCCGGCGCTGTCCGCGCCGCAGTCTCCGCCGCCCCAGGCCCAGTCTGCGCCGCCGCAGCAACCACACGCTTACCCGCCGCCGCAGTCATTCCCGCCGCAACCGGGGGCCCAACCTTCGCCGCCAAGGGGACGGCAATCAACGCCGCCCCAGAGGCCCAATCCCTTCCGGCGCGGCGGGGGCCCGCCAACGGGTGGGGTTTCTCCCGAGCAACAGGCCCGGGTCCAACTGGTGGTCGATTTTGTCCGTTCCATCCCGCTGCTGAATGTTGGTACCGACCTGCGGTGGTTGGAGGAAGTTATCGAGCCCTTCGGCGGTCCCGACCCCGGCGTGTACAGCCGGGTATTGCAGGGCGACCTGGAACCGGTGTACCAACCGGCCTGGTTACAGCATCCCACCTACCAGCAGCTCCAGGGCGAACCTTCGGCAACGCCATTCGTGGACGGGTTGGAGACCTATATCGAGGCGGTCAACGACTGCGCCGCCTTCACGTTGATCGTCCTGCGGCGGATTTCCCAGGACCTGGGCTCCACCGGGCCCTCCGACGCCATGGCCCTCTACGAGTGGCCCTTCGTCCTGTCGGTGGGGCAGAGCGTGGTCGCGTGGTTCCGGGGGACATACCTGGCGCAACCCTCGGCGCGGGACTACCTGCTCCAGCCGATGGCCGACGGGTCTTCGTTGGCGGCCCTTTACGGCGCGGCCAACGCTCCCTTCGCCGGGTTGATTGCCGAAGGGATGCCCGAAGAAGACTTGCTGTTCGTTCGGGACCTGCACATCCAACTGCGGAACACGTACCGGGCGGACGACGATGCCCGCGCGGTGGCGGCCAAGTTGACGTCCATTGAGTCCTTGCGGGAGCAGATTCAGCGGAATATTGGGCAGATGGGCGGCTAAGGAAGCCGCCCGCCCGGGCCTCGGACGTTGGAAAGCCCCGTCTCTTGCCGGCAGGAGACGGGGCTTTGATTTGCCTCGGCAGGGTTTAAAGGTTTAGGCGAAAATCCCCAGGGGGTTGAAGGAACTGGGGACATCGGTTACGTCCATTTGGTCCTTCCGCTTCATGTAGCCCACCACCAGGTACGTGAGGGGGGTGGCCAACGTCTCGTAGACGATCTTGGTAATCCACTGGGCCACGGCCGCGGCGAACAAACTGGTGCCGCTCCAATCGCCGCCGACCCCGAAGGCGATGTAGATGAAGATGAAGGAGTCCAACCCCTGGCCGACGACCGTGGAGCCGATGGTGCGGACCCAGAGGTACCTGCTTTGCATCTTGTATTTGAGGAGGGCCAGGATGGTGGAGTTGGAGAACTCGCCGATCAGGTAGGCGACGAAGGAGGCCAGGAGAATCCAGGGGAGTTGCCCGAGGATGGTGTCGTAGGCGCCCTGGTTTTCCCAAAACCCGGCGGCGGGAATCAGGCCGGTTATCAACAAGCCGATGACCACCAGCAGGTTGGCCCCGAAGCCCAGCCAGATGACGCCCCGGGCGATGCGGAAGCCGTAAACCTCGGTCAGCACGTCGCCGACGATATAGCTGATGGGGAAGATAATAATGGAAGCGGGGAGGATAACCGAAGCGCTGCCCAGGAACTCGAAGGGCAGGGTGAGGAGCTGAATGGGCTTGACCGCAATGATGTTGGACAGGATGAGGACCGTGATGAAGAGGGCAACGATGATGATGAAATTTCCCGAGAAACGCATTAGCTAGTCACCTTCCTGCCGGTACTGGGTCGAAACCGAAGTGTGAATGCCGCCGCGGACCTTGTAGTCCAGCGTCACCTTCATGCGGCGGGGCTGGCACAGGGCTACGAGGTCGTCCAGGATGCGGGTTGCGGCGTGTTCCTGGACGATGCCCACATCGCGGTAGGACAAGAGGTAATACTTCAGGGACTTGAGCTCGATGCAGCTATGGGCGGGAACGTAGCTGATGTAAAGGACGCCGTAGTCGGGCAGGCCGGTCCAGGGACAAACGGCGGTGAATTCGTCGGTGTCGATGGCAACCTCGGCTTCCTGGTGGGGGTATTCGTACTCGAAGGCCAGGAGGCACCCGGCGTCGATGGCGGACTCGTCCTTCCATTCCAGTTGTTGGTCCAGGTCGCGGTAGCGTTGTTGGAGTTCAGGGATGGTGGCCACTGGCACCTCCTCAGTCTCGGATTAGTGACAATATGATAGGTTGCGTTTCCGGGCGGTGTCAAAGCGGCGGGGGGTGGTTCGACAGATTTTCACGGAGGCCGTTCCGACCCTCCCGCCTGTCATTCCGAACCGTAGGGAGGAATCTAAAATGGTCAGGGAGAAACCAACGTTCGGAATGGCTGGGATTCCTGGATTCCCGCCTGCGCGGGAATGACGGTGGGTGTTGGTAGGGACTTTGCAATTGTCCCAGGGTCTTTTGATTGTGGTTGTTGGGAGGTTGGGAGGACGATTGCGGGGGCAAACTGGCTGGGGGCGGGGGATTTTAGATTCCTCCCTACGGTTCGGAATGACAGGTGGGGGGTTCGGAATGACAGCTTGGGGGGTTCGGAATGACAGGTAGGGGGGTTCGGAATGACAGGTAGGGGGGGTCGGAATGACAGGTAGGGGGCCGGAATCCAGAATGGTCAGGGAGGGACCAGCGTTCGAAATGCCCCGGATTCCTGGATTCCCGCCTGCGCGGGAATGACGGTGGGTGTGCGCGGGAATGACGATGGGTGTTGGTGGGGACTTTGCAATTGTCCTGGGGCGTTTGCCGCTGCACTTGGTTTTTGCTAGACTAGCCCGGTTCCCGCAGCCAAGTTTGGGGAACGCCCCAACCTGAACCGAGAGGAGCCATAATGATTTACGAAGTACGGACGTACACCTTGAAGCCCGGCGGAACGGCCCAGTTCGAGGCCAACTTCGCCGAGGCGTTGCCCCACCGCGTAAAGTACTCCCCGTTGGGAGCCTTCTGGCACACCGACATCGGCCCGTTGAACCAGGTCATCCACGTCTGGCCCTACGAGGACCTGGACGAGCGCACCCGCATCCGCGAAGAGGCCGCCAAAGACCCCAATTGGCCCCCCCGGAGCGACGGACTGATTTTGAACATGGAGTCGGAGATTTTCATTCCGGCCGACTTCATGCGGCCCATGGGCGACCGGGCCCTGGGCAACGTCTATGAAATGCGGAGCTACACCTACCAGCCTGGCACCATGGGCGAGGTCCTCAAGCGCTGGGCCGCCGCCGTTCCTCACCGGGAAGAGTATTCTCCCCTGGCCGCCGGCATGTATACCGAGCTGGGCGGACTGAACAAGTGGGTCCATATCTGGCCCTACAAGGACCTGGAAGAGCGCAACCAGATCCGTGAAGAGGCCAGCAAGAACGAGCATTGGCCGCCGCCGACCCGGGAGTTCCTGGTTAAGCAGGAGAACAAGATCATGATGCCCGCCGCCTTCTCCCCCATGCACTAGACCCAAAAGGCGGGTTTTCCAGCGTTCCACGGCAGAATTCAAGAGGGCGGGGCAACCTGCCCTCTTGTCCCATTAGCGAGGGTGCGTATGCAATCAGACCTTCCGGCAGATCTTCCCGACAACGAGGCCGTGAAAGCGGCCAACGAGCGATTTTACCAAGCCTTCGGCGCGTTGGACCTGGACGGAATGGCCGCCGCGTGGGACAACTCGGAAGAGGCGATGTGCGTCCATCCCGGCTGGTCTCCGCTGGTGGGGTGGGGCCGCATTGAGGAAAGCTGGCAGGGCATCTTCGACCACGCCACCCTAATGCACTTCAACGTGCAGTACGTCAACGTGGTGGTCAAGGGCGACACCGGCTGGGTTACCTGCGTTGAGAACATCACCAGCGTCCTGCAAGGCCGGGCCAACAACTTCGGCGTTTTGGCGACCAACATCTTTCTACGCACCGCCGACGGCTGGCGCATGACCGCCCACCACGCCTCGCCCCGTTTGCAATAGTCCCGTCTTTGCTTCTCTCCGTCCGGCCTGGGGCTTTTTTTTGATGTTGGGGGGAGTTTGGGACGATGAATCAGGGGGCGAAACGGCTGGGGGCGATGGATTTTAGATTCCTCCCTACGGTTCGGAATGACAGGTAGGGAATGAATTCCAGCGAGGACTTTACCCATGACCACCGACGCTTCCGGTCTATCCCGGACCGACAAGAACCTGTGGGACGCCATCGTTGGGGAGGCTCTGGCCTACCTGCAATACAACGCCTTCGCCCACCGGGCCCTGGAAGAGGGGCACCCCGAGGTGGCGCAGGTGTTCCAGGAAGTGGCCGGCGCCGAGACCATCCACGGGATGAACCACCTTCGGGTGGCGGGTTCCATCGGCAGCACGGCGGAGAATCTAAGGAAAGTGACCGCCGGGGAGGTCAAGGAATTCAGCGCCTCCTACCCGAGAATGGTCCAGGCCGCCCTGAGCGACGGACGGCAGGACGCGGCGGATTCCTTCGGCCTGGCGCTGGAGCGGGAACGCCACCACCAGGAGGTGTTCTCCCGGGCGTTGGAACAGTTGCAGGAAAAGACAGGGGCCCAGGTTGCTGCTGAAACCCGGTCAACACCTACTCCCGCCGGCGGCCCCACGCCTTTGTCGGCGCGGCTGCCTTCCGGGTCGGGGCTGGGGAGCCTGGACTTGCAGACCTACACCGCCGCGGTGATGGAGGTGGACCGGGAACGGTTCCGGGTCGCCAACCTGGGGCGGCTGCGGGAAGTGGTCTTCGGTGCCCAGGACGGGATTTTGAGCACCGTTGCGCTGGTGACATCGGTGGCGGTGGCGGTGGGCAGCAACTCGACGGTGCTGGTGGCGGGATTGGCGGCGGCCCTGGCGGGGATGGTCTCCATGGCCACCGGCGCGTATCTGGGGTCGCGGGCGGAACAGGACGTGCAACGGGCCGAGATAGCCCGGGAGGCGCGGGAGTTGGAGGAGTCCCCGGAAGAGGAGTTCGCCGAATTGGTGGTGGTGTTCCAACGGGAGGGCCGGACCTACGAAGAAGCCCGGCAGTTGGCGGACGAAATTGCCCAGGACAAGGAGCTTTGGCTCAACACGCTGGTGGAAAAAGAGTTGGGAATCAGCGCGCGGGATACGTCTAACCCAGTCAACGACGCGCTGGTGATGGGGGCGTCGTTCATATTGGCGGCGGCCATTCCCATAGTGCCTTATTTTTTCCTGGTGGGCTGGTCCGCCATCGGAATCTCGGTGGCGGCGGGCCTGGCGGGGCTGTTTGTATTGGGCGTGGGGAAGGGGCGGTTGGTGCAACGGTCGCCGCTGCTGCAAGGGTTGGAGATATTGGGGATTGGGGCGGTATCGGCGGGAATCGGGTTTCTGTTGGGGGACGGAATCCCCCGTCTGGTTACCTGATTTAGCCTTTTTCTTAACCCACCCGGGCGTAGTGCTCTCGAACCGCCGTCAGGAAGTCCGCCGGGTTGTCTCCCGCGACCAGGTGTCCCGCCCGGGGGACCGTGGTGATGGAGCAATTGGGGATGACTTCCCGCATCTTCTGCATGGTCTCGTCGGCGAAGATGTCGCTGTCGCCGCCGCGCACCACCAGGGTGGGGCAGTCGATCTTGGATACCGCTTCCCAAAGCTGTTCGGCGGACCATTGGGGCGAGTTCTGGCCTGGAGTCCGCAGGAGCTTGTCGTACTTCCAGGTCCAGACGCCGTCGGGCCGTTCGCGGATGCTGTACTTCAGCGCGCCCAGGGTCTGCTCCCGGGTGCGGCCGGTGTATTCCTGGACCCGGTCGGCGAATTCCTCAAAGGAGTGGAGCTCGTCGGGCAGCTCCCGGAAGTTTTGGATGCGGTTGCGGCCCCGGGGCTGGGACACCGGGCCGGTGTCGACGATGACGAGGGACTTGAGGGTGTTGGGGTGGCGGGAGGCCCAAACGTAGCTGTTGCGGCCTCCCATGGAATGGCCGATGAGGTGGAAGCCGGTCAATCCCAGGGCATCCACGAAACCGTCGATGTCCTGCTGGTGGGCCTCTAAGGAGTAGTCGCCCTGGGGGGCCCAATCGCTGTCGCCGTGGCCCCGCTGGTCCAGGGCGATGATGTGGTAGTCGACCGAGAGAGAGAGGCTGACGAAGTCCCAGCTATGGGCCTGCTGGGAGCCGCCGTGGAACATAACCACCAGGGGGTTGGAAGAGTGGCCCCACTCCAGGTAGTGGAAATTCATTCCGTTGACCTGCACCTGCCGGTCCACCGGCTCGTTTTCGACGGTGAAGGGGACACCCTTCTGGCGGGCCGCTTCATGCAGGGTGAAACCGAGGGAATGAGAAGCCATTGGGGACCTCCTGGCGGGCTGGAAATTCAACCCCATGATAACGCAAGTGTCAAGGAAACCGGGGTGGAAAACGGGTTTTTTGGGTTTCCCCCCGACCCCTCCCTCTGTCACCCCGACCCCCCTACCTGTCATTCCGAACCCCCTCTGTCATTCCGAACCGTAGGGAGGAATCTAAAATCCATCGCTGATAGCCGGTTTGACCCTGGATTCGTCTTCGCAAACTCCCCACAACGACAATGAAAATGCCCCGCCCCGGTCAACTTACCGGTTCCATCCCAGGGCAAACCAGGGTCTTTTGATTCTTCAGGGGAAGGCCGGTTGGCATCCCCGTAGTAACTGTGGCAAGGGCTGGATTCCGGGGTTGGGGATTGTGTTGGGCAGGGATTTTAGATTCCTCCCTACGGTTCGGAATGACAGGTAGGGGTGGTGGAATGCCCCTTCGACCGGGCTCAGGACGAACCCTCGGCGGGCTCAGGATGAGCCGGGGGCCGGAATGACGGGTTAATGTCAGGATGGCTCATCAATTCTGAACACTCACTGATGGGTTTACCGAAGGTGGATGGGTCGGATAAGCTGTATCCATGACAAAGCGGCTGCAAGTTCGGCTCAATGATGAAGAATACGAAGAGATCCAAGTCCTGGCCAGCCGCCGACGGATGAGCATGGCAGAATGGGTCCGGCAAGCATTGCGTTCCGCTTTGGACGACCGGTCCGAGGCGGTGAGAACCAAGTTGTGCGCTATTGCCGAAGCGTCGCGTCACCAGTTCCCCACCGCCGATATTGACCTGATGCTTCAAGAAATCGAGACGGGCCGGCGGCTGGGTTGCGATTCATAGGGGCGACGTTTGCCCTGGGGTAGAACGGGCAAGTTGACCGCGCGCCCCGCAGGTTTCCTTTCCCCAGGCGCGGTGCTATAGTAGACTTCGTTCAAAATTTCCCTTGGCCATATTGGCCAGCGTCACCGGTCTTTTCCCCGGTTGTACTTAAGGAGTCTTTCGTCCATGACCACCGAGGCGGTTAAACTGGAACTGGAGCCCAGGGAAGTGCTGGGCAAAAAGGTCAAGCAACTGCGGCGTACCGGAGTGGTTCCGGTGCACCTATACGGGCCGGGGGTCGAGTCCCGGTCTCTGCAATGCCAGCAGCGGGAGGTGGTGCGGGCCCTGGCCCGCTCCGGCGGCACCACCCCCATCATGATTACGGTTAAAGGCGCGTCGGCCGAGCTTCTGACCTTCGCCCGGGAGGTCCAGTGGCATCCGGTGCGGGGCGACATTCTCCACGTTGATTTCCTGGCCGTCCGCGCCACGCAACGGATGGCGGCCCAGGTGCCCATCACGCTGGTTGGTGAGTCGCCCGGAGCGCGGGACGCGGGCGGGACCGCGATGCAGCAGCTAAGGGAGCTATCAATCGAGGCCCTTCCGATGGAGATTCCCTCCGAGATTGAGTTGGACCTGGCGCTGTTGACCGACCCGGAAGGGGCGTTGCGGGCCGGCGACATCACTCTTTTGGGCAACGTCACCTTGCTTACCGACCCTGAAGTCGTGGTGGTGCGGATTGAAGTGACCCGCGCCGAAGAGCCGGTGGGGGCTCCGGAAGATGTCGGCGGGGCCCAGGCCCCGGAAGGCGGACCAGCCGAAGAGCCCGGCAGCGAAGAAGGCGCGTAGCGGACTTCTCCTGGGGTTGGGATGCCAAACCCTTCCTCCGGGGACCGGTCAACCCTATCTCACCGGCAAGTTTGGGCGTTTGCCCCAATTGGGAGGCCAATAATGTATCTGGTCTACATGGGAGAATCGGGCGATACCGGCACCAGCCTGGCTGATGCCAACCAGACGCACCACGTGCATACCGGCTTGCTGGTCCACGAACAGCAGTGCATCTCCATGAACGGCGAGTTTAACGCTCTTTGCCGCCGCCATTTCGGCAGCCCGTTGGGCGAGTCGGGGATACCCCGGGAGTTGCGGGCCGGGCCGATCTACCAGGGAACCGGGTTCTACTCCTCCTGGAGTCCCCAAAAGCGGGCCGAGCTGCTCCAGGACTGCCTCAACATTCTGATGCGGCGGGAGACCCCCGCTATCGTCGCCTACATCGACAAGAAGGAGTTTTCCGAGGCTAAGGCCGGCGGGGCCAGCCCCTACGCCTACCTGGGCAGTCCCTCGGAAATTACCATCAGCAAGTTCCTGTTGGCGCTGAATATGTACGTTGATGAGATAGCGGTCACCGACCCGAACCATGACGTCATGGCCGACGTTCCCATTCGGGATTACAGCCTGGTGGTGGCGGGCCAGGGCAAGTCCATTGCCCCGTCCTTCATGAACCAGTTCCTGCGGAACGAAGTGGAAGTCCCCACCCCCGCGGTGCTGGAGAACTTCTGCTATGTGGCGGCGGAACATTCGGCGCCCACCCAGTTGGCCAATATGTGCTCCTACTTCATCCGCCGGTGGCTGCACGACCCGGACGGCGCGCATTCCTACTTCGATGCGCTTCAGCGTACGCGGGTGATCCAGGTTATCTACCCGGTCCAGTTTTACTAGGACCGTTCCGGGCCGAGCCCGGAATGGTTGATGATTTATGCGCCCTCGGCCTGAATTTGGCCGAGGGCTTTTACATGGAACGGGACAACCGGCGCGGGGTCTTTCCATTGTCACCCCGAATGCAGCGAGGGCTCTAAAGTCTTGGCCGTAAATCAATGGGGGTTTGTCTGGGAGATTTCAGACCCTTCGGCTGCGCTCAGGGTGATATTAAAAAGGAGCGAGGGAAAGCGTAGTAAAATGGTAAGGGCACTCATCTACCTATGATAATTGGGTTCCGGAGCCGTAGGTTACAACGCCTTTGGGAAAGAACAGGAAATGCCGATGAAATATCCACCTCATCCGGGCCGGTCCATTCTTCGAGATTGCATCGAACCGTTGGGTTTGACCGTGGATGAGACGGCTGGAAAGTTGGAAGTCAGCCCGGAAGAGCTTCGAAGGGTTATCGACGGAGAGGCAGGAATAACCTTTGCCTTGGCCGTCAGTCTGGACAAGTTGTTTGGCTGCGGAGCATCTACCTGGTATCAATTGCAAGCGCAGCATGACGAGGCGCAGGAGCGGTTCGGATACCGATGATTTATCAGCCTGCTTCTGAGGATGCTCCACAATTAGTAGCTGGCATCCTCCTTAAGACATACGTTGAATGGAGTGCCGAATCAGACGAATATATTGGCCGTATCGATTCTGCGGAATGGAATCGGGAGATTCAGAAGTTGTACGCAGGCAAAGAAGTGATGAATGCCCTTTATGCTGGCCTGCGGGAGCAACATTCTTTGCCCGAATTTGATGCAGAGAAATTGGTTGATTCCGATTCGGAATATCATGCTTCTGTTCTCAAGGAAGCCGAGAAGCTTCTTCGAAAAGGAACGGCTTCCGTAGCTGCATCAGCGCTGGCCGGAGTCTAACCACCATGCCCAACACGCTTTACTACGGGGATAACCTGCGAGTCCTCCGCGACCATATCCCCGACGAGTCGGTGGACCTGGTCTACCTGGACCCGCCCTTTAACTCCAACGCCTCTTACAACGTGCTGTTCCGGGAGAAGTCCGGGGAGGACTCTCCGGCCCAGATAAAGGCCTTCACCGATACCTGGGAGTGGACGGTGGGGACGGAGCGCACCTTTGAGCAGGACATCATCCTGCACCCGGGGACGCCTTCGGCGGTGAAGGACATGATTGCCGCCTTCCGCCAGTTCATCGGCCAGAACGCGATGATGGCCTACCTGGTGATGATGACGCCCCGCCTGGTGGAACTGCGGCGGGTGCTCAAGCCCACCGGCAGCCTTTACCTGCATTGCGACCCGACCGCCAGCCATTACTTGAAGCTGTTGTTGGATTCTGTGTTTGGGAAAGAAAATTTCTCCAACGAAATTACTTGGGTTAGGTCGTTGCCGCACAATGATGCGCATAGATTCGGGCGAAGCAGGGATTCCATTCTTCTTTACACTCGTTCCCATCAGGCTCACTTCAATTCTCAATTCCGCCCTCAGAAAGAATCAAGTGTAAGGGCCCATTACCGGGAAGGTAGTGATGGAAGAATGTATAGGCTGGCTTCGTTGCTGGCACCCGGTGGTCGAGGACCCAGATATGAATTCAAGGGATTGGAGCGCAACTGGCGCTTTACCGAAGAGAACATGGAAAAACTTGAGGCCGACGGCAGAATTTGGTTCTAGCCGGGTAAGGTACCTCAGAGGATTCTTTATTTGGAGGAGTCCAAGGGTGCTTTAGTGCAAGATCATTGGGACGACATAAGCCCCATGAACGCTATGTCCAAAGAGCGCCTCGGCTACCCCACGCAGAAGCCCGAAGCACTATTGGAACGCATCATCCAAGCGTCATCGAACGAGGGGGACGTGGTGCTGGACCCTTTCTGCGGCTGTGGGACGGCGGTGGCGGCGGCGCAGAAACTAAACCGCCAGTGGATGGGCATTGACGTTACCCACCTGGCAGTGGCCCTGATGAAAAACCGCCTCAAGACTGGTTTCAACCTGGAGCCGGGGACGGACTATCAGGTGGTGGGCGAACCTCGGGACGTGGGCAGCGCCCGCACCCTTTGGGAACAGGACCCCTACCAGTTCCAGTTCTGGGCCATTTCCCTGCTGGAAGCCCAGCCGCAGGCGGAACAGCGGCGGGGCGCTGACCGGGGCATCGACGGGGTAATCTACTTCGTGGACGGCTCCCGCCGGACGCCGGAAAAGGTGGTTATTCAGGTCAAGGGCGGGCGGGTGTCCTCCCCGCAAATCCGCGACCTCAAGGGCGTGGTGGAGCGGGAAAAGGCGGCCCTCGGGTTGTTCATTCCCCTGGACGGCCCCACCCGGGACATGCGGACCGAGGCCGGCGGCGGCGGATTTTTCCACTCGGAGCTTTGGCAGAAGGACTACCCGAAAATCCAGATTCGGACAATTGGGGAGATGCTGTCGGACTCGGGCTTCTACCTGCCGCCCAGCACGTCGGCCGCCTATCAAGCCGCCCCGCGAGTCCGCTCTTCCCAAGGACGGCAGGAGGCGTTGGACGTTTAACGCCACTGGACAGTCCCGCCGCCCAACATCTATAATTGCGCCCCAAGGCTGAACCCCGTCCACGTTTGGCCGCCGTGGTTTTGACATCCCAACAACCGCCAATTGCCCCATTGCGCTGGAGAGGTGCCGGAGTGGACGAACGGGCGCGACTGGAAATCGCGTAGGGGTTAACGCCTCTCGCGGGTTCGAATCCCGCCCTCTCCGCCAGGTTATCAGCTTTTATAAGCGTGGATAGCCAGTTATTGAGACTGCGGCTGAACTATATATACCACTTTATATACCATCGAATGAACGGTGATTTTGAGGGTTCCGGCTCTTCATCCTCCACATCTCCAGAATGACTATATCTCTAATTTGCACCAGAACAGCATTGTTGTTTGTGTCCGCACCCGTTCCGGTGATCCCTTAATCTCCACCCTCCCACTGGTTCACCTGTTTGCCCAATGTGACCTACATCGGTCACGGCCGCGGCAGATGTCTTTTCACCCGCCTCCCACTTGCCCGGCCTGGGTTCAGCCCGATTATGATTGGGACCACACACAGAAGCTCACCTAAACTAAAGCCAAGGTGGGATGTACATTTAAGTGGCGATGATGATCAGCTGGGTTGCGCTGGTGAATCCCTCTCATCCGTACTTGGAGAATGACCCGGCTCCGTCGTCTGCCCCCCACCATCTGCGCATTTCACCTTGGCTTTAGTTTAGTATTACAACGACGCTTCGCCAGGAAGGGATCCTGAGCGCCTCTTCATGGCGACCTTCCGTAACTGTTCAGACTTGAGGGGAATCGGCAGGGCAATCGCATTTGAGGCTAATATCCCCTCGGGTACCAACTGTAAAAGTTTTGCGCAGCTTTTTCAAAAGCGGGTCCCCCGCCCTCAAGTCTGAACAGTTACGACCTTCCTACGCGCTTGACAGCTTTGTGACCTTGCCTTCTGCGAAGCGATTTCCGGGCAAAAACTGACCAAATCGAGGAAGCGTCGTTGTAATACTAGCGCGGTTCCCGAGGAGACGGCGACGCCAGCCCAGCGCCCGGCCGCGTTATTTCTTGTGGTCGGCTGTCACTGGTGGCAAAAGAATTGCAGTCAACAGGGGGCTGAATCCGTTTTTGTTCCACTAAAGCGGCAAGCCGGGCTATAATTCGAAGTAACTTAAGGGAAGGTGACGATATGGTAACTGCCATCAGCGACGATATGTTTACCCACGAGGCAATCGCCGATCCCTATGCCTATTACGGGCAGCTTCGGGAGGAGGACCCGGTCCACTGGAACGAACTGTACCAGGTCTGGGTGATCACCCGCCACGAAGATCTGGTGTGGCTGACCCGTCACAACGAGCTGTTCTCTTCGGCGGTTTTCAAGAACGATCCCCGGCCTCCTTATCCCACGATCTACGACTCCGATCTGGGGCTCTACGAGTTTGTGCGGGAGTACCAGTCCCGCCAGTTTATCCAGCACGACCGGCCGGCCCACCTGGACATGCGCAAGGTGGTCCACGGCTATTTCACGCCCCGCTCCATGGAGCAGTGGCGGCCGATGGTTAAGGACGTAATCAAGGACCTGCTGGACGAGGCCGAAGAACGGGGCAGCATGGACGTGATGCGCGATTTCGCCACGCCCCTGCCCCTGCTGGTCATTGCCGAGATGATGGGCGTTCCCAAGCAGGACCGGCCCTACATCAGGGAGGTGGCGGAAAAGCTGCTCTATGTGGGCCGGGGCGAACCCTGGCGCATGCAGAACTTCTCCGAGGGCATCCGGGAAATGACCGACTACGTTTCGCCCCTCGTGGAGAAGCGCATCGTCAATCCCGAGAACGACTTCATTTCGGTGCTGGCCCAGGGCGAGCGGGACGGCTTCTTCAGCCGCGACCAAGTGATCTCCAACTCGTCGCTGCTCTTGTTGGCCGGCCACGAGACCACCATCAACCTGCTTTGCAACGGCATCCTGTCCTTCCTGCGCAACCCGGAGCAGTGGGGCCTGCTGCGGAACGACCCGGAGGGGATGCACGTCAAGGCCACCGAGGAATGCCTGAGGCACGATTCATCGGTCAAGTCGATCGCCCGCATCGCTTCGGAGGACGTGGAGTTGCGGGACAAGCTGATCAGGAAGGAGGACCGGATCCGGTGGTTCATCTCATCGGCAAACCGGGACCAGCGCAAGTTTGAGGATCCGGACCGGTTCGACATAACCCGCTGGCCTAACCCCCACGTGGCTTTCGGCGCCGGTATTCACCACTGCCTGGGAGCCACCCTGGTGCGGGTGGAGGGTCAGGAGGCCTTCCGGGCCTTTGCCGAGCGATTCGATTCTCTGCGCCTGGATACCACCGAGGACCAGTTGGAATACCAGCCCAGCATCACCTTCCGGTCGTTGAAGTCGCTGCCCATCACGTGGAACTGAGGAAAGTAACCACCGCGATCGCCCAGCAGCGAACGATGCGACCGCGGTCGACCAGGACGGTTGCATGGACAATGTCAGGTGCGGACCTTTGCCCTTGCCCAAGAGCGCCAGTTGGAGCCCTTGAATCATCAGGGCGACCCGCTGGCCCAAATCCTTGAAGCGGGGAACAAGTGGCGGGTCAGGGCGAAAACCGGAATAACCGGATAGGATGCGGAGATAAGGAACGCGGTTTTCGCAGGTAAGGTCCAGGGGGTCTTGAGGATGACTTCAGGGCGGGCAATTTGCCCGCCCTGTGATTTTGCCGGCATCAACCAGGAAGGAAACGGGCCGGCTCCACCGCGCATCCACAGTGGCAGCCGACTGCCTCGGAGGGAATGCGGTCCGCCCGCAGCGGGAGTCAGGCAGGTGGAAGCCGAACAGGACGCCGCATTTTCCTCAGAAGGCCGCCCTAAGCACCTCCATGATCGGCCCGGCGTCGGTGACGGGCTTGGGGTTGGTGCTCAGGCTCCTGTCGTGCAGCGTCGCCGCCGCGATGAACTCCAGGCCGTCTTCGGGGACGCCGGCCTCCCGCAGAGTGCGGGGCAACCCCAGTTCCCGGCACAGGGCGTCCACGGCGTCGGCCGCCGCCAGCCCCGCGTCCTCGTCGGTCATTCGGCTGTTCGCCACCCCGATGGCTTCAGCGATCAGGCGTTGGCGGCCGGCGCAGGCATCCAGGTTGTAGCGCATGGTGTGGGGCAGCAGGATGGCATTGGCCTCCCCGTGGGGCACCCCGTACAGCCCGCCCACGTGGTGGCAGGTGGCCGTGTTGAGGCCAAGGCCCGCGAGGACCCCAGGGATGCCATCGCGCAGGCCGTCTTGGTATTCAGAAGGGTGTCTATGTCCTCATCCTTGCAGCGAAGCAGGTTCTCGAACAGCAACCGGATGGCGTGGAGGGCCATCCCGTCGCCGATGGGGTTGTGCCCCGTGGAGTAAACCGTTTCAATGGCGATGCGCAGCTGTCCGATGGCTGTCGAGACCAGAATCCGCAGCGGCGTCGTGGCCAACGCCTGTCCGTCGATGATGACGGTGCGGTGCGTCACGCCATCGCCGGCGATGCTGAGTTTGCGGCCCAGACGATGGTCGGTGATGCCGCCCCCGCCGCGGCTGAACTCGGCACAGCCCATGGTGGTGGGCACGCTCAGTATCGGCAGCTTGGGCGAGGGGGTCGGCGGCACGATTATCCGGTCGGGGGGCTCGAAGATGATCGCGTAGTCGTGGATGTCGCCGCCTTCGGCCAGCTGGGTCGCCATCGCCTTGGTGGTGTCGTGGGTGCTGCCGCCGCCGACGCTGATAAACACGTCGGGCTGCACTTCCCTGGCCATTTCCACGCCGGCCTCCACGGTCTCCACCGGAGAGTGGGGAGCCACCCCCGAGTAGGTGCCGGCATAGCGTTGACCCAGCGCCTCCTGAACTCGCGGCACCACGTTGCACGCTCGCAGGATGGTTGGGCCGCAGGTGATCATCGCCCTCCCGCAACCGAGGCCGTCCAGCGTCCGGGGCAGTTCGTCGATGGCAGTCTCGGCGCAGATGATGTCCTGGTGCAGCGGGTTGTATCGGTAGCTAGTTGCCTTGTCCGCCATTCTTACTGGACCTCCTGTGCAAATCCCGCATCACGTTGGTGGTGATCGGGTCCGGCGGGTTCCGGTCGGGGCCCGGCTGCATCTCATACGGCCCGCGTCTGGGCTGCCGGCGTCCAGGGCTTGTCGCGATTATAACAGGCGCCGCGGGAACTGACGGGGGTGGGGACAGCGATATAGATGCAATCGGCGGAGTTAAAGCAACCGTCCTGACTTACACGCCCAGTCTGCTGCCAGCCTGCCTCTGTGACACTTCTCCCGAACAACTGGCGCGGACATTTACGCTGGCCAATGACCTCTCTGGTGGTACACTTTTGCTCCGCCCCACTTGTTGACGTTCAGCGAAAAGGTCCGCTCTAACTGGCTAGCATAAATGTCACACTCCCCTTATGGAGAATGTGACATTGACTCAAAAAGAACAGGCAAGGCTTCAGGTTCTGAACAGTTTGCTTGCTGAGCACATGACCCTGGACCAGGCAGCGACGCTGATGGGTGTCACCACTCGCCACACCAGGCGTATCCTGGCAGCTTACCGGGAACTGGGCGCTGCCGCCGTTGCCCACGGTCACCGTGGCCGCAGGCCACCCAACGCAACACCCGAGCCCATTGCAACTGCCGTGGTTCACTTGGCTCGTACCAGGTACGCCGGGGCCAACCACACCCATCTCAGCGAGTTGCTGAGCGAACGCGACGGCATCGACATCGGCAGGACCACCCTGCGGCGCATCCTGGTCAACGCCGGTCTGAGCAGTCCGCGGCGCAGGCGTCCGCCCAAGCACCGGGTGCGCCGCCAGCGCATGCCCCGGGAGGGCATGCTGATCCAGTTGGACGGCAGCTATCACCGGTGGCTGGGCGATGACGGTCCCCAGTTCACGATACTGTTCGCGGTGGACGATGCCACCGGTACGGTGGTCGACGCCCTCTTCTGCGAGCAGGAGGATGCCCACAACTACTTCCGGCTGCTCCAGGGCCTGGTGCAGCATCTCGGCATACCAGTCGCCCTCTACACCGACCGGCACGGGGTCTTCAGGCACACCCCCGGCTCCGGCCTCCCCGGGATGCCAACCCAGTTCAGCCGGGCGATGGAGGAATTGGGGGTGCAGATGCTTTTCGCCCTGTCGCCCCAGGCCAAGGGCAGGGTGGAGCGAACGGCGGGCACCTTCCAGGACCGGCTGGTAACTGAACTCCGGCTGGCGGGGGCGAGCGGCATCGGGGAAGCCAACAGGGTGCTGGAGCAGTTCCTGCCACGGTTCAACCGGCGCTTCGGGGTTCCGCCGCAACACCCTGAGCCTGCATTCCGGCCTCTCAACCCGGAGCTGTGCCTGGAACAGGTCCTGTGCTTCAAGCACCGGAGGAAAGTGGCCAGGGACAACACGGTGAGGTTCCAGCTGCACACCCTCCAGTTGCTGCCAGGGCCGGAACGCCGCAGCTATGCCGGGGCGGCTGTGGAGGTACTGGAAGGACTCGACGGCCGGCTCACGGTGCGGCATGAAGGGCGCATCCTCGCTGCCCAGGAGGCGCCGCCCAGTCCGGTATTCCTCCGAAACGGCCACGGACGTTCCGCACCTGTTCCTGTCGCGCCTTCCGGCGCCAACGGCCTGGGCGAACGCTGGACCGCGGCTCTCCAATCACTGGACTCGAGGGCAGCGGAAGAGAAGGATCAAGTGGACAACACTGACAGCGCGGCCGCCGCCGGCAAGCCCAAAGCCGCCTCCCCCCGAAAGCCGACGTTCCTCCAGAGGGAGAGATGGAAGGCAATTCAGAAAGCCCTGCGCAAGGGGATGTCGCTTAGAGCGATCGAGCGGGAATTGGGAATCCACAGGGCCACCATCAAGAAATACCTGGCCGCCGAGGGCCCTCCAACGCGACAACCCTGGGACGGTCCCACTACTACCGGTTCCAGATAGTCTTGTCGATACTGGAAATTCACTTCCAACTGTGGATTCCAGCTTGCGCGGGAACTACGGGCAGGTGAAACGGGTATCTGGTATAAGGCATATTCAAGTGGAAACGGTACTACGTCATCATCTGATACCATGGCAGCCTGACCGAGTGACATTTCTGCTGGCCGCTTAAACGGACATTTATCCTGAACAGCGACACCCCACTGGCCCAACATCCGATCGCCCTTGACATGCGGCACAGGTCCAGGAAGGACGCGGCGGCTTCCTGGTAGTCCGGGTTATCCGCCTCTGCCCCCGCGACGGTGTCCCGCAGGTTCTCCAGCACGGTGGGAAGGTGGGTCTTGAACTGGCTCTGGGCGTGCCGGAACTCCTGGATCTCCGGAAGCTCATAGTCCAGGAAGATGCGGATCAGCCGGTGCAGTTCCCCCTCCCGGGACATATCCACCCGCATCGCCTCGTTGCCGTTCTGGACCAGGCCAGGACGGCGGTCTGCGAGTCCTCGAAGCAGCTTGGCGTGGTACTCTTCAATATGCGGGTAGGAAGGCATGAATGGATTATACCCGACCGCTTGTGTCCTGACATCCTGGCATTTTGTGGCGTCCGGTGGGCTTCCGCCGAAACTCCGGAAGCCCACCGGACGTGGCTTTCTACTCGATTCTGGTGACCACCACCGTGTAGGTGCCGGTGGCGTTGTAGTCGTTCTCCGATACCCTGATGTAGTGGGTTTCGTCGACTGTGTTTAACGACACCAGCTCGATGCGCGCATTCAGGCCTGCCCCGCTGTTGTTGTCCGCTGCGCCGGACGAGGCCGTGTAGGTGCCGGTTTGGTGATACGACGGGGACCGGCTCCAAGGCCTCGTCGTCTAGGTCCAGATTGAGCCTTTCCAGAGTATTCCTCAGGCGCAGTTCCAGCACGACCTCGGCGTGGTTGTCCCGCTCTGCGGCTGGAGTTCCGGGGGCGATGTCGGGTCCGTGGGCCGTCCGCTAGCCCAGGGTGGCGAGCCATTCCGGGTCAGCGGATGCGACGGTGGATTCGGTGAGGGTGGTCATATCGCGTGTTCGAATTTGTGAAAGTAATATAAGCTCATGATTTGGATTTCCGCATAGACTCGGGCCGATTCTCCCAAATTACGGTCAAATCTTCAGTTTCCAAGCACAGACTGATAATAGGGATGACCTTTTGTGAATAACGCTTGTAGCTCGCTTTGCCCATTGCGATTTCCTTAAAGCAATCAGGGTCATCTTGAATCCCAAGATGGGCCACGGCCGCCAGTAACTTGGGCATCGTGATTTTAACCTTGTCAGCGAGTTGCGTCGTATTGAGGTTGTAGAAATCCAGCTCGTTGACTCGCTTCACGGCAATCGTAGAAGAACCTGGTGTACCCTCTGGCGCTATATGGAACCCTGGGCCTTCTCGTTTAGTTATTCGGACTGAAATGTCAGCACCAGCACCTTCGGTGACGACGTTCATAAATGCCGCTCCCGGAAAGACTTCCCGCCAATCTCGCTTTAGGAGATTTCTTCCAATGCGATCAAGCTCACCAGCGCTTGGCTGCGTCTTCTGGCCGTTAATTGTTGACTCTAAGCCCGAATCCACCGATGGACAGGGATAGACAGCGTGAGGACAGCGGAAGGGGGGTGAGGGAGTTACAGGCGCGATGCTCCGGGCTCGAATTCGGGTAGACGGGAGGTTGGAGGGTGATCTGCAGGCGCTTTTGGGGGCGCCGATGGCGGCTTACAGTGGCTGTGGCGAGGGAGATGGCGGGATAACACACGGCAAGAGGCGCTCGCGGACCGAGATGGCGCGAGTTGGCGGGGACGTTCAGTTGGCCGGACGGCGGGCCAGTTGCGGACGGGCGCCGTCAGGCTGGGAGTGGAATCGCTCGCAGCCGTGCCAGGGCGCGGCTGAACTGCTCCTCCCACGGCCAGCGCTGGGGAAGATGCAGGGTGATCCGGCGTGCCGAGCGGGTGATCCGTCCGGCCAGGGCGAAGAACCGCCGCCGGAGGGTCTTGGTGGTCACGATCCGCTCACCCAGGCCGATGCGGGCTGTCCAGCGGGCCAGGTTGTGGGCCATCACCTGTACCGCCAGCCAGGCGGCGTTGGCGGCGAAGCGGCCCGAGGGGAGATGGTTCAGCCCCACGCCGTACTTGAGGGCGCGTATCGCGTTCTCGATCTCGGCGTGGCGGCGGTGGTCAGCCTCCAGTTCCAGGGTCTCTCCGTCCCGGCCGGTGATGAAGCCGTGATAGCTGTAGGTGGCGAAGAGAGCCAGTTGGGAACCGGGCGCCGGCTTCACCCGCCGGACGATGAGCCGCACCGGCGCGGCGTCGGGCTCACTCTGGAAGGGGGTGTAGGTGGTCTCGGCCACATCGGCGCCGTCCATCCAGTAGGGAATCGGCGTCCAGTCCTCTTCGGGTATCGCCTTGATGAGATTGTGCAGGCTTTTGTGCTGGCGGATGGTGATGGAGAAGCGGACATCCATCCGGCGGCAGACGGCGGCCACGGCGTGGGTATAGAAGCCGCTGTCAGCCCGCATGGTGATCTGCCCGCTGGCCCCGACGCAGCTAACCCGGCTCACCGTCTCACGCAGGAAGTGGGCGGCGCCGCGGGCGGTGTTGGCCCGGCCCTCGCGCAGGCGGGCCATCAGCACGTCGCCGGTGCCGGCGGCCAGCATCGGGTGATAGCCCCGGGCGCCGGTGCAGCCGTGGTGGCGGGCGCCCTCCTTGGCCAGTCCGTAGGTCTCGCAGATCGTCGAATCAAGGTCGATGGTGAATGGCGCGTCGCCGGGTCCGGCCCCAGCCGCCCAGGCCCGGGCCAGCAACTGGCGGCTCACCCGGTCCAGTTGGCGGACATGGCCCCACCTGAAGCTGCGCAGGAAGGTGCCCAGGGTGGAGGGCGCCTTAGCCGTGAAACCGAGCACGCGGGCGGTCCCGCCGGCGCGCAGCACATCGGCGGCGTCGATGCAATCGCCGCTGGCCAGCGCAGATGCCACCAGCGTCATCATCTTGTCGCCGGTGTTGGCTCGGCCTGGGCCCGGCCCAGATCCAAGTGCCGGTCAACCAGTTGGGGCAGACCCAGGTGCAAGGCCAGAGTGGCCGGAAGGATCAGCCCGGCATTGGCCACCAGGCGGCGGTCGTCGAAGGTGATTTGGATCCGGTCGGGGTGGTTGCGTGGCAGCATCTATTGGGTGCTCCTTGTTCTGGGGTCGGTTTGCTGTTACAAAACCATTATCCCAGAGGCACAGGAGCACTTTCTGGTCTCTTCAGGACCCCGCTACACGCCCTCCTTCGGTGGATTGGGGCTTAGGAGCAGGACTCTCACTAAGATACTTGTCCGATGTTGCGGATCGACCCCGGATCGGATCAGCGACACTTTACTAGTCAAAGGAACATTCATAACCTAATCCGATCGTTGGAAGACGAAATACAAATGTTATAGTGTTCAATCTTGGCCTTAAGTTGACACTAACTCGTCCCTATGCTATAAGCACTTGGTGGTCCAGGTTCGCGGGTTTCCAAGGGGTCGCAACCTGGTACAAGGTTCTCCCCATTGGGTGCGGGAAGCTCCAAGTTCACCCCTTTCCCCCAATGGCGGGTTGCTCCCACGGGTTTTAGATATGACGTCGGGTTGTGCATGACCCATCATGATCTCTACTAATCTTGTTTTTCAGGATGGCTACTTCAAATGTCACTTAACAGACCCTTTCTCCCAACTGCAGCGTTAGTGATCTTGGTAATTTTCGCTGGAATACTGGCGGCGGCTTGCGGAACCAGTGCCCCTCCACCCGCCACTGAAACAGATCAAATGCCCCCAGATGCCGTGGCCTCCCCCGCCAACGGTAGCCAAGACCCCGCTGTTACGGGTGCTCCAGCGGCAACTCAACCCACCGCCGCCCCAACCGAAGTACCCACACCCAGACCCGAATTCAGCCAGGGAACACTTACCTTGATGGTGAACGATTTTGGTGCCGAGCGGTTCGACACCCACCTTACGACCGGCGGGGAGGCATACTTACGGGCGGTACATGGGCTCCTTATTGCAGAGGATGCACTTGACGGAACGTTGAAACTTGGTCCCGGCATCGCTACCAACTGGGAAATCTCCAGTGACTTTTTAACTTGGCGTTTGACCATCAGAGAAGGGGTTCGTTTCCATGATGGCACCGACCTGACTGCAGACGACGTAGTGTGGAGCCTCCAGCATGGAATCGGTCCCGGAGCCTATGAGTACGTAACCGGAAATTCTTCCATTACCTTATCCAGATCAACGGAACGAATCGAAAAGACTGGCCCGAATGAGGTTAGTTTGACTACGATCAACCCCTCCGTCGAGATTCCATCCCGTATTTCGGAAGGAACCAGGGGTGGGTTGATCGGAGCAATAATGCCCCGTCGCGACACATTGCACAATTTGGAAGATGAATTGGCCTACGACGAAAACCCAATCGGCGCTGGCCCTATGAGCTTCGTAGACCACCTTTCGGCCGAGAGTATGACCCTTGAGCGCTTCGCTGATTTTTACTATCAACCGGAAAACGGATTCTTAGAGGACAAGCGGATGCAATTCAAGGAACTCAATCTTCTGGTGGTACCCGAGGAAGCGGCGCGAGTAGCGGCGCTGCGCTCAGGGGACGGTGACATTGGGTTGATAAGCCTGGACACCAAAGATCAGATTGAGTCGGGAGGCGGACGGGTGGTGTTTGGCCCTGAAGGGGCAGCGATCAGTGTTCGCTTCATCGGTTGCTGGGATCCCAGCAATGCCCCTGCAACTATCAACGATATAGCAATACCTCAAGAGAATTACCCCTGCATCGATCGGAGGGTCCGCCAGGCTCTTGCGTACGCCCTTCCAAAAGAAGCGATCCAGAATAGCTTGTATGGAGGGCCGGAGGTTTGGCAAATAAAAGGCTGGACGCGAGTTACGCCCAGTGCCATCGGCTACAGCCCAGAGTTAGACCCGTTCCCGTACGATCCCGATAAAGCCCGAGAACTACTAGCTGAAGCCGGTTACCCGGGCGGAGAGGGGTTTCCCCCGCTGGTAATCAATACCTGGCCCAATAACGCAGTACCTTTTCTAGTGGAGACCGCCCTGCAAGGCGCTTCAAGTTGGGAACAAGAACTGGGCCTAGAGGTTGAAGTCAAGGTAAGTGAAGGTTCGATTTCGAGCAAGGTTCTTTTCGGTAGCACCGACTTCTTCGGCCAGATTGTCTGGAGGGATGACCGGCCAAGAATAGACCCAGCCAGCCTTTTGAAGTCGCGCTACGGCACAAGAGAGAGCTTTTCTCAAACCCACCAGGATCCCGAATTGTACGCACTTTCGAAACAGGGGTTGGCTGCCTTCGACCCGGCAACACGCGAAGTTGTGCTCCGGGACATCTACCGTAGACTTAAAGACGAGGCTCATTTCATCAGCTTCGGATACTTGAACATTCCATGGGGAGCCGGTTCACGGATCGAGAGTTGGAACCCAAACCCCCTGTCTAACTTCCCTTCGGCCCTACATACGATAAAGTTAGCGGAGTGATTGTCGGGCACTATCTCGGGTCACTCCGCCCAAGATGGACGGTCTGGACTGCGGTTCATACTGTCCATCCAGCATGGTGACTATTCGTGCAGCGTTTTATATTTTTCCGCCTAGTGCAGGCTATTTTCACCTTGTTGGCCCTTAGCCTGATTGTTTTTCTTAGCATCCACCTTACGGGAGACCCCGCTCTCTACCTTCTGGGTCCCGATTCAACCAAAGAAGATTACGAACAACTAAGAATCAACCTAGGGCTGGATGAGCCCCTGGTAGTCCAGTACGGGCTATTCCTTAGCAACATTGCCAGGGGGGACTTCGGACGCTCACACATCTCAAAGAAATCAGCCCGAGATGCCCTGTTGCAGCGTCTGCCAGCTACGTTTCAACTGGCTGGAGCCGCCTTCCTTTTTACCCTTGTGGTGGGTATCCCACTGGGAGTTATTTCGGCCGTAAAGCGCGGTTCAATAATCGACAATATGGGCAAGTTAGTCGCCGTCCTGGGTGTAGCTACACCCAATTTCTGGCTGGGTATTATGCTTATATTGTTGTTCGCTGGTATCCTAAACTGGTTACCTCCCTTCGGCCGGGGTGGCTTAGCCCATTTTATCCTGCCTACATTTGTGTTGGGGACAGCCACCATGGCGGGGATGGTGCGGCTGGGTCGTTCCAGCATGTTGGAAGTCTTGGACTCTGAGTACGTCAAATTCGCGAGGGTCAAAGGACTCTCCGAACGAGTAGTTATCTACAAACATGCATTAAAAAACGCCGTCATCCCCCTACTCACGTTCTCCGGGTTGACTATCTCCGGTTTATTGAATGGTTCGGTTGCCGTAGAAGTGGTGTTTGCATGGCCGGGGATAGGAAGACTAATGCTCCAGGCGGTTAACCAACGCGATTTCCCAGTGGTACAAGCTACTGTATTAGCCGCGGGGTTCTTTTACATAGCCACATCATTTGCCGTGGATATCACGTACGCTTACGTCAACCCGAGGATTAGAGTGGACCGGTGATTTTGGAGGGATCGCATGGTTGAGTCTAGTGGTGTCTTAACCTCCAGAGGGGGTTGGCGGAATGGGCCAAGACGCATTCTTCGCGCACGTTTACCCTGGTTGACGATTGCCATCCTTTCAACTCTGCTACTTTGCGCTGTTTTCGCCCCATTGGCCCCACATAATCCAACGAACGTGAACTTGGCAGAAGCCAGAATCCCCCCCTTTCAAACGCTAAACCATCCTCTGGGAACCGACGTTATGGGACGAGACATGCTAGCCCGGATGGTTCACGGTTCCCGTACAGCTATGTTTATGGCCGCAGTAGCCTTGGGAGCCGGAGCGGTGGTGGGGACCGTGTTGGGGTTGATATCAGGTTATCGGGGCGGTTGGGTTGATGCGTTTATCATGCGCCTCGTCGACGCTACTATGGGGTTGCCCACGATTCTTGTTGCTTTAGTCCTGGTAGTAATAATGGGAGTGGGCACGGGAGTCATCATAGTGGCGGTTGCCATAACGGTTTGGGACGCTTATGCGCGCATGATCCGGGGAGAGGTGTTGGCAGTCAAGGAATTGGATTTTGTAATTTTGGCGAGGGTCGCCGGTGTCAGCGCGCCCGCCATTATTTGGCGCCACATCTTCCCCAGTGTAATTAGCGTCTTGATGGTAATTACGAGTTTACGAGTGGGACAAGTTATTCTACTGGAGTCATCCCTCAGTTTTCTGGGACTGGGAGTTGCTCCTGGAGACCCGGCTTGGGGAATTATGGTGTCTGAGGGCCGTAATGTAATATTAAAGGTGTGGTGGTTATCCCTTTTACCCGGTTTAGCCATAACCATAGTGGTTGTAGCGTTTAACTTCTTCGGCGATTGGATACGAGACTCCTTGGATCCAAAGCTGCGTCGGGTCTAAGGTCTTGGGTAAACGAAAACCGTCGGCGGGGAAGTTTCCGAGAACGGGACCGGCAATAGGTCAAATGGAAACCGCTCCTGTGGTTTTCCATTCAACATCCTCCAGTCTGGAAACCAGTTTCCCTAGCCCGCTTATATCTCCTAGGAAGTGGTCAAATGGACAAGACAACCGAAAAACTCGTCGATTACACGGTGTCATTCAACCTGAGCAGACAAATGACCGAGTCAGCTGTTAGTGCCACCAAGGACCGGTTGTTCGACAGTATTGCGTGTGCGGTCGTTGGGTCTCGCACTGAGCCTGCCCGAATAACGGCGAAGGTGGCTAGTACCATACACAGCGACCAACCAGCGACTGTATTCGGTTATGGTGTAAGAACCTCGCCGGAAATGGCAGCTTTGGCTAACACCGGGATGATACGCACCTTTGACTACAACGATGGGCATGACGGCGGCGGCGGGCATGCTAGCGATATGATCGCTGGGTGCCTGGCGGCGGGTGAAGCTGAACATTCCTCCGGCATAGAAGTACTTGGAGCGATTGCGTTGGCTTATGAGCTAGCGGGGGGGCTGGGCATTGAAGGTGCTGCCAATCGGTTTGGCTTCGACCAAGGAACCTTCCAGAATGTTGCCGTGGCTCTAGCTGTCGGGAAACTTTGGGGGCTAACCCCGGACCAGTTGGGGAATGCCGCGTCACTGGCGTTGATCCCGAATATTCCTCTGAGCGTTAGCCGATGGGGTGACCTATCAATGATGAAAGGTTCCGCGACATCTTTTTCAACCCGTAACGGTGTATTCGCTGCCATGCTTACTCGGGAGGGGTTCACATCGGCCCCGGAGCCATTCGAAGGAATTTACGGTTTCCACCATTTAAGTGGTCCTTTTGAAGTCCATTTGCCTATGCTCCCCGATAAGCTCTCAATCGAAGGGTCGAAAACAAAGTACTGGCCTGCGGAAGGCAACGTTCAGGGCCTGCTTGACATGGTGCCGAGGATCTTGGAGTGGACGACGGTGCATGATATTGAGGTTATCGAGGTGACTGTTCCGGAGCACCTTGTTGTTCATCTCGCGGATGAGCCCAAATATGACCCCCAAACCCGGGAAACTGCCGATCATAGTCTGCCCTACATGCTAATGGTGGCGTTGCAAGACGGAACATTGACCGTCGACTCGTACAACGCGGAACGTTATCTGGACCCGGACCTCCGACCATTGCTTCGAAAGGTGACAGTTCACGGCAGTAAAGAGTACGACGACCTTTTCCGTGCTCCGAGTTTCTTGCGGGACGGTTACGGGCCGCCACGGCCGGCGTTTATCAAGATTAGAAAAACCGATGGGTCCATCTTCCAGGAAGAAGTCATGCATCACAAAGGCCATCCCACCAACCCAATGACCCGAAATGATTTCAACGCAAAACTAGACCTCTGCAGCGCCGAGTTGACCGCTGAACAGAGGGAGCGCATTCGGGAAGCCTGGTGGAGTGTCGACAGTTCGACGGATATTTGTTACGAAATTGAAACCATGAAAGGGTTCCGTAGCCTATAAGTATCCGTTCAGTTTCCCGGATGCCGTGCTTTTTAGAATCGCCTTTATCGGGAGAAGGTGTGAAGCGGACTCTGCTATTAGGACAGGATCGAGGTGAAATTAAGCGAAAGTCCCGCTGCTCCTGACAACGATACTAACACCCGTTGCGGTGGACCTTCCTCTGTCTTCGATTCCTTCCCAGTGGGAATCCTGGCTCCGTGGAACACCTCGGCTGGGGTCCGGTAGACCAGGGCATGATGGGGCCTCAGGTCGTTGTAGAACCGCAAGTAGGCTCCCAGTTCCCCTCTGGCTTCACTGGCGTTGCCGTAGGCTTCCAGATACGCCTCCTCGTACTTCACGGTGCACCACAACCACCCTACCAAGATGTTGTCGCCGTAGCGGCCCTTCCCATCTAGGCTGTTCTTCTGTCAATTCTCAGGGTGCTCAGGCCAGCATTTTTATGAACATCAGTCTACCCTGGAAGCGTGTGTCCGAAATGCGCTGGAAACGCCATAGGCGGGGTCTTGTGCCTCGATGCCCTCCCTCCCCCCCTGACAGGGGTATGTATAGATACTGTGGACTTGGAAGGGAAATGGCTTTCCGGCACCTTTTCGGTGCTAAACAGACAGGTTGACAAGGGTATTGTTGCTTCCTGAACCACATCCCGGCCCGCCGCCTGACCCGAAGAAATCTATCGTCCCGAAGCGGGAAACACTTTACATACCCCTGTCAGCCCCCCCCCCCAGCAGACCCGCCGGTATCTGGGACTGACCATGTATTGCCCGCTATACCTCCAGGCAAGGGAGAGGAACCGGACTCCGACTGCCGGCGAGAGATGGTGCGGCGGCAGACTATTGTCGAGGGGATCTTCGCGTCATTGGACCGCCTGGGATGGGCGAAGTCCCGTCTGCTCCGGCCAGGTCCCGTCCCTGGGATGAAACGGGGACAGGAGTTCCTCCGCGTCGGCGGCGCCGATGACGGTGCCCAGGATGGCCAAGCGCCCGTCGGTCGCCGCCCCGCAGACTTGGGACGTGCCGTGGTTGAAGCGGACTTCGACTGGGTGTGGCGGTCGGGGTCGGCGACCTCGTCCCAGCTGTTCCCGCCGAAGGCTGTCTCCCTGGACGTCTCGCCGCCCTCGTTGAGGTAGAACTGGTGCAAGTTGGGGTAAATCATGGGTCCACTCCTGTTGTGTTTTGGATGATGGAGGACGCCCTGAAAAACTCCCAAGGCGCGCTCCTCAAAGGCCGACCTTGGGGGGTATATATGTAGAAGGCTTGTGGAGTGTGGGAGTGTGCTGGAATTTTGTAGGGGGTATTGGCCGTACCGGAGGGCATTCTATGGAAGGGCCGGGAGTGGAGGAGTTTTGACACCCAGGCCTGAGCCGTCGGTGCCTTAGGGCGGTGAGCGTAAAAGCTGTGCTGGAATTTTGACCTCAGCTCCGGATGGGGAACAGGGTGGGTGGTTATAAAGGAAATGCGTGGTTACCAGCACTCAGAAGTTGGTCGAAATTGTGACCAGCCTTATTTGGCTGGCATAGACCGGCCCGAGCGCCATCGGCGGGGTTCCCCGACCGTCCGGCGGGGGGTGTTCCATCGCTGAACCTCGAGCCGGTCTTGGACCCTTCGAAGTTGGTGCCGGCCAGCGGTTCTTCCGGGGTGGTGCCATGTTCCCACCGCCGATGACGTTGGGCTGGCGCTGCATCCCATCGGATTTGGTCCCTCGGACCTGGTCCCTGTCTTGAGGAAGCCGGCCTCATCCACCACCAGTGTGCCGTGGGCATCACCCAGATGCTCCGCAACGTAGTCCCTGGGATGGTCGCGAACCAGTCCCGCACCCCGGATAGGAAGCGCGGCACCCGACGGAGTGTAGCGTGGCCCGCTGGTTCCCCCAGTTGCCGGCCGTTCTTGGCTCTGCCGGACTGGCAGTCCCCTCAGGGGGAGTATGCGACCTGGGACGCAGTGCCAGCGGGAGTGCGGGGCGGTGTAGCCTTTGGTTACGAAATCATTCCACGGGGAGGTCGGGGTCGGCTGGCCTATCTTCCTCCGTTCTGTCAGAATCCCCTTCTTCGTCAACCTCGCAATCCGCAGGTCTCCCACCATCCAGGATCATGTAACCGTTGAGAATTCTGTAAATGGTACGACGCGAGAGGCGGAACACGTCCATGGCCACCTCAATCGAATACTTGTTTTCAATCATGGTTTTCCCGGTATCTCCGGTACCGGTCTTGGGCAACGTCGGTAACCGGATACCAGGGACCGACCGGGCGGAGGCCTTCTGCGCCGGCAGGGTCCGGGGCCTCCCCTCCCTCGTCAAGGTCAGCCGGGTTGTCCGTGGGGGCGTCGTCATCCCCTGGGACATCGGCTATCTCGGCAAGAAGGTCCGGAAATGTATAGCGGTCCTGGCCGCAGATGAGGCAATGCAAGTAACTGACTCCCCGGTCTTCGGTCAGGACGACCATTCCATCGCACCTGTCGCAACGGGACGGATTCTGGGGGTTGGGGTGGAATTGCTGCACCATTTCTCCTCAAAAGTGTTGTGGATGATGGGGATGGTTCGGCATGCCCAGGCGCACGCCCGGGCCAGCCTTGTCCCCAAAGAAGGCGGGCCAGGGATGTCGCTCCGGTGCGTCGGCTCCGGTCCAGCCGATAATCCTGACCGGAGTGGCCGGAATGGAGGAGAATGCCTGTTCGATGGGGGAATTTGAGGTCGGGTGCGTCAACCCCAGTCCCATGCACGGTCGTGGTCATTGCTGTTGAGGCGGGAGTTTCCGGACCGTCCTCATGGGGACCGGGGCTGACCCCGCGAGGTCCCCATGCTGCAGAACGACCGGGACGAAAACCAGTTGGAGAACGAGGGGTGAGGATATGGGACCACGCCTTGGCGACGCGCCTCCGTCCGTCGGCGGGGGCAACAGGCCCCGGCAATAGGGGTTCTGATGATGATCGGGACCCCATGCGAGGGATTTGGGCGCCGTGCAAGAAGGAGACCGGCTTCAGGTCCCATTGGCCGGAGCCTTCGCTGGGGACGGCCGCGCCGGCGGGCTCAACGAAGGGCAGTTATGACTTGGCGATACCCTGGGAGAAGCGTTCAGTTGTCCCCGGGGCGCCCCGGGGTTTACATCTGCGGGCCAGGACCGAGGACTGGGGTCCGTCACCCGCGGACGGACGGCACGCGGCCGGGAGCATGGGGACCTCAAAAAAGGTTGTGCCAAACGGTTTATATAATTCCCTACAGGACTTGGATTTTCCGGACCGTTGCCGGGAAAATTCAGGTCACCCCAGCGCTAAGGAGGTCACCTATGTGCCAAGAGCATGGCGAAAGCTGTCCGGGTCAGCGCAACAACGTGGGGAGTGTCCCTGACCCAGGGCTGCTGGCCAGGCGGCTCCACCAGGCCCGCACCGCTGCGGGACTTTTCCCAGGGGGAGGCGGCAGCCCAGGCCAATATCGCGAGCAATTCGGTCTATCGGTACGAGAAGGGCCGCAATGTCCCCCGCCCTGAGATCTTGGCGACGTTGGGACGGGTTTACGGTCGGTCGGTGGAATGGCTCCGTGGCGACCCGGTGACCGAGGCCGGCCCCAATTGGCACCCTCGCCGCAGACCCCCCTGACCGGCCAGGAGATAGCGGTGCAGGTGGTCGGGGTTCCCGTCATCGCCACGGTGGCAGGCGCAGGGATTTTTGTGTTTGACGAGACAGCCAGGGACTGGCAGCCCTACCGCCAGGACCGGCTGGTGCGCGCCGGAATGAGCGATGGAACGTGCAAGCTCGTGGAGGTCCGCGGGGACTCGATGGCCCCGCAGATACCATCGGGGGCGGTTGTGATGGTGGATGTCGCCCAGCGGGGCCTCTGGGACGGGAAGGTCTACCTGATGAGTGTCGCCAACGAAGGGGTCGTGGTCCGCCGGGTCTTCCAGGAGGGCAAGACCTGGCTGGTCCGCGGGGACCATCCGGACTGCCGGCCCCGGGTTTTCCATGAAACCTGGACGGTTCACGGCCGGGTGCGGGCGGCGGTTACCCCCTGCGGGTAGGCATTCCGACCAGGCAGCGAATACGTCCGGGTGGTGAACCGGCGGCGGTCTCGGGGTCGATTCGGGCGGCGCCGTCCGGCCCTCACCAAAGAAAACGGCGGGGGCCGGCTCCGGGCTGCCCGTCAATGGCAAGCTGGAATTGACCCTTGGAGCTGGGTAAATCCCATCAGTGCTGAATGGTCCCGGATGATTTGCGTCGGGGGGATTTCTGCCACGACTCGCCGGACCCCTGCCCTTGCCCGGACGTTACCCGGCCGACGCTCCCCGGAGCCAGCTCCCGAGAAGCAGACTGCCTGGGTATCCGGCGATTGGCACCCTGTACCCTTGGCGCAGGAACTGGAACCCGTCGGGCAGCCCTGGAGGGCCGGTGCCAGGCAACCGCAGGCCGGGGTCACAGGACGGCGCCATCCCATGTCCGATGGTTGCTGCTCCATCCCGGCGGCAACTCATTCTTCGTCATCGTCCTTCGTCATCGTCCTCCTCGTCCCCGTGGTCCCACGCATCCGCGCATTGCGCCATTCTGTTGCCGGACATGCCGGCCCAGTCCGCAATCCGGACAACCCGGGGGTCGTCGGGGTCCGACTCCTCTCCCCGGGGCGGAAGGTTGACCAGCACGTTGATCTGCCGGCCCTCAACCTCCAGGACCAGTTGCACCGGGTCCCCACGGAATTCGGTGGCCGCCTGGAGGATGGATTCCCCCACTTCCCGCCGGATGTTCCTGGACTCCCACAGTCCGGCATGGTCCTCGAGACATTGGGCCTGCAAATGGCGGAACGCAATGGCATCTTCACATCCCAGGGAGCAGGACTCTCCCGCGAGGACGGCGGTGGCGCCGGGCTGGACGAAATCCAACTCGGGTTGAACGGAGAAGTCATCGTCGTAGTTGGCGTTGACCGCCCCCTGCATGAAGCCCCTGGACCGCCTGCCGTTTGTCCTCCACCGGGCCCGGGTACTCCCACCAGGGATGGTCCGTGTCCGTGCAGCTGGCACGGACCGTGAAGGTTGGAAGGTCATCCTCGTCCCGTTCCACTCCCTCACACTCAGGGTCCTCCGGTCCCACCACCCGAATGACGAACAGGCCGACCGCATGGGCATCGGCGATTCTGATTGCTTCGGTCTCCAGGTGTATGGCCGAGGCTGCAATCAGCAGGTCGATGTAGTGCCGGTGCCCGTTTTCGCATACCCACGTAATTTCCTGTCCGAAGTTGTTTGCATTCGGGCAGGCTGGGCGTCAAGTGGGTCTCGGGGTCGTGCCCTGTTTCGCACTTCGAGCATCCACTGATGCGCCGCCGCAGGTGTTCGTACAGCTCCAGGGTCTTTTGGCGTAATTCTTGTGGGCTCATGCTCCGCCTCCATTGTCTTCCAGCTCGGAAATCTGGTCGTGGATGTTGCGATTGACCGGGGCCGCGAGGGAGGTGGCGACCGGCCCTCCCCCGGGACGCCGCCTTTGGGGTTTCGGTTTTGCTCTACCTGGGCTGCCGCATTTTGGGCGCAACGTGCCGCTGGCGAAGGTAGCCCTGGAAATCGCTGGTGGTCCCCGCCTGGAGGCCGCCCTTGGCTATCCGCTCGGGACAATCCGCGGTGGTGATGGGGCAGTAGGCGCACTCCATGGGACTGGCGATTCTCCGGGCCGGCTCGCCGGCCCCCAATCTCCGCAGCAGGAGGGACAGCCGACCGATGAACTCCTCGTCCACCGCCTCCGCCGGTATTTCGACGGCACCGGCGGGATAGGCCACCTAGCCGCCGAAAGCCACGCCCCGGTAAGCCTCGATGCACCGGGGCACGGCGTACATGTACAGCATCACCTGCACCACGTGGGAAGGGCGCTCCTTCCCGGTCTTCACGTCGATGATGGTGCCCGAGTCCCCCAGCCTGGCGATGAGGTCCGGCCTTCCGCCCAGGGTGCCCGATGCCCCTTTCAGGGCGAAGGAGTTCTGTTTCTCGGCGTACACCATATGGCCCAGGCCTTCCCATCGCTCCCGGGCGGCTATTACGGCGTCAGTGTGGGTCCATCTGCCAGCCGCCGCTCTGGTGGTGCGCCCGGAACCAAGTGCTCCACTCGCAGCTGTCCTCTCCTGACAGCAGCCTGGTGAGCCAGGTTACCCAGAAATAGGGGCTGTCCTTGCGCAGCCGTGCCATTACCTTCCTCCTCCCTGCGGGGTGCGACTCCATCGTGGCCCGGGCTTTGGCGCCGGTACCGAATCCCGCGGGTCTCCTGTCCCCCTCCCGGGGAAAACCGGGGGTGCCAGGGCTATGACGGCAAGTCCCGTTGTTCGCTGGGTGGGGCGACGCCCCTGCGCTGGACGGACCGGACTGGGTACCGGTGGACATCCGGGACCGGTTCCCGCTGCGCCCGCCGGTTCCTTTCGCGGAACGTGACCCATTCGAGACCGCTGCAACCGCCGGTGAGTTGATTCTAAACCAGCTTTTGGCACGGCAACGGCCGGAAATTACGGCCGTGTGGGGGTTGGGACCGGGAATTTCCACAGTCCTGGTCCGGCCAACCGGGGAATTGACCTGGTCTCCAATCAGGGACTTGCGGGACGGATGGTTTCCTGGGCGCAGGACTAGCCCCTGATGCCAATGAAAAGCTCCGTTCCCTCCAGCCGGCGATTCGGCGGGGAAAGGAACGGCTCACCAGCAGCCGTCCTGCTCTCCAGGTGACGGGACTCGCCATCTCGGCCGCGGTCGGGTCTCGTCACCTGGTTGTCTCCCGGACCACCCTTCCCGGGGCTATTGCACGTCGCTCACGACAGCGTCCTTGGAATCGCTCCGTGGTCCTCCGCCCTGGCCAGCCGGACGTGGATCCGGTCCCGGTAGGAATTCTCCGCCGCAGCGCCGACAAACGTGCAGCCCATCTTCCGGGCCGCCAGCGCGATGGCCGCCCGGTCCAGCATGATGGGGTCGCAAACCACCTGCCCGGGGCGGCAGAACCGCTCCAGTATCAGCTGCATGGCCATCTCGTTCCGGTCGAGTCCGGGGGGTAGCTCCTCATCGGCGGGGACCTCGATCAGATCATCCACGCGGGCCAGGCCGAAGGCCCTCTTTCCGTAGACCAGCACCGGCCGGCGGTGGAGGCGCAGGTAGTAGGGGCGGGGCGGAACCCGCGGGCTCTCCGCGGAACAGCAGGTCCGCTTCCCAAAACCACTTGAGATGGGGATGGGTCAGGGACTCCATCATGCGCGGGAGCAGCATGCCGCTCCCCACCACGATCAGGCATCCCGTGGGTTTCAGGGCGTGATCCGCGAACTCCGCAGGTGGGACAGAGGGGCAGGGCATGCTCATTCTGGGGCAGATGGGTGACGATGGCGTCGATGCTCTCTTGGGCCGCCAGTTCCTTCAGGTCGGCCACCGTCCCGGTGTGCAGGGTGACGGTTTCATCCAGGGACGGGAGAGAACACTTGCCAGCGCCTCCGCTTCCTCTGCCTGGGCGATTTCCCGGTCGATCTGCTCCACCGCCCGTTTGACGGTTTTGACCTCTTTCCTGATCACCAGTTCTACGGCCCTCTCTTGCAGCTCCGCGGGCCGGTCCAGAACCTTTGCGGCGCCAGTCGCCTTGATCTTCCACTCCCTCACCGCCCGCCGCAACGCGGGCGCCGCTGGCCCGTCCTCCGACAGCACCTGCGAGGCGTAGTTGACCAGCCGGACGCTTACTGCGTACCGTTCGGCCATGGCGGCCCGGGTTTTATTCTGCAAATTTGCAGAATTTTTGTCCTCGTCCCGGGGCCTCCCGGGGGTGGACCACTGGGAGGCCAGGGCGGCTGCTACCGCCCTGGCGTTGTCGTCCATTTCCAGGGACGGAACGGCTTCGGCCGAGATCCTTTCCGACGGGTCCTCCTCCTCAAGCACGTGTTCGAACCGGGGTTCCACCCCGGCCTCGGCGTAGGCTTCCAGGAGTTCCACTCCGAAGACAACCTCCTCCTTCCAGACGATGACGGGAGGGCGGTAACCATGCCGGCTGATCCGGGCCACCAGGGCGGCATGCCCGGCCGGGGACAACGGCGGGAACGTTTCAGCTAGGAAACCGATGGGATATGGGTATGCCTGTGGGTCGTCCATCATTGGACACCTCCTCATGTGTGGTGCCCATATTGTGGAACCCTGAGAATGCCCTTTGTTTTGTCATTACTCGCATGTTCGGTTGCGGGTGTTCCCTGACCGGTTTTGACCCTAATTGAAGGAGCTTTCGGGACGGCAAGGGGCGGTCTGGGGTGCCCGTGTCCGGCGGGCCTGACCGGCTGGGCAGGAGTGGCCAGGTAAACCTGTGAACGGTTCAGGCACCGCGGGACTAGCTGGCAAAGTCCATGTCCAGGGAGGGACGGAGGGGTCCTATGTTCGATGGGCGGTGGGTGACCGCCGGTTGTCCCTGGTTCCGCCGATGCCTTTAGGCGGCAACCCCCCAGGGGATTAAGCATTGCGGGCAGGCACCGGTTCAGGGTAGTTGTAAGCAGGATCGTTGCCGTCACCTCAAGACCCTGGGATACCGGCAGGCGGAATGCGCCCACACGCCGGTGGACGCATTGGTCCGCCATTTCCGGCTAGTAGTCAGTCATGTTTGGAATGCAAGGGTCATTTTTGAAGTTTCTTCGTGTGTCAACATGGCGCGTCTTCCAAGGAGCCTTTCGGAAACTTTCATTCCTGACGTGACTGACTACTAAACCAATACCAAGGTGGGATGTGCATTTCGGGGTTTTGAAGACAACCGATAGGACTCCACAGCTCCTCATATCACCTTTGGGCCCCAACTGGGTCGCCACCGACAGTGCGGTCTAGCGATATGTACATTTCACCTTGGCTTTAGTTTAGTACCGGTTCCAGATAGTCTTGTCGATACTGGAAAGTCACTTCCAACTGTGGATTCCAGCTTGGTGTCCCGCGTCAACTATATTTGCCGGTTGGCGTCAATTAGTTTTGCCGGTTCACCTCCTCGGCCTGGACGCGTTGCTGGGCGGCGTTGGTCCGGTAGCTGGGGACGTCAAACTCCAGGATGACGGAGTGATGGACCACCCGGTCAATCGCCGCGGCGGTGGCCATGGGGTTGGCAAAGATGCGCTCCCACTCCGAGAAGACCAGGTTTGACGTGATGCCCAACGACCGGCGCTCGTAGCGTTCGGCGATCAGGGTGAAGAGGACCTCGGACTCCTCGGCGCCCTGGGGCAGGTAGCCCAGGTCGTCGAGGAGCAGGAAGTCGAAGTTGTCCAGCTTGCGCAGCCGGCGGGGCAGGTCCAGGTCGCGCTTGGCGGCCAGCAGTTCCTGCACCAGGCGGTAGGCCGGAGCGAAGAGGACGGAGTGGCCGGCTTCCACCAGGCGGTGGCCCAGGGCGCAGAGGGCGTGGGTCTTGCCGGTGCCGGGCAGTCCGAAGGCCAGCACGTTGACGCCGCGCTCCACGAAGCTGCCCTGGGCCAGCTGGTCCAGTTGCTGCCGCAGCGCCAGGGGGACTCGGTTGTGCTCGAAGGTCTCCCAGGTCTTGCCCGAGGGCAGCCTGGACTCCCGGCGCAGCCGGTTGATGCGCCGGTGGCGGCGATCCTCAGCTTCCTGCTCCAGCACCTCCAGGAAAGTGGGCAGGGCGTCGCCGTGTCCAGCGGCGGTGAAACGGGTTACCGACTGGGCCCCCACCGTGGGCAGCTTGAATTGGCCGCACAGCTGGCCGATGCGGTCCTGCATCACGCTGGTGTCCGTCATGCGCACACCCCCGCCGCGGCCAGGCTGACCGTGAGCAGGCGGTCGTAGATTTTCAGGTCCGGCTTCCCAGACAGAGTCAGCGCTGGGGCCACGGGCACCTTGGGCTCAGCCAGGTCCCGCACCTCCGCGTAGTCGAAGGACTCGCCGGCTCCCAGCAGCAACGACAGGGCGCTATCCACCGTGGCTTCCATGGTGGTCGCCGCCAGGTGCAGGATGCGCACGTACTCCACGTCGGCCCGTTCCCCGCGCCATTCCCGGAGCGCGTCGTAGGCGAGGCGGAAGTGCATGGTGGGAAACAGCTGCTCCCGGAAGCGGTAGCGGGCAAAGGCTCCGGGCTTGCGCACCAGCGACCCAATGACGTGGCGGTAATTGACGTTGGCTTCACCCTCGCTACGCACCCTTTCCATGCGTTCCACCGGGTGGCCCTTGTAGTACACTTCCACCCAGTCGGCGTACAGCCGGATCTGCACCTCCTTCCCGATGAGACGAGAGGGCACGCTGTAGCTATGTCCCGCTACCTGGATGGTGCTCCACTTGCGCACCTTGGACTGGTAGTTGACGTATTCCGGCACCGGAGCTGGCGGCAGGGAGCGTAGGCAAGGCATCTCCTGCTCCAGCTTTCCCTGTACCAGGCGATTGCGTCTCTCCACCATCTGCCGGACGAAGTGTGCGTAGTCGTCGACAGTATTGAAAGCGCGGCTGCCCCGCAGGATGAGGGCCTGGTCGATAGCGTCCTTGAGCCGGTAGTGGGCCTGCTCGGCGACGCCGTTTTCATGACTCTGGCCGCGATTGATGCGGGTGGACCGGAGGCCGTAGTGGTCCAGCAGGGCGGCGTAATTGTCGTTAAGCGCCCGGCCGCGGCTGCGTTTCACCTCGTGGGTGGCCGCCGAGGTATTGTCGCTGCGCAGTATCTGGGGGACGCCGCCCAGGGTCCAGAGGGCGGCCTGCAATCCCTGCTGCAACGCCAGGAAGGTCTCACCGGCGGCGACCTCAGCGTAGCGCCATCCCGAGTGGCTCAGTATCAGCTGGAACAGCAGGTGGGGGTAGGACTGTCCGGCGATGGTCACCCTGAGTTCCCCGCAGTGGGTGAAGTCGAACTGAGCCTCCCGTCCCGGCGGATGCTCCTGGGGGAAGTACACCTCCCGCTCCGGACCGTGCAGCGCCCTCCAATCCTGTAATCGTCGTTGCAGCGTGCGCAACTGGGATGCGCTGAACCGCCCGGGATGCTGCTCGGCCAGCCAGTCGATAATTGTCGTTGCCTTCAGCTTGCCAGTCGGATCATTCCCTAGTAGCGGCTCGATCTCATCCTCCCACACCCCGTCGAAGGGGTCGGGCCGGGTGCGCCACCGATGCTCCGGTTTCGCCTGCGACGGCAATGGGCCATTCTGCCACTTGCGCGCTGAACGCACGCTCATCCCAGCCTTGGCCGCTGCCGTTTCCTGTGTCTTGCCTTCCATACGTTTCTGCCTCAATAGCCTGACTTGTCGGTCTGTAATCAATCGGCACCTCCGTACCAATTGATTACCCTTTATCGACCGGCAAAAATAGTCGTCGCTACCGGCAGGACTAATTGTCG